>JBKHWW010000098.1:0-11412 GCA_046566345.1 Actinomycetes bacterium
GGGGCCAGGTGCTGCGACGAATTGGGCGCTCGATTCTTGGGCCTCTGATGAAGCCCGTTGTCACAGTGACTCCCCCTGGACCGCGCCAGCATCGAGCGCCCGTTTTGTCGCAGGAGCGGGTCTGTACTCGCCCGAGCCGACGAGATCGGCCGCCGCGAGACGGACCACCCGGTCGCACCGGGCGATCACGGAGGCGTCGTGCGTGATAACGAGCAGGGGGCGGTCGCCGGCCGAGGACCAGATGTCGTCGAGGAGCGCCGTGGCGGTCGCGGGATCCAGGTGCTCGGTCGGTTCGTCGAGAACAAGCATCCGGTAGTCGCCGACCGCGAGGCGCGACAGCGCCAGCCGGCGCTGCTCGCCCCCCGACAGCCCGGTTCCTAACTCGCCCACGAGACGCCCCGGGTCGACGTCCAGGCGCGCGCGGTCAAGCGCCCGCGCGACCTCGCCGTCGGAGGCGTTCTTGTTACCGATCCGTACGTTCTCGGCGATCGAGGTGGAGAAGACGTGCGCGTCCTGGGCCAGGTAGCCGATCCTGCCGGAGACCTCCACGGATCCCGTCACGGGCGGGATCAGGCCGAGCACCGTCGCGGCGAGCGTGGTCTTGCCGACGCCGGAAGGTCCCGTCACCGCCACGCGCTCGCCGGGGCCGACGTCAAAGGCCAGGCCAGACGCGAGCGGAGGGGCGCCGGGCCATCCGATCGTCAGGTCCCTCACCGCGAGGCGGGCTGCCTCAGTCTTGACCGAGTCCGCGACACCCGACCCCGCGGGCTCAACCGCCAGATCGCCCGACCCCACCGGCGGGGCGTCGAGGACCTCCCTGACGCGGTCGAGGGCGATGCGCGCGCGAGTCCAGGTCTGGGCGGCCTTCGTGAAGTCGGAGAACACCTCGTGCAGCGCGAGCGGCGTCAGCGTGAGGACGGCCAGCATCGTGCGGTCCAGCTTCCCCGCGCGGACGGCATCGGCACCGAGGACGAGGCAGGCGACGACGGCAGCACCCGCGGCGATGATCTGGAGGGCGCCGGCCAGCCCGCGGGTCCAGGCAGCGCGCGCGTCGAGGGCGCGCAGCCGGGCGTCGGCGGCGTCGAGGCGCCTCAGGGCGGCGGCGTCCGCGCCGTAGGCGACCAGATCGAGCGCGGTCCGGCCGATCTCGTGCACGACATCGGCGAGGTGGCCGCGGGCGGGGACGGCGGCGGCGTCCGCGCGCGCGGACAGTCGGGCGGCGAGCCAGGGAGCGCCCGCGCCCGCCACCAGCGCCGTCGACAGCAGTGCCAGGGCCGCGGGCCAGGAGAACGCGCCGAGCACCAGCGTCGTCGCCAGCAGCACGAAGAACCCTGATCCGAACGGCAGCAACACCCGCACGACCAGGTCCAGGACCGCATCCACGTCGGCGACGACGCGGGTGAGCAGGTCGCCGCGGCGGCGTCCGAGCAGGGTGGTCCGGGCGAGGGCGGCGTAGGTGTCCAGGCGCAGCGCAGACTGCGCGCGCAGCGCCGCGTCGTGGCCGACGAGGCGCTCGAGATAGCGGAAGACCCCGCGGCCGATCCCGAAGGCGCGCACCAGAACGGCCGCCGCGGTCAGGTACATCACCGGCGGGTGCTCCGCGGCCCGGGACAGGAGCCACGCCGAGACGCCCATGAGGGCCACCGACGACCCGGACGCCGCCGCTCCGAGAAGGCCGGCGAGGGCCAGGCGCGTCCAGCCCTGGGGCACACCGGCCACCAGTCCGCGGAGGAACGCGATCACGTTGGGTCGCCGATCACCACGACGCGGTCGGCCTCGGCGAGGACCGCCGGCCGATGGGACACCACCACCGCCGCGACCCCCGTGCCCCGCAGGCTCCGCAGCAGGAAGGCCTCGGCGTCGGCGTCCAGCCCTGCGGTGGGTTCGTCGAGCAGCAACAACCGGGCGCCGGCGTCGATGCGGAGCAGGGCGCGCGCCGTGGCCACGCGTCGGCGCTCCCCCGCAGAGAGTCCCTCGCCGTCGTCCCCCACGCCGCGCGCGGGGTCGGCGCCGGGAGCCCCGGCGCGGGCGAGCGCGTCGGCCACCGCGACGTCCGATGCCCGCGGATCCCCGAGCCGCACGTTGTCGGCGATGGTCCCGGCGACCATGCCCGGGTTCTGCCCCACGAGAGCGATCCCGGCGCGATCGGGGCGGCTGATCTCCCCGGCTGTCGGGGAAAGGAATCCCGCCAGGGCGTTGAGCACGGTCGTCTTCCCGCCGCCGGAGGGGCCGGTCACGACGACGAACTCACCGGGTGCGACCTCGAGGTCGACCCCAGACACGGCCGGTCCCCCCGCCCCGGGGTACGTGTGGGACAGGCCCCGCACCGCCACCAGCGACCCCTGGGACGCGGTGCCACCCGCGCGGCCGGCGGGCTCGACCGGTGCCGCGGGACGGGTGTCGATGAGCGCGAAGGCCTGCTGGGCGGCGGCCATCCCCTCGGCGGCGTCGTGATAGTGGACGCCGACCTGGCGCACCGGCAGGTACGCCTCGGGTGCCAGGATCAGAACGAAGAGCGCGACCGCGAGGTCGAGTTCGAAGTACACCACCCGGAACCCGACGGTGACGGCGACCACCGCGACGGACAGAGTGGCCAGCAACTCCAGCACCAGGGCGGACAGGAAGGAGATCCGCAGGGTCGCCATGGTCTCGGCGCGGTGGGCGTCCTCGGTCTTGCGCAGACCGATCGCCTGGGCGCGGGCGCGGCCGAACACCTGCAGGGTGGGCAGCCCCGCGACGAGGTCGGCGAAGTGGCGGGCGAGCCGCTGCTGGGTACGCCAGCGCTTCTGCGTGCGGGCCTCGGTCGTCCAGCCGACGAGGGCCATGAAGACCGGGATCAGCGGCAGGGTGAGCGCGACGACGACCGCCGAGGTGAGGTCCGCGGTGAGAATCGCCGCTCCCACGATCACGGGCACGGTGACCGCGAGTAGCAGCGCCGGAAGGTACTTGGAGTAGAACCCGTCCAGGGCGTCCAGCCCGACGGTCACGAGGTTGACCAGGCCCGCGGTGGACGTGCGGTCGTCCAGCGGGTCGGCCAGGCGGGCCGCCACGACCTCGCGGCGCAGCTGCGATTTCACCGCCGCCGCCGCGCGGTGCGCGAGGAGGGTGTTCGCCCACGCCAGCACCGCCTTGCCGCCGAAGATCGCGGCGAGCGCGAGCGCCGCCCCGGCGAGGGCGGGCCACGCGCCGGTGCCGGGGGTGGGGCTTGTGTACTCCAGGCCCGGAGCCGCCGCGAACACACCGGCGAGGGCCCGCGAGAGCACCCAGGCCTGCGTCACGGTGAGGGCGGCGGTGAGGCAGCCGATCAGGACGCCGCCGGCCAGGTACCAGCGGGTGGCGCGGGCGCGCCGCACCAGCCGCGGGTCGAGGGGCCCCTTCGTTGCTGGCACCCCGTCAGGCTACGCGGCGACCGCCACGTCGTCGGGAATGTTCTTGGTGCTGATCCGCTTGCGGAAGATCCAAATGGTCCACGCCTGGTAGGCCAGCACAATCGGCACGAACACGGCCGCGGCCCCGGTCATGATCGACAGCGTCAAGTCCGTGGACGCCGCGGTCACCCGGTCCAGCGGGACGGCCGAGCCGCTGGTGTCGAAGCCGAGATTGGGCCACATCCGCACGAAGATCCACACCGCCACGAACCCGATGGTGAGCGTCGTACCGACGAAGGCGCGGCCGTCGCGGCCGCCGCGGATCGAGAGCCAGCTCGCGATCAAGGCGGCCGCAGCGAGCGCCGCGATCACCCAGCCGAGCGGGCCGAACCCGTGGGCGAGGTTGGCCCAGACCAGGTAGACGGCCCCGGCCAGGACGGCGACCATGCCGATCCGACCGGCGAACGCCTCGGCCCGGTCGTGCACCACCCCGCGGGTCTTCAGCGCGAGGAAGTTGGCCCCGTGGAAGAGGAAGAGCACCACCAGCACCACGCCCCCGAGCAGCGCGAACGGGCTGAACAGGCTCCAGAACCCGCCGGTGAAGACGTGCAGGTGATTGCTGCCTTCCGCCAGGCTCACCGGCAGCCCGATGATGAAGTTCGCGAAGCCGACGCCGAAGACGAGCGAGACCACGAACGATCCGGTAGCGGCCATCCAGTCGAAAGTGGTTCGCCAGCGGGCGTCGGGGTGCTTGGCGCGGTACTCGAACGACACCCCGCGGATGATCAGCCCGAACAGGATCAGGAAGAACGGGATGTAAAGGCCCGAGAACAACGTGGCGTACCAGCCCGGGAAGGCCGCGAAGGTGGCGCCACCGGCGGTGAGCAGCCAGACCTCGTTCCCGTCCCACACCGGTCCGACGGTGTTGACGATGACGCGGCGCTCCTTCTCGGTCTTCCCCAGGAACGGGATCAGCATCCCGACGCCGTAGTCGAAGCCCTCCAGGACCAGATAGCCGGTCCACAGGACGGCGATGAGCACGTACCAGACCACCTGCAGGGTGGTCGGTTCAGCAGCGAGGGCGGTCAGCATGGTCGATCACTCCTTCTCAGTAGGCGAAGGAGAGGACGTCGTCCTCGCCCTTGATCTCGACGGGGGGCACCACGGCGGGCAGGCCGGCCTTGGCGTAGTGCAGCATCAGGCCCACCTCGACGACGGCGAGGGCGCCGTAGATGAGGGTGTAGCCGACCATGCTGGCGAAGACAGTTCCGGCGCTCACCCCCGGGCTGACGGCGGACGCCGTGGGCAGCACCCCGGCGACGATCCAGGGCTGGCGCCCCATCTCCGTGAAGATCCACCCCGCCGAGTTGCCGAACAAGGGGGCCAGCACGGCGGCCGTCATCAGGATCGACCACACCGGACCCGACTTCGGCAGCCGCCCCTTGCGAAGCGTGAACAGCGTCCAGGCCCCGATGGCCATCGCGATGAAGCCCAGGGTCATCATGATCCGAAACGTCCAGTAGCTGACCGGGATGTTGGGCACGAAGTTGTCCACGCCGATGGTGCGCAGCTTCTCGGCGTAGGCCCGCTGCAGAGCGTTGTCGGGGTTCACCAGCCCTCCCTGGAGGTAGGACGCCTCGAGGTTGCGGATGCCGGGAACCTCCGCGTACGGATCACCCTTGGCCAGCAGGCCCAGGACGCCGGGCACCTTGAGCTCGAAGACAGGCTCAGACCCGTCGAGGCTGCCGATCGTCAGCAGCGAGAAGCCCGCCATCTCGCCGTCGCCGCCTTCGGTCACGTAGAGGGCCTCGGCGGCCGCCATCTTCATGGGCTGCACCTGGTACATGATCTTGCCCTGGAAGTCGCCGGTCAGGACCACCGCAGCCCCCGAGGCGAGCAGCACCCAGGCGCCCAGCTTGGCCGCCCAGCGGTAGGCGTCCACGTCGGCGTCGTCCTGCTCGGTGCGGACGGGCTTGTTCAGGCGGGCCAGGTGCCAGCCGGCGATCGCGAGGACGAAACCGGATCCCGTCAGGTAGGCGGCGGCCAGGGTGTGCGGGAACGTCGCCAGGAACACGGGGTTGGTCAACAGCGCCATGAAGTCGGCCATCTCGGCGCGGTCGGTGGCGGGGTTGTACACCGCGCCCACCGGGTTCTGCATGAAGCTGTTCGCGGCCAGGATGAACACCGCGCTGAGCATGGTGCCCAGGGACGCCAGCCAGATACAGACCAGGTGCACCCTTCGCGACAGCTTGTCCCAGCCGAAGATCCACAGGCCGAGGAAGGTGGACTCCAGGAAGAACGCCAGCAGGGCCTCCAGGGCCAGCGGGGCGCCGAAGATGTCGCCGACGAAGCGGGAGTACTCCGACCAGTTCATGCCGAACTGGAACTCCTGGACGATGCCGGTGACGACACCCATCGCGAAGTTGATCAGGAAGAGTTTCCCGTAGAACTTGGTCAAACGGAGGTACTTGGGGTTGTCCGTGCGGTACCAAGCCGTCTGCATGACCGCGACGAGGAGCGAGAGCGCGATCGTGACCGGGACGAAGAAGTAGTGGTAGACCGTCGTGATGCCAAACTGCCACCGGGCGATGGTTTCCGGACTCATGGCCGGAATGTACTACCTACTGTCGTAGTGAGCCAAGTCTGTGATTATCATGGTGGCATGCCCATCCTCGGAGACCTGGAACACGCGGTCATGGACGTCCTGTGGGGGCGCGAGGCGCCCACTCCGGTTCGTGACGTCCACGAGGAGTTGGCCCGGGGCAGGGAGATCGCCTACACCACGGTGATGACGGTGCTGGACCGGCTGTCCAAGAAGGGCATCGTCCGCCGCCAGCTGGACGGCCGGGCGTGGCTGTACGTGCCCGCCCGCTCGCGGCTCGATCTCTACGTCGACACCATCAACGACGTGCTGTCGACCCTGACCGACGAGGAACGAGTCGAGGTCTTCCGGCGGGTCGACAGGACGCCGGTGGCCGACTGAGCCCAGCCTGCCCTTGCTGGCGCAAGCGCGGCGTTCAAGGCACGCTGGAGCAATGGCCCGAGAGGATCTCGAGGAGGCGGCGTGGGACGGGGTCGGGACGGCCCATCCCCCCGAAGGTGACGGCGAGACCCACGCCAGCATGCTCAACAAGCTCCGCGCGGCGGTCCTGGGCGCCAACGACGGCATCATCTCCACCGCCGGCCTGGTGATGGGCGTGGCGGGCGCCACGACCGACACAGTGGCGCTGGCCACCGCCGGCATCGCGGGGCTGGTCGCAGGCGCCTTGTCGATGGCGGTCGGGGAGTACGTGTCGGTGTCCGCCCAGCGCGACTCCGAGCGCGCGCTGCTGGCCAGGGAGCGCGAGGAGCTGGCCACGATGCCCGAGGCCGAGTTGCAGGAGCTGGCGCGCCTGCTCCAGGCCAAGGGCATGTCCGAGCGCGTCGCCCACGAGGCCGCCGTCGAGCTGACCGCTCATGACGCCCTGGGAGCTCACGCCGACATCGAACTGCGTCTGGACCAGCACGACCTCACCTCACCGACGGCGGCGGCGGTGTCGTCGCTGGTGTCGTTCGCGGTCGGCGCTCTCATCCCGCTGCTCGCCATGGTGCTCGTCGGCCCGTCGCAGCGGGTGTGGACCACCGTGGCGGCCGTCGTGGTCGCGCTGTTCTTCACGGGGCTGCTCAGCGCCCGCGCCGGCGGTGCCCCCGCCCCGCGCGCCATCGTCCGCAACGTGCTCGGCGGGGCGCTGGCCATGGGGGTGACCTTCGCCATCGGCACGGTGGTCGGCGCGACGCTAGTCTGACCGAAGGCGGTCGACGCGGCCCGCCGGGGAGGCAGCAATGACGTTCGACATCGACGACGTGGTGCGGCAAGCCACCACCTCCGAGCTCGCCTCCCTGGTGTGCGGGGACGGCTTCTGGCACGTGAGCGGCATCGATCGGCTGGGCGTGCCGCGGGTCAGGCTGGCCGACGGGCCGCACGGGCTCCGCGTCGAGCGCGCGGGTGGCGCCCTCGGCGAGTCGGAACCGGCCACCTGCTTCCCCACGGCCGTGGGGTTGGCCTCGTCCTGGAACCCGGCGCTGCTCAAGCGCGTGGGCGAGGCGCTGGGCCGTGAGGCGTCCGCCCTGGGGGTCGATGTCGTCCTCGGCCCGGGCGTCAACATCAAGCGGTCACCGCGGTGCGGTCGCAACTTCGAGTACTTCAGCGAGGATCCGCTGGTCAGCGGCGTCCTCGCATCGGCCTTGGCGTACGGGCTGCAGAGCGCCGGGGTCGGCGCCTGCGTCAAGCACTTCGCGGCCAACAACCAGGAGACCGACCGCTCCCGGATCGACGTGCGCGTCAGCGAACGCGCGCTCCGCGAGATCTACCTGCCCGCGTTCGAGAGGGTGGTCACGTCGGCTCAGCCGTGGATGGTGATGTGCAGCTACAACCGCGTGAACGGCACGCTGGCCTCGGCGCACCCGTGGCTGCTGACCGACGTGCTCCGCGGGGAGTGGGACTACCACGGCGTCGTGGTCAGCGACTGGGGGGCGGTGTACGACCGGGCCGAGGCGCTGGCGGCCGGGCTCGACCTGGAGATGCCGCACGACCCGGGGCGTTCCGACACCGCGCTCGTCGCAGCGGTCGAGGCGGGCGAACTCAGCGTCGAGGTGCTCGCGCTCGCCGCCGAGCGCGTGCTGTATCTGGCCCGCCACGCCGCCAACGCGCGGCGCGGCCGGACCCCCGAGCACAGCGTCGACCACCACGCGCTGGCCCGCGAGGCCGCGACCGAGTCGATGGTGCTGCTCGCCAACAACGGGGTGCTGCCCCTCGCCGAGGGGGCTCGGGTGGCCCTGGTCGGGGAGTTCGCCCGGACGCCGCGGTTCCAGGGCGGCGGGTCGTCGAAGGTCAACTCGGCGAGGGTCGACCGGCTCGTCGACACGCTCGCGTCGCGGCGCGACGTCACGTTCGCTCCCGGCTTCCTGCTGTCGGGCGAGCTGGACGACGACCTCGTGGACGAAGCGGTGGCCGCGGCCGAGGCGTCCGACGTGGTGGTGGCGTGTCTCGGCCTGCCCGACGCAGAGGAGACCGAGGGCATCGACCGCACCCACCTGCGCCTGCCCGACGCCCAACTCGCCCTGCTGGCCGCGCTGGCCGAGGTGGGCCGGCCCATCGTGGTGGTGCTCAGCAACGGCGCCGCCGTCGAGGTGAGCCCGTGGCTCGACGAGGCGGCGGCCGTCGTTGAGGCGTGGCTGGGGGGCGAGGCGGGCGCGCTGGCGCTGGCCGACGTGCTGGTCGGGGACGCCGAGCCGTCAGGACGCCTGACCGAAACGCTGGCGATCCGGCTGGGTGACCACCCCTCGCACTTGATGTTCCCGGGGGAGTCCGGCAGCGTCGTCTACGGCGAGGGCGTCTTCGTCGGTTACCGAGGGTTCGACGCTACCGAGCGCGAGGTGGCGTTCCCGTTCGGCTTCGGGTTGGGGTACACGACGTTCTCCTACGAGGACCTGACCGCGCGAGTGGCCGGCAGCGTGGCTTCGGGCGACCTTCGGGTCACGGTTTCGGTCACGGTGACCAACACGGGCCCGCGGGCGGGGGCCGAGGTCGTCCAGGTGTACGTGGCGAACGCGCCGGCGTCCGTGCCGCGGCCCGTGCGTGAACTGCGCGCGTTCGCGAAGGTGACGATGGAGCCGGGCCAGACCCGGACGGTCACCTTGCCCCTGGACGCCCGCGCGTTCGCCTTCTGGTCGGAGGTGCACGAGCGCTGGGTGGTGGAGTCGGGCGAGTACGTCATCGAGGCCGGCCCGCACTCCCGCGAGTTGCCCCTGTCCCGGAGGCTCAGGCTGGAGGCCCCCGCGCTGCGGGTGGGCCTGCACGACGAGTCCACCATCTCCGAATGGATGGCCGACCAGGAGGCGTGGGAGGCGCTGCAGTCACGCGTGGAGGCGCGGGAGGGCGTCCGGCTCGAGATCAGCGCCGAGCTGTTCGCGCTGGTCGCGGGCCAACCGCTGCGGCGGTTCGCGCTGTTCCCGGGCGGGCCGCTGCGCGTCGAAGACGTGGACGCCGTCCTCGCCAGCCACGGCTCCTGAGCAGCGGCTCCGCACCAGCGCAACACTCAGTTGCGCGGCCCCTCGGTGCGCAGGTACTCCTCGTGCGAGATCTCTGTGCGGCGATGCAGGCGCCTGTTGATGAAGTAGGTGATCACGCCGAGCACCGCGCCGATGGCCAGCAGGACGAGCGCGATCTGGAACTGCTCCAGCGGACGCCCCGTCCACGGGCCGACGAGGTAGAACGTGCACACCCCCGCCACCACCGGGATCCACGTGGGTGCGTGGAAGTGGTCATGGTCGACCTTGTCCTTGCGGAGGACGAGCACGGCGACGTTGGTGAGCGTGAACACGGCCAGCAGCAACAGGGCGGTGGTGCCGCCGAGTTGGGCGACCGTGCCAACGAAGGTGATGAGCAGGGCGGCGAGGCCGGCGGTGAAGACGATGGCGAACCACGGGGTCCGGCGGCCGGCCAGCACCTTGCCGAAGATCGGCGGCAGGATCCGTTGCTTGGCCATGCCGTAGAGCAGGCGGGAGGCCATCAGCATGTTGATCAGGGCCGTGTTGGCGACGGCGAACATCGAGATGAACGGGAAGATGGCGCCGAACGGCAGCCCGGGGGCGCCCATCTGGACGACGGTGAGCAGCGGTGTGGCTCCGGTCTGGGTGAGCTCGCCGACCGGCACGATCGCGACCGCGGTCAGTGAGACCAGCACGTAGATGATGCCGGTGACCATCAGGCCGGTGAGCATGATCCGGGGGAAGATCTGCGAGGGGTTCTTGGTCTCCTCGGCCATGTTGACCGAGTCCTCGAAGCCCACCATCGCAAAGAAGGCCACCGAGGTGGCAGCGGACACCGCCAGGAACACGCCCTTGTCGTCGGGGGTGTCGAAGACCACGGTGCGGCTGAAGTCGGCCCGGCCGTTGGCCACGGCGATGAAGCCCACCAGGATCACGATGAGCAGCCCGGACAGTTCGATCAGGGTCAGGACCACGTTGACCTTCACCGACTCGCCCACGCCGTAGAGGTTCACGGCGGTGACCAGCGCGATGAACAGCAGGGCGATCAACGTGACCAGCCCGGCGTTCGTTTCCAGGCCGAAGCCGCGCATGAAGTTCTCGGCGAACGCACGGGAGGCCGTGGACGCCGACGTGATGCCGGACGCCATCACGGTGAACGCCACCATGAAGGTCAGGAAGCCGATCTTGAACGCCCGGTTGGTGTATACCGCGGCCCCGCCAGCGTGGGGGTACTTGGTGACCAGCTCGAGGTAGGCGAACGCGGTCATGACCGCGACGATGAAGGCGATCAGGAACGGCAGCCAGACCGCTCCACCGACCTCGCGGGCGACGGTGCCGGTCAGGGCGTAGATGCCCGTTCCGAGGATGTCGCCGATGATGAACAGCAGCAGCAGCCCGGGGCCGAGCACGCGCTTGAGTTCGTCTCGATGCTCCTCGATCTGTTCGGTGGAGCGAAGATCAGCCATCGGGGTGCCTTCCTAGAGGTCTGAGGGCACCTTCCTCCACGGACCGGCCCGTGTAAAGGGGAAACGGCGGGTCGTTACTTTTCCGCCACACGCCGTTAGGCCGCGGCGTCGTCCTCGTCGGTGACGGCGGCCGAGAACTGCGACCGGTACAGGGCGAAGTAGGCACCGCGGCGCGCGAGGAGATCCTCGTGCGTTCCCTGCTCGACGATGGCCCCGTCCTCCATCACCAGGATCGTGTGGGCGTCCCGGATCGTGGAGAGTCGGTGGGCGATCACGAACGAGGTACGGTCGGTGCGCAGGGCCGCCATCGCGCGCTGGAGGAGCAGCTCGGTCCGCGTGTCCACCGACGAGGTCGCCTCGTCGAGGATCAGCAGGGACGGATTCGACACGAAGGCCCGAGCGATCGTCAGGAGCTGTTTCTCACCTGCGGAGATGCTTGAGCCCTCCTCGTCGATGACGGTGTCGTAACCGTCGGGTAGGTGCGCGACGAAACGGTCGACGTACGTCGCTTTGGCCGCCTCGACGACCTCGGCGCGGCTGGCGCCGGG
>JBKHWW010000099.1:0-21044 GCA_046566345.1 Actinomycetes bacterium
AAGGACCCGAGCGCACCCCGTTCGGCGCTGCGTGGATCGGTCGGGAAGCATGCGTCGGTGAGCTCGTGCTTCCACTCCTCGCGCGGGAACATCTCTGCGATGGACGCGAAGTCCTCGGCGTCCAGGTCGAGGACCCGCTTAGCGGCCGTCGCCAGGTCGCGTGCTTCGACGACGCGCCCGGTGGCCCCGCCGCGGACCTCGGCGTCGAGCACCGCGGACAAGGCGTCGTACCAATGCCCCTTGAGGAGTGGCCCGAGGATCGCGGCGTCCATCGGCGGGCTCAGGCGGCCCGGACGAACAGATGGTGGGCGACCTCGCGCTCCACCGCGTACGTGGCGCCGGACGCCGTGAGCAGCAGCCGCGTGCCCGAGAGCTCGGCGGTGACGGTGGCTCCCGGGCCGATGCCGGCGTCCCGCAGCAGGGCGATCAGGCCGGCGTCCGCCTGGACGACCTCGGTGATCCGCTCCACGACGACCTCGACCGGCTGACCGGCCAGGACCACCCCCATCAGAGGGCGCACGCGCGCCTGGGCGGGCGGCTCGGGGCCGAGGGCGCCTGCGGCCGGGATCGGGTTTCCGTAGGGCGAGCGCGTCGGCCCGTCGAGGATCGCCACCAGCCGGGCCTCGACCTCGTCGGAGATGACGTGCTCCCAGCGGCACGCCTCTTCGTGCACGAGTTCCAGCGGCAGCCCGATCACCTGCGTGAGGAGCACCTCGGCGAGCCGGTGCTTCCGCATGACCGAGGTGGCCTTCGCGCGACCCGTCTGCGTCAGCTCGATGTGCCGGTCGCCGGCGACGACCAGCAGGCCGTCGCGCTCCATCCGCTGGACGGTCTGGCTGACGGTGGGGCCGCTCTGTCCCAGCCTCTCGGCGATCCGGGCGCGCAGCGGCGGAACGCCCTCTTCCTCGAGCTCGTACACGGTGCGCAGGTACATCTCCGTGGTGTCGATGAGTTCGCTCACGCGTGCTCCTGCCTCTGGGATCCGGGTGCGGTCGGGGCCAGCCTATCCGCCGTGATCGCACCGGCCAGGGGAGGCGTCCGAATGAAACAATGGGCTTGTGCCCCTGCAGATCCCCGCCCACCTGCTCCCACGCGACGGCCGCTTCGGCTGCGGCCCCGCCAAAGTCCGCGGCGAGGCCCTCGACGGGTTGGCCACGCGCGGACGCATGCTGATGGGCACCTCCCATCGGCAACCGCCGGTGCGCGAGCTGGTGGGGCGCGTCCGCGCCGGCCTGGCCCGGCTCTACGACCTGCCGGACGGCTACGAGGTCATCCTCGGCAACGGTGGCTCCACCCTGTTCTGGGACGCAGCCAGCTTCTGCCTGGTCCAGCGAGCCGCGTCGGTGGGCGTGTTCGGGGAGTTCGGCGCCAAGTTCTCCTCGGTGTTGGCGCGTGCCCCCTGGCTGGCGGCGCCTGTGGTCACCGAGGTGGCTCCCGGATCCGCCACGCTCCCCCTCCCCGCAACGGACGCCGACGCCTACGCCTGGCCCCACAACGAAACGTCGACGGGGGCAACCGCCCCGGTGCACCGGATCGACCGCGCCGCCGCGGGGGCCCTCGTGCTCGTGGACGCCACGTCGGCGGCAGGGGCGATCCCGGTGGATGTGTCCGCCACCGACGCCTACTACTTCGCTCCCCAGAAGGCCCTCGCCTCCGACGGCGGCCTGTGGCTGGCGTTCTTGTCGCCGGCGGCCATCGAGCGCGCGCGACGCCTTGCCTCGAAGCGGTGGGTCCCCGACTCGTTGAACCTCGCGCTCGCGATCGAGAACAGTCGCGCCGACCAGACGCTGAACACCCCAGCGCTGGCGACCCTGTTCCTGATCGGCGAGCAGGTGGAGTGGCTGTTGGCCTCGGGCGGCCTCGCGTACGCGGCCCGCCGGACGCACGCGTCGGCGTCCACCCTCTACGCCTGGGCGGACGCCTCGTCGCTCGCCGCGCCCTTCGTCGAGGAGCCGTTCCGGTCCCCCGTCGTCGGCACCATCGACTTCCGCTCCGAGGTAGACGCCGCGGCACTGGCGTCCACCCTGCGCGCGAACGGGATCCTCGACGTGGAGCCGTACCGCAAGCTGGGTCGCAATCAGCTTAGGGTGGGCATGTTCCCTGCGGTAGACCCGGCCGACGTCGAGGCGCTGGTGGCCTGCATCGACTGGGTGCTCGAGAGGCGCTGAGCCGCGTCAGCGGCGGACCAGCACCACGGCCGCGGACAGTGCGGCCAACACGAGCGCGGCGACGAACGCCACCGTGGTGCCGGTCTGCTCGAAGGTGCGGGTGGCCTCGGGATCGGCCGATTGGCTCTGGGTCTGCGTCGCGGGCGCGCGCGCGGGGCGCGCGGTGGCCCGGACCGTCGGTGCGGGGCCGGGCACCTCGAACGTCTGCGCCTCGCCCGACGGCCCGGCAGCCACGACGACCTCATTGGGGGTCAACGCCTCGGTGAGGGCCGCGCCGGCCTCGGCCTCCAGGGGGGTCTGGCCCAGCTCGGCCCAGGTGGCCGGGTCGAGGGTGACCAGGCTGGACGCCGTGCGCAGCACCACTCGCCCGTCGTGCAGCACCTGGGAGTCGGTGACACCGTCGGGCACTGACGCCACCCGGGTGAGCCCGTTGGGTTCGGTGGTCGACAGGCTGGCCGGAGCCTGGTAGACGCCCGCCTCGGGGCCAGATGTGACCACGTGCAGCCGGTGGGCGGCGTCCACCAGGATGGCTGCCGCGTCGTGGCGCCCGTCGGGGTAAGAAAGCGCGTAGGGGATCGCTCTGAGGATCTCGGTACCCGGCCAGGGCTCGGTGACCTGGTAGATCGTGACCTGGGCACGGCGCCCGCCGACGTCGCCGATGTAGGCCTCGCCCGCGTCGAACGCCAGCGCCTGAGCGTTGGTGAGGGAGTCGCGCGAACTCATCTGACCCTGAACCGACCCGTCGTCGGCCAGCGCGGTGAGCGTGAGGCGTCCGGACGCCCGGTCGAGAACCCAGAAGCGGTCCCGCGCGTGGTCGGTGGCCAGGCCCAAAGGGGCGCGCCCTTCGATGCGGAACATTTCGTCGGCACGCGCAGGCTGGGCGCTGAGCAGCGCGCCAGCGACAACGAGGATGATCAGCAGAACGAGAGCCCCGGTCACGACGCGATTCTGGGCCCGGAGCTTCACCGGATCAGTCTAGCCTCCCGCCTGCGGCGCTAGCCTGAGGCATGGGCACGGTCAGCCTCTCCGCCGTCGCGGTCGACGAGCTGCGGGACGCGTTCTCGGGCACGGACGCCGCCGTCGCGCGGCTGAGGTCCCTGGCGCTGGCCACCTGGCCGCCGCCCCGGCCGGGCCCGCCCGGCAACCTTCTCGACAAGCTGGGCCCCTTCTCACGACGGGCCGTTGGCGCGCCGGTGGTGCGTCCGGGTGTCCCGACGGGCCGGGACGTCGACGATGTCGCCCACGGCCGCGATGTCGCACCCGATCGGCTGGAGGCCGCCTGGGCCTTGGTGGACTTATGGCTGGCCGACGCCGCCTGGGGCCGCCTGGCCGTCGAGATCGACGACCGGTCCCTGGACGCCCTCGACTTCGGGCTCGCGTTCGCGGGCGTGCCCGCCCGGTTCGCCCTGCGGCCCGCGTTCAACGGCGAGACCGGCATCCCGGTCAAGCCGCTGCCCGGGATGGCGACCGGCTACGTGCGCGGCGGCCACGCCGCGGCGATGGCGTCCGCCTGGGCCGTGGCGCTGCCGGGGGTGGACGCCGACCACCGCGAGCTGGCGGCGCGGGTGGCCACGTGGCTGGCCCGCTTCCCGGACTGGGAGGAGCAGGCCACCAGGTGCGGACGCCCGGGCCCGGACCTGGTGGTGGTGTACAGACCGTGACTCAGCCGAGGGCGAGCGCGAGGAGTCCCTGCGAGAAATAGAGGACGAAGGCGGCCGCCACCACCCACAGCAGGGGATGGATCTCGCGGGACTTGCCCACGACGACCTTGATCAGCACGTGGAAGATGAACCCCGCGCCGATACCGGCGGTGATCGAGTAGGCGAACGGCATGACGATCATGGTGATGAAGGCAGGGAAGCCCTCCTCGGGGTCGGTCCAGTCGACATGGATGACCTGGCTGAGCATGAGGAATCCCACGAACACCAGCGCAGGCGCGGCTGCCTCGGACGGGACCAGCGCGACGAGGGGGGCGAGGAAGAGGCTCAGCAGGAACGCCGCCCCGGTCACCACCGACGCCAGGCCCGTGCGCGCCCCTTCGCCCACGCCCGCTGCCGACTCGATGTAGGAGGTGTTCGAGGAGACCGAACCGAGGCCGCCGGCCACGGCCGCCAGGGAGTCGACCACCAGGATCTCGCGGGTGTGCTCGGGATTGCCGTCGTCGTCGAGCAGGTCGCCCTCGGCGCCCACCGCGACGATCGTGCCCATGGTGTCGAAGAAGTCGGCCAGGAGCAGGGCGAAGACCGTCATCAGCATGGCGATCACCATCTGCGGGCCGCCCGCAAACGCACCGAACAGGTCGACGCGGCCGATCAGGCCCAGGTCGGGGAGGCTGAACAGCCCGCCGGCCCCGACGGCGGGCACGTTGAGCGTCCAGCCAAGCGGGTTGGCGCCCTGGTTCTGGCCGCCGATCTGCAGGACCGCCTCGAGCACGACGGAGACGATCGTCATGCCCACGATCGTGATGAGCATGGCTCCGCGCACGCGGCGCATGTAGAGCACGACGAGCAGCAGCAGGCCCGTCACGAACACGGCGATGGGCCAGCCGACGAGCTGACCGCCCACCCCGAGCTCAAGAGGCGTGCCGGCACCCTTGCGGACGGCGCCGGCGTCGGCGAAACCGACCAGGGCGATGAACAGGCCGATACCCACGGCGATGCCCGTGCGCAGCGGCCGCGGCACGGCGCGGAAGACGGCCTCGCGGAAGCCGGTGAGCACGAGGACGAGAATGATCAGGCCCTCCCACACGATGAGGCCCATCGCCTGCGCCCAGGTCACCTGCGGCGCCACCACGTAGGCTAGCATGGCGTTCAGGCCGAGGCCGGTGGCCAGGCCCAGGGGGTAGCGCCCGACGACACCCATGATGACGGTCATGACGCCGGCCACCAGCGCTGTGGCCGCGGCGACCATGGCGATCGAGGCGCCCACGTTGGCCGGGTCCGCCGCGGGCAGGCCGCTGATCAGGTTGCCGTTGATGTCGGGGGTGGTGCCGATGATGAGGGGGTTGAGGGCGATGATGTAGGCCATCGTGAAGAAGGTGACCAGGCCGCCACGCACTTCTCGGCCGATGGAGGAACCGCGCCGGGTGATGCCGAACCAGCGGTCCAGGCCAGAGTTGGGCGCGGGGGGCGCCAAGGTAGCTGAGGACATGGCCCGCATGCTAGAGGCCGCGCAGCGGGTCCCGGTGTCGCGTCTCGCCCGTTCGACACGGAGCCGGCGGACGCGTCGGGTGTGCCTAATCGAAGAGGAACTCGTCGGTGGTGATCGTGTCCCACACGGGCCGGGGCAGGTCCACACCGCGCTCGGGCTCGACCACATCGGAGTGGGCTCCGCAGCCGTGGTCGACCGAGACCACCTGACCGTCCTGCGGGGAGTACTGGTTGGCGCACGCGCCGAACTGGCGACCGAGCGAACCCGTCAACCGGATGAAGAACGCGCACTCCTGGCAGATACCGGGCGCCTGGCGCGTCATCGCGTTGAACGGGCCGCCGTCGCCCTCCATCCAGCGCTCGGACGCCTTATCCCGGCCGTAGGAGCTCAGGACGCGCTCGCGGCCCAGCCCGAGCTCGGCAACGACCGCGCGGGTCGCGTGCCATTCCGCGGGGTCGGCGTCGCGGGCGGCGTCCCCACCCGTGAACCCCGCCTCAACCCGAGGATCGTTGTCGGCCGTCGGCATCAGGACGCCGGGGGTGACGTCGTCGGCCTCGATACGGTCGGCCCAGGGCACCCACGCCGGCGCGACGAGCGCGCCCTCCCCCGGCAGCAGGACGACCTCGCTCACCGTCACCACCCGCGCGCGCGCCGCCCGGGCGACCGTGACCGCCCAGCGCCAGCCTCGGTATCCGGGGTGCTCACAGGCAAAGTAGTGGGTGGCTACGCGGGAGTCCTCGGCCTCGACGGCGAGGTGGTCGCCGACCCCCATGTGTTCGGCGCGGCCCTCGGCCGCAGAGCGGGCCAACTCCACGGCGTCCGCGCACGCGGTGTCGAGGTCAGGGGCCTTGACCGGCACGCTCACAACTCCAGTTCGTCGGCGACGGCCCGTAGCACCTGGGCCGTCTTGGCAGCGTGCTTGGCATCGGGGTGGCGGTGATGGCGGTAGCCGTTCCCGATGGAGTCGAGCATCTTGATCAGGTCTTCGACGATGACTGCCATCGTCTCCGTGGACTTGCGCTGCGCCTTGGACAGCGACGGTGGCGCCTCGACCAGGTGCAGTGAGATCGCTTGCTCGCCCCGACGGCCCTCGATGAGCCCGAACTCGACGTGCTGACCCTTCTTCAGCGTCGTGACACCTGCGGGCAGCGCAGAGGCGTGGACGTAGACTTCGTCACTCCCGCCGTCCTTGGCGATGAACCCGAAGCCCTTGTCTGCGTCGAAGAAACGCACGCGGCCGGTCGGCATGGCACCCAACTCCTGTCGAAACTGCACGGACCGGGCCAGCGTAGCGGACGGCGAAGCCCCGGCGCCCCCAGCGCCCCCGGGGGGCTCCGGTAGCCTGGGGTCGTCGACCGAAGCGGGAGGAGCGAGCGGTGGCCCACTGGACCGACGGCCCCGAATATGCGCCCGTCGAACGCCCCGACGTGTTCGTCGAGCCGGACGCCGCACCGCTGGCAGCCCCGCCCACCGATGCTGCCGACACACCCGACGGGCCACCCCGTGATGCCGCGGCCGTCGTCGCGGAAGGCCGCCCCGACTACGCCCCCGTGGATGCGCCGCCCCTGGCGCACCTGGTGCCCCCAGCCCCGCCGGGACGCGACCCGCGCGAGGCTTTCCACGTGGCGTCCACCCCGATGACGGCACGGACGCCTCAGCCGGCGGGGGCGTTGACGTCCGCACCGCCGCCTGACGCGCCGCCGCCGACCGGCCTGCCGGTCGACCTCCCACCGCCCGTCTGGACGCCCGCCCACCCCTCCGCTTGGGGGGCCGCGCACGCCGCGAGCACCCCCCGCGCCCAGCCGGCATGGACGCCCAACCAGCCGTTCCCCGACCCCCATCTGGCCCCGCCCAGCCACCTGCCGCCTCCGCCGCACGCGTGGCCGCCGCCGGTGGTGAACCCCGCCGGCTTCCCGCCGGCCGGACCCCCGCCCTGGCAGCAGGATCCTTCGCCGGGCCCCGGCGCCTTCCGGCCCGTCACTTTCGGGGACATGGTGCGCGCGTCCACGCCGGGCCTGCTCATCTGCCTGGGGATCGGCGCCCTGGTCCCACCGCTCGCGATTCCTCTCCTGCTCGTGGCGTCGGCGCTGGCCTCACGGATCCGTCAGCGGCGCCAGGTCGTGGCTCGGACGTTCTCCATCGCCATCGCGGCGGCTTTTGGGCTCGGGCTCGTAGGAATGGTCGTGTTCAGGGGTGTCTTCGACGTGGTCGATTGGTACGACGCGGCGACCGGGTGGGCTCAGCTCGCCAGCCTGGTCTTGCTCCTGGCGGTCCCGGCGGTGGTCGGGGACTCGCTGCGCCGCGGCGAACCCCCCGAGGACCTCTCGTGAGCGGGGCCGAGCCGTTCCGGACGCGAACGTTCGTCCCGGTCCCGCCCGAGTTGCGGCCCCGACGGAGCCGGCGCGGCGTCCGGGTGGTGGTGACGGACGGTCTGCACGTGCTGCTCTTCGCCGACACTGATCCCGGCATCCCCGGGTCGCGCTGGTGGGTCACGCCCGGCGGCGGTCTGGACGACGGCGAGACCGAGGCGCAGGCGGCGGTGCGAGAGTTAGCCGAGGAGACCGGGCTGAGCGCCGCTGAGGAGGACCTGATCGGCCCGGTGATGCGGCGCGTCGTGGCGCACGGCTACTCCGACCAGGTGTGCGAGCAATCCGAGAGCTTCTACGTGCTCCGCACCGAGCGCTTCGACGTGGACACCTCCGGCCACACGGCCGCTGAGCAACTCACCCTGGCCGGCCACGCCTGGCTGCCCCTGGACCGCCTCGCGGAGCTTCCCGACCCCGTGTGGCCGGATGCGCTGGCCGAGCTGGTCGCGGCCGTCGAGGACCCGGGGTCCTGGCCGGGGGATGTCGGCTGGGTCGAGGAGTCCACCGTTCCCCTCTAGGTCTAGGCTGGTCGGTGGCCCGAGTGAGAGGACGAACCATGCAGACCGCTGAGGGCGGGGGCGTGTCCACGACATACCTGATGAAGTTCATCGTCATCTCGATCTTCACCGCGCTCGCCACCGTCGTGATCAAGGGGACCGCGGCCTGGCTCACCGGCTCGGTCGGCCTGCTGTCCGATGCGCTGGAGTCCACGGTCAACCTGGTGGCAGCACTGGTGGCGCTGTGGGCTCTGGCCGTCTCGGGCAAGCCGGCCGACCACAACCACGACTTCGGTCACGGCAAGGCCGAATACATGTCGAGCCTCGTCGAGGGCGCCCTCATCTTCGTCGCCGCGGCCAGCATCATCGTGACCTCGATCCGACGCTTCATCGTCCCCCAGCCCGTCGAGGCACTCGGGTGGGGCCTCGCGCTGTCGGTGGTGGCGACGGTGCTCAACCTCGTGGTCGGACTGGTTCTGATCCGGGTCGGTACGACGCACCGCTCGATCACCCTCGAGGCAGACGGGCACCACCTGCTCACCGACGTGTGGACGACCGTCGGCGTGATCGCCGGCATGGCGCTGCTCCTGGTCACCGGCTGGGTCTGGATCGACCCGTTGATCGCGCTCCTGGTCGGCCTCAACATCCTGTGGACCGGCGGCAAGCTCGTCCGCCGCTCGGCAGTGGGCCTGCTGGACGCCTCCCTGCCCGCCGAGGAGGTGTCCGTGATCCGCACGGCGATGGAGGGCGTTATCGGCGACGACCGCGTCAACATCGTCGAGTTGCTCACCCGCGACTCCGGACGCCAGCGCTTCGTCCAGACGACCGTCGTCGTCCCCGGTCACTGGACGGTGGCCCGCGGCCACGAACTCGCCGACGAGTTGGAGGCCGCCGTGGACGCGGCGTTCCCGGAGTCACAGACGGTCGTCCACATCGAGCCGGGGCCCTCCGAGCACCCGCCCGTCGAGCGTTAGCCGCGCGCGTGCCGGACCTCGGCGTCGATCAACCGACGCCACGAGCGGACCAACCCCTCGTCCACGTACGCCTTCCGTGACCCGCCCGGCCTGACCTGGTCTTCGACGTGGAACTGCCGGACGCCGGCCCGCGCCAGCCAGGGCACGTGGTCGGGGTGGAGTTCGCCGTCGGCCACGACCAGAGCGGCGACCCTGGGGTTGGCGCGGGCGCGGGCGACGAGGTCGTCCAGCCCGTGCTCGAGATCGCGAGCCGAGCCCGCCGTGCGGACGCCGTCCAACCCCGGCATCCTCAGCACGGCGTTCCAGGCGGCGTCGGAGTCGAACACCATGTCGATCGCGCGCGAGAAGGTCCAGGGGCAGGTGAACCCGTCGAGCAGCGCCCCGATGACCTCGGCGTCCACCTCGCCGAGGCCGTTGACGAACCCGAGGACCAGGCCGTCGGCGCCGGCGTCCAGGTAGGCCGAGACCAGCCCGCGCAGCCGGACCAGCTCGCCGCCATCGGTCGAGTAGCCCTCGCGCAGCCGGACCACGGGGCGCAGGTGCAGGTTCGTGCGCGAACGCACGGCAGCGACCTCCCGCGGCTCTGGCGACAGCGCGCCGTCGACCAGGGCCGATCCGACGAGCTCGAGGCGGTCGGCGCCGCCGGCCTCCGCGGGCGCGGCGTCCTGCACGCTCAGCACCCGGACCTCCAGCGTCCCGCTCATGGCCCCATGATGCCGCTGGGGGCGTCCTCCGATGCCTCGCCACGCGGGGCGGCTACTCCGGCTCGTTGCCCGACTCGACGCCCATCAGGTAGGGGGTGCCGACCCCCTCATACATCAGGTGGGTCATCAGCCCCTCCGCCGCGTGCGGCAGGTTGTGGCAGTGGTCCATCCAGATGCCGGGGTTGTCGGCGACGAACGCGACGTCGTAGCTCTGGCCGTGTTCGACGTTGAGCGAGTCGACCCACCACGGGCTGCCTGTGGCAGGGACGCCGTCGCGGGCGAGCACCACGACGTGGTGACCGTGGAGGTGCATCGGGTGTACCTCGCCGCTCTGGTTGCTGATGCGCATCGTGGCGACGTCCCCCTCCCGAACCATGAACATCGGTACGTCCTTGCCCATGCGGCCGTTGATGGTCCACCAGTAGCCGGGCCGGCCGTCGAGGAAGCCTGGGAACCGCCCGATTCCATAGTCGAACCGGCGGTCCGCCGTCGTCGGATCAAATCCCAGGGGCGCCGGCGAGCCGTAGCTGAGCGGGTCGAGCTCGGCCGCGGGAGCCGGGCCGCCAGGCGCCGTCGCGCCCTCGGGGCCGAGCACGAGCGCGGCGCCCGGCGCCTGGACACGGACCGCCCCTCTGTCCGGCACGCGCACTTCGAGGTCGACCCGGCCACCCGCGGTGACGGTCACCTTCTGATCCGCGACGTCGGTGGGCCCGTTGACCTCGGTGCCGTCGATCGCGAGCAGCCGGAAGCGAGCTCCGGGGACCCACACCACCGTCGGAGCGTTGTCGGTGTTGATGACCCGGACGCGGACCAGGTCGCCGGGGTGGGCCTCGTACGGCACGTCGCCCATCCGGCCGTTGAGCATCCGTGAGGTGCCGGGGTAGGTGTGCAGCACCAGCAGCGCCTCGGGCCCAATCTGCTGCCCGGTGGACGGCTCGATCACGAGCGCCCCGAAGAGGCCGCCGAGGACCTGCGCGTGCGAGATCTGGTGCGAGTGGTACCAGAACGTGCCCGCCTGCTCGGCCACGAAGCGGTAGACGAAGGTGGCGCCGGGGGCGACGGCGTCTTGCGTGACGCCCGCGACGCCGTCCATGGCGTTCGGGACATCGAGACCGTGCCAGTGGAGCGTGGCTCCACCGGGAACGCTCTCGTTGCGGAACTCAACCTCGACGAGGTCACCCTGCCGGGCGCGCAGGGTGGGGCCCGGCGTCTGACCATTGAGGGTGTACCCCTCGAACGTCTGGCCCCCGGGCAGCGTGATCCGTTCGGCCCGGGCAACCAACCCGACGCGGACATCGGCAGCACGGGAGGCGTCCGCCACGAAATCGGTCACGCTCGCCGCGGCTGCGCCGTGCCCCCCGGCGTGGTGGCCGTCGCCGGAGCCCGGGCCACCGCCGAAGTCGGCGACGCCCATCGATTCCGAGGAGTACGCCGCGGGGAGCCGGCTCCCCCACCACGCCCACCCGACTCCGAGCAGGACGACAGCGAGGAGGCCGGTCCCCACTAGCCGAAGCAGGCGGGCGATGGGCCGCCCAGCCTCAGCGGACCGTGCGGACGGGTTCACCGGCATCGACCCTGGCACCCAGGTTGGAGCGCGAGACCATCAGGCCAGCGATCAGAGCGGCCGCGAACAGAACCAGTGCGTTCAGACCGTGCAGGAACGTCAGTGCTGTCATCGAGTGGCCCAAGAGGCCCAGGGCGACCTGGAGCACCACGAGGCCGAGGACGATGCCGGCGCGGACCGCTCCACCGGGGATCTTGGCCGCGAACGCGACACCGAGCAGTGCGAGCGCCACCAAGGGAATGACATACATGCCGTTCATGCCGTGGATGATCACGCCCATGAACTCGGGGAACGGGGGCGGGCCGGAGGCGCCGCTCATGTCGATGGAGCCCCCCTCGGCAAGGAATGCGATGAAGCCGGCAGACGCCCAGGCGTGCGAGGCAGCTTGGATGGCCACGAGGCCGCAGATGACGTAGGCCAGGACACGATAAGCGGTGCGCATGGTTTCCCCTCTGATAAACAACGGACGTGCTCAAGGTGTGCCGCGCGGCCTGCGGTGATACATCCCGTCGCCAATTCGGGCTGACCCGATCGAGAGCCGGGGAGTCGGAGTGCCGCCCAACCCAGGTGTCCACGAAGTGGACCGTTCGACGCGGAGGAGTGGTGAGGGTAGCCTCACCTTGGTTACATTTTGCGAACCCGAAAGTTGCCTAAATCAGGGAGTTCCATGCTCGTCCCCACCCAGCGGGTCCTGGCCGGCGTCGCCGCGCTCGCGGTCGCCGTCACCCTCGCCTCCTGCTCCTCTCCCACCGCGTCGTCGTCGGCCTCCCCCACCGCGGCCGCGGCGGCGTCCGACAACGCGGTCACGCTCTACAGCGGCCGCAACGAGACGCTCGTTCAGCCCGCCCTCGACGCCTTCAGCCAGGAGACCGGGATCGCGGTCGAGGTCCGCTACGGCGGCACCGCGGAGCTCGCGGCCCAACTGCTGGAGGAAGGCGACCGCACCCGTGCGCACGTGTTCCTCGCCCAAGACGCGGGCGCCCTCGGTGCCGTCGCGAAGGCCGGCCGCTTCGCCGAGCTTCCCGCCGCCACCCTCGACCGAGTTCCGGACGCCTACAGCGACCCCGAAGGCCGCTGGGTGGGCGTCACCGGGCGATCCCGGGTGCTGGCGTACAACCCCAACCTGATCCCTGCCGACCAGCTGCCCGCCTCGGTGTTCGAACTGACAGAGCCTCAGTGGAAGGGCAAAGTGGGCGTCGCGCCGACCAACGCCTCCTTCCAGTCGTTCATCACGGCTATGCGAGTCCAACATGGCGACGACCGGACGCGGGAGTTCCTCTCCGGGCTTGCGGCCAACGAGCCCCAGATCCGCGAACGCAACGGCGTGATCGTCGCCGACATCGAGGCCGGCGCCTACCCGGTCGGGCTCGTCAATCACTACTACCTGTGGGAGTTGGCCACCGAGAAGGGCGTCCCCGCCGAGCAACTCGCCACGAAGCTACACTTCTTCCCCGGCGGCGACACCGGCGCACTGGTCAACGTCTCTGGCGTCGGACTGCTGTCCAACCAGCCGGACGCCGACGGGCAGGCTCTGGTCGACTACCTGCTCTCGGACTCGGGGCAGGAGTACTTCGCCACGAAGACGTTCGAGTACCCCCTGGTGAGCGGCGTCGCGACGGCTCCCGGCCTCACCCCGCTGGACCAGCTGGAGGCACCCGACATCAACCTGTCCGAGCTCGACGAGCTCGAGGCAACCATCACCATGATCAAGGAGGCCGGACTCCTCTGACGTCGGCGCCCGCGCTGCCCACGAGCCCCCGGTTCACCGACCGGGGGCCCCGGCGCGCCCGCGGCCCGGTGGAGCGCCTGCGCGCGGTGCGGCGTCCGGAGCTGTTGGTGGGGGCCCTGGCGGCGGCGGCCGTCGCGCTCGTACCGGCTGTCTACCTCGTGGTCCGGGTGGCCGAGGCGGGCTTGGGCCGCATCCTGTCGGAGGTGGCGACGGCGCGCGTCGCCGCGATGACCGGCCGCACCTTGGCGCTGGTGCTGCTCGTTTGGTTCGGAACCACGGCGCTGGGGGTGACCGCGGCTCTCCTCACCACGCGAACCGACGCGCCCGGCCGTCGCGTCTTCGGTGTGCTGCTGGCCCTTCCCTTGGCGGTGCCCAGCTACGTGGCCGCCTACACGTGGGCGGCGGTGTCCGACCTGTGGGACCCGACCGGGCGATTCGACGGCTTCTGGGCCGCCGTCTTGGTGCTGACGCTGTACTCCTACCCCTACGTGTACCTTCCGGTCGCCTCGGCCTTAGCGTCCCAGGACCCCGGCCCCGCCGAGGTCGCCCGCGCCCTGGGCGAGGACGAGTGGGGCGTTCTCCGTCGCGTCACGCTGCCGGGCGTCTTGCCGGCTGTCGCCTCGGGTGGGCTGCTGGTCGCTCTGTACACCTTGTCCGACTTCGGCGCCGTGTCCATTCTTCGCGTCGACACGTTCACCCGCGCGGTCTTCACTGCGTTCAGCGTTGGCTTCGACCGAACCGGAGCGGTGGCGCTGGCGTCCGTCTTGGCGGTGTTCGCCCTGGTCATCATCGCGGTGGAGCGGGTGGCCCGCGGCGCCGAGAAGCGGTACGCCCGGGTCGGCTCGGGCGGCCCGCGGCGTCCCTACGCCCTCAGGCTCGGCTGGGGACGCTGGCCGGCGGCCTCCTTCCTGACCGCGCTGGCCCTCGTGACTCTCGGCGTTCCGCTGGCGTCGCTGCTGCGCTGGTTCCTGGCCGGAGTGTCCCGCCCGGGGAGCCTGGCGGAGGTGCTCGCGGCCATGGGCGGGTCGTTGGGTGCCTCGCTGCTCGGGGCGACCCTGACCGTCGCGCTGGCGATCCCTCTGGGCCTCTACGCGGCTCGCGTGCGCACCCGGTTCGCACGGGGCTTGGAGCGCCTGGTGTACGTCACGCACTCGTTGCCGGGCGTGATCATCGGGTTGTCTCTGGTGTTCTTCGGCATCAACGTGGTGTACACGCTCTACCAGTCGGTCTGGCTGCTGGCCCTGGCCTACGTGACGCTCTTTTTGCCGCTGGCTAGCGCAGCGGTAGCGTCCGCCGCGCGGCAAGCCCCGCCAGCGCTGGAGGAGGCCGCCGAGTCCCTGGGCCTGACGCCAATGGCAGCGCTCGCGAGAGTGACCCTGCCCGTGATGCTGCCCGGCATCGGTGCCGGCGCCGCGCTGGTGTTCCTGACCGCGATGAAGGAGCTGCCGGCCACCATCCTGCTGCGTCCGACCGGGATGGATACCCTGGCCACCCGCCTGTGGACCTACACCTCGGTCGAGGCCTACGCCGCCGCAGCGCCGTACGCCGCCATCCTCATCGCACTGGCCGCCGTGCCGACCTGGTTCCTCGCGACCGGGAGCGGCGCCTTCGGAAGGGAGCACTCATGACCACCGCGCTGCAGTTGAGGGGCGTCCGGAAGTCGTTCCCGGGCGTCCGGGCGCTCGATTCGGTCGACCTGGACGTCAGGGCGGGGGAACTGATGGCGATCCTGGGGCCGTCCGGATGCGGCAAGACGACGCTGCTGCGCGCTGTCGCCGGCTTCGAGCGCATCGACGCCGGCCGGATCGCTCTGCGCGGCCACGCTGTCGCCCTTGAGGGCCTGCACCTGCCGACGCACCGCCGCGAGGTTGGGATCGTCCCTCAGGAGGGTGCGCTGTTCCCGCACCTCAGCGTGGCCGAGAACGTTGGCTTCGGCCTGCCGCGGCGGTCGCCGGCCCGGGCCGCACGCATCGAGGAGTTCCTGGAGCTGGTCGGCCTGGGCGGCTACGGACGCCGCATGCCGCACGAACTCTCGGGAGGCCAGCAGCAGCGGGTGGCATTGGCGCGCGCCCTTGCGCCCGGGCCCGCGCTTGTGCTGCTGGACGAACCTTTCAGCGCGCTGGACGCTGCCCTGCGGACGGAACTGCGGGCCGACGTCCGGCGCGTGCTCCACGAGCAGGACATGACGGCGCTGCTCGTCACGCACGACCAGTCCGAGGCGCTGAGCGTGGCCGACCGGATCGCGGTGATGTCGGCAGGGCGCGTCATCCAGACGGCTGCCCCTCTCGACCTCTACAGCCATCCCGCGGACCCCTGGGTGGCCACCTTCCTCGGCGAGGCGTGTTGGCTTCCAGGGGTCGTGGTCGCCGGCGAGCTGCGCACCCGGGTCGGCCCGCTCCTCGTCGGAGCTGGCGTCGCCGAGCACGCGCGCGCCCTCGTGCGCCCCGAGCAAGTTGTCCTCGCCGCGGGTGGGGCTCCCGCGACGGTGACTGACGTGGCGTTCCACGGGCACGACGCGTTGCTCGGGCTGGCGCTCGACGACGGAACTCACCTGCAATGCCGGCTGGCGCACACCACCACGCTTCCCCTGGAGGGAGAACGCGTCGGCGTTCAGGTCACCGGCACCCCCCTACTGGTCGAGCAGCTCGCCTGAGTCATCCGCGACGGTCGGTCCGGGTGTCGTCGCGGCGGTGAGGTGAGCAGAACTCGGCGCTCGATTCCGCTAACGACGAGCGCCGTGCGTAAATCGCCTTGTCAGCGCGCCTAGCCATAATCGGCCCGCGCATCGAGCGCCGAGATTGACTCGGTCCGTGCTGCCGACACTGTGCCCGGTACGGATGAAGTGGGGCGCGACGCCCGCCAGGTGCGGGCCGACGTCAGCGCCTGCCTCACAGCCCGCCCGGCGCATCGCCTAGGCGACTCGGGTGCAGGCAGGTGCTGGGTCGCTGGAAGGGGCCTCCGCGGCAGGCCGCCGGACAGAACCCACACACGCGAGTGGCTCTCGTGCGTGAAAAGGCTAGGCGACAGGCAGGAGGCACACACCTGTGTGGGAATCGTCCGCTGAGAGTCCGCGTGGGGCCGAGGAGTAACGGGCCATTCCCGCGTGAGGAGCCTCGCCGATGACTGTGAAAACGGACACCGGACCAGAGGTAACCCACACGACCCCGGATCCAGCGGTCACCCACATGACCCGGATCCAAGGGAAACCCACAGGCAAAACGGGCGCCCGCACCGGAGTGCGGGCGCCCGTCGAGGTGCGAGGGCGTGGACTCAGAAGTCCATGCCACCCATGCCGCCGTCGCCACCGGGGACCGGGGCGGCCTTCTCGGGCTTGTCGGCGATCACGGCCTCGGTCGTGAGGAACAGTGCCGCGATGGACGCCGCGTTCTGCAGCGCCGAGCGCGTCACCTTGGCCGGGTCGGGAATCCCCGCCTCGAGCATGTCGACGTACTCGCCGGTCGCCGCGTTGAGGCCGTGCCCGATCGGCAGGCCCGAGACCTTCTCGGCCACCACGCCGCCTTCGAGGCCGGCGTTCTCGGCGATCTGCTTCAGCGGGGCGGACGCCGCGGAGAAGACGATCTGCGCGCCGACGCGCTCGTCACCGGACAGGGAATCCGAGACACGCTCCTTGACGGCCGCCGCGGCCTGCAGCAGGGCGACGCCGCCACCGGCGAGGATGCCCTCTTCGACGGCAGCCTTCGCGTTGCGGACCGCGTCCTCGATGCGGTGCTTGCGCTCCTTGAGCTCGACCTCGGTGGCCGCGCCGACCTTGATCACCGCGACACCGCCGGCCAGCTTTGCCAGGCGCTCCTGCAGCTTCTCGCGATCGTAGTCGGAGTCGCTGTTCTCGATCTCGCGGCGGATCTGAGCCACCCGGCCCGCGATCTGCTCGGAGTCGCCGGCGCCGTCGACAATGGTGGTCTCGTCCTTGGTCACGCGCACCGAGCGGGCGTGGCCGAGCAACTCCAGGGTGACGTTGTCGAGCTTGAGCCCGACCTCCTCGGAGATGACCTGGCCCCCGGTCAGGGTGGCGATGTCCTGCAGCATGGCCTTGCGGCGGTCGCCGAAGCCGGGCGCCTTGACGGCCACCGACTTGAACGTGCCCCGGATCTTGTTGACGATCAGGCCGGCAAGGGCCTCACCGTCGACGTCCTCGGCGATGACCAGCAGCGGCTTGCCGGCCTGCATGACCTTCTCCAGGATCGGCAGGAGGTCCTTCAGGCTGGAGACCTTGCTGTTCACGATGAGCAGGTAGGGGTCCTCGAGGACGGCCTCCATGCGCTCGGCATCGGTCACGAAGTACGGCGAGATGTAGCCCTTGTCGAAGCGCATGCCCTCGGTCAACTCGAGGTCGAGCCCGAAGGTGTTGCTCTCCTCGACGGTGATCACGCCTTCCTTGCCGACCTTGTCCATGGCCTCGGCGATGATGTCGCCCACGCCGGTGTCGGCCGCGGAGATGGACGCGGTCTGTGCGATCTGCTCCTTGGTGTCGACGGACTTGGCCTGCACCGCCAGTTCGTCGGCGATAGCCACGACGGCCTTCTCGATGCCCCGCTTCAGGCCCATCGGGTTGGCGCCGGCGGTCACGTTGCGGAGACCCTCGCGCACCATCGCCTGGGCGATGACCGTGGCGGTGGTGGTGCCGTCGCCCGCGACGTCGTCGGTCTTCTTAGCGACCTCCTTGACGAGCTCAGCGCCGATCTTCTCGAAGGGGTCTTCGAGTTCGATCTCTTTGGCGATGGACACACCGTCGTTGGTGATGGTGGGGGCTCCCCACGTCTTCTCGAGGACGACGTTGCGGCCCTTGGGGCCCAGCGTCACCTTGACCGCGTCGGCGAGGGTGTTCATGCCCCGCTCGAGGCCGCGGCGCGCCTCGACGTTGAATTCAATCAGCTTTGCCACTGCGGCGATCCTTCCGGATGTCTGCGAACGTCAGGTCGGTGCCCGCGACGGACGGCCTGATCGGCAGGCCTCACCGGACCGGACGCGTGGCACTCTCTACCCGAGAGTGCTAACACCATGTTTAGCACTCGACACAAGGGAGTGCAAACGGTTCGGACGCCCACGCCCACCTCTCTCGGCCGGCGCATTGACCGCGGCCCGCGGCCTCCGCGACCCTGGCGCCATGGCCTCCGCCACCGACCACCTTCGCCACGCTCTGAACTGGCTGAACCTGACCACGCCGTTGGGCCTGGCGGTGGCGCGGCTCGGGGGCGCGCGCATCCGCCGGACGCCGGCGCGCCTGTTCGCCGCCGAGGGCTACCGCCCCAGATTTCCCGCGGCGGGTGCTTTCACGATCGGCGACGTGGTGATCACAGCGACGGACATCGACTCCCTCGAGCGACGAACCCCTGGGGTCCTGGGTCACGAGCGCACCCACGCCGCTCAGTACGCCGTGGCGGGGGTCTGGTTCCTGCCGGCCTATTTGGCGGGATCCGCGTGGTCTTTGCTCCGTGCAGGAGATCCGGCCACGCGCAACCCCTTGGAACGGCACGCTGGCCTGGTCACGGGCGGCTACGTCCACCCCGTGACGGGCGCGCGACTGGGTGCGGCGTGGTCCTGGCCGCGGACGGGCGTGCTGGCGTGGCTCAGACGGTCGATCGGACGCTCAGGTGCCGAGCGGATCGGCTCTCCTGACGACGCTGACGTTGGCGGCGCAGCCTCTTGACCAGCATCGGCGCGTGGGCCAGCGCCTCCGGCCGGTCGATGAGGGCGTTGAGCACCTGGTAGTAGCGGGGCGAAGAGAGCTGGAACCGCTCGAGGATCGCGGCCTCCTTGTTCTCGCCGGCCGACCACCACGACGACTCGAAGTCGAGAACGTCGGCTTCGCGCTCGGTGAGGCCGGCCACGTCGACCGGCCCGCTGTCGGTGAAGGCCACAGCATCGGACATGGCGTCATGGTACGCGATGAATCACAACGGTGTCATTCGACAGGCGCGCCCCGCGAGACGCGGTCACAGCCGCCGGGATGGCACCGGGTGCGACGTGGGCGGCTACCCTGTGCCCCATCGGACACGTCCGGGCGTGACCCCCTCAGGCCCCTGCGAGCGGCCAGCCAGGGGCGGTCCGGGCCAGTGGAATGGACAGAGCTGCGGCCGCCGGCCCCGGCGAGACGCTCAGGAGGCGCACGCAACGATGGAGCACCTGCGGGGAACGATGGTGCACTACCCGTGGGGGACGTTCGAACGCCTCCACGAGCTGTTGGGCACCACCCCCGACGGACGCCCCCTCGCCGAATTCTGGCTGGGCGCCCACCCGCTGGCGCCGTCGGCGCTGGAGTCCGCCACCCTGGACTCGGTGCTTGCCGCCCGCCCACACCTGCTCGGCGAGCAGAGCGTCGCCGAGTTCGGGCATCAGCTCCCGTTCCTGATGAAGGTGCTCTCGGCGCGGCACCCCCTGTCGCTCCAAGCCCACCCCAACCGGCTCCAGGCCGAGGAAGGGTATGCGGCCGAGCAGCGCGCCGGCGTCCCCCTCAACGCCCCGCACCGCACGTACAAGGACGCCTGGCCCAAGCCCGAAATCATGATCGCTCTGGAGGAGTTTCACTCGCTCACGGGCTTCCGCGACCCCGCCCGGACAGCGCTGCTGTTCCACAGCCTGCGCGCCGGTCCCGATGTCGACCACCTGATGGCCCCGCTCACGGCCCGCGGCGGCGAGGCCGGGCTCCAGGAGGTCTTCTTGGAGTTCCTCGCCCTCGACGAGGACCGGCGCGATGTCGTGGACGCCGTGCTCGCCGCGGCGGTCGCCAACCGCGACGAGCCGGGCGAGCTCGGCGACCTGGCACGGACCGCGCTCGAGCTCGACGACGTGTTCCCCCGCGATCCCGGGATCCTGGCCGCGCTCCTGATGAACCGCGTCATCCTGGCGCCGGGCGAGGCCCTCTACATCCCCTCCGGGCAGATGCACGCGCACCTCCGCGGGACGGGGATCGAGGTGATGGCCAGCAGTGACAACGTGCTGCGTGGCGGCCTCACCACCAAGCACATCGCGGTGGACGAACTGCTGCGCGTCGTCGACTTCTCGTGGGGGGAGCCGGAGATCCTCACGGGCACCGAAACCTCCCCGGGCATCTTCGACTACCCGACGCACTGCCACGAGTTCGACGTCTGGCGCATCGAGGTCGGGGATCCGGTGACCCTGCCCAACCCGATCGGCGCGCGGATCGCCCTGGTCACCAGCGGCGATGTCACCCTCGACGACGGACGCCACACTCTCGAACTGGTCAGCGGCGACTCCGTGTTCCTGCCCGCCGACAACCCGCCGGTCACGGCGTCCGGCGCGGGTCAGGTGTTCTTGGCGGCCCCCGGCCTGGGCTGACCGGCCGGTGAGCACCCACGGCTGGCCTTGGTGAGGTCACTAGGCTGGTCGGGTTAACGCCCCTGACCCGAAGGAAGACCCATGAGTGGCGGATTGGCAGCCCTGCTGGACGACATCTCGGTGATGGCGAAGATGGCGGCGGCGTCGGTCGACGACGTGGCCGCGGCCGCCGGCCGGGCGAGCGTGAAGGCGGCCGGGGTGGTGGTCGACGACGCGGCGGTGACACCGCGCTACGTCACCGGCTTCACCCCCGCCCGCGAGCTGCCGATGATCAAGAACATCGCCATCGGCTCGCTGCGCAACAAGCTGTTGTTCATCCTCCCGGCGATCCTGCTGCTCAGCCAGTTCCTGCCGTGGGTGCTGACGCCGCTGCTCATGCTGGGCGGCCTCTACCTGTCGTATGAGGGAGCCGAGAAGCTGTGGGAGAAGGTGTCGGGGCACGATAAGCACCACCCGACCACCCCGGCACCGATCCTGGGCCCCGAGCAGGAGAAGGTGATGACCGCCGGAGCGAGCCGGACCGACTTCATCCTCTCGGCCGAGAGCATGGTGATCGCGCTGAACGAGGTCGCCGA
>JBKHWW010000100.1:0-8013 GCA_046566345.1 Actinomycetes bacterium
ACGATCGTCGCGTCGTGCAGGGCCGTGCCCTTGGCGTGGAGGTCGACCTCGACGATCTTCTTGGCGTTGTCCCAGGCGCCGCCCGCGTTGGCCATGAAGATGGCCTGGTAGAGGCCGAAGAGGGCGATCGAGACGAGGTAGCCGATGAAGAAGAACGGCTCGACGAAGGCGAACGCCAGCGTGGCGAAGAACACCCCCAGGAAGATGTTCAGCATGCCGCGCTGGGCGTAGATGGTGCAGATCTCGACCACCCTGCGGCTGTCGGACGCCGACGCGCGGGTCGCGTTCTCGTCCAGCCTGATGGACGTCTTGATGAATTCGACCGCCCGGAACGCGCCGGTGGTGACCGCCTGGATCGAGGCCCCGGTGAACCAGTAGATGATCGCCCCACCGGAGACGAGGCCGAGCAGGAAGGGGGCGTGCAGCAGGGAGAGCTTGTCCACATCCTGGGTGATGCCCGCGGTCAGGCCCATGATGATCGAGAAGATCATCGTGGTGGCGCCGACGACCGCGGTGCCGATGAGGACCGGCTTGGCGGTGGCCTTGAACGTGTTGCCGGCGCCGTCGTTCTCTTCGAGCAGCCGCTTGGCGTTGTCCCAGTCGACCACGAAGCCGTGCTCGCGCTCGATCTGTTCGGTGGCGCCGTGCACGTGCTCGATGCGAGAAAGCTCGTAGACGGACTGGGCGTTGTCGGTGACGGGTCCGTAGGAGTCGACCGCGATGGTCACCGGGCCCATGCCGAGGAAGCCGAACGCCACCAGGCCGAAGGCGAACACGGCCGGAGCGAGCATGGAGTCACCGAAGCCGAGCGTGCCGGACAACCCGAAGCCCACGCCCATCAGGCCCACGATGGCCAAGCCCAGCCAGTAGGCGGAGAAGTTGCCGGCCACCAGGCCCGAGAGGATGTTGAGGGAGGCGCCGCCCGCGTTGGAGGACTTGACGACCTCCTGGGTGTGTTTGCTCTTCACCGACGTGAAGACCTTGACCAACTCGGGGATGAGCGCACCTGCCAGAGTGCCGCACGAGATGATGATGGACAGCTTCCACCACGTGCTGCCGTCGCCCAGGTCGGGGATCAGCAGGGCCGAGGTCGCGAACGTCAGCGCGACCGAGACCGCCGAGGTGATCCAGACCAGCGACGTCAGTGGCGCCTCGAAGTCCATGGCGTCGGCATCCTCGAACCGGCGCCGGGTGATCCAAGCGTTCACGGCCCAGGAGGCCCCGGAGGCGATCACCATCACCGCGCGAATGAAGAAGATCCAGACCAGGAGGGTGGCCTGAAGGAGCGCCTGGTCGGTGGGGATGGCCAGCATGATAAACGTCACCAGTGCCACGCCGGTGACGCCGTAGGTCTCGAAGCCGTCGGCCGAAGGCCCGACCGAGTCGCCGGCGTTGTCGCCGGTGCAGTCGGCGATGACGCCGGGGTTGCGGGCGTCGTCTTCCTTGATCTTGAAGACGATCTTCATCAGGTCTGAGCCCACGTCCGCGATCTTGGTGAAGATGCCCCCGGCGATGCGCAGCGCCGAGGCGCCCAGGCTCTCGCCGATGGCGAACCCGATGAAGCACGAGCCGGCGATCTCGGCGGGGAGGAACAGCATGATGACGAGCATCATCAAGAGCTCGACCGAGATCAGCACCATGCCGACGCTCATGCCCGCGCGCAGCGGGATCTGGTGCAGGGGGTAGGGCTTGCCGCGCAGCGAGGCGAAGGCGGTACGCCCGTTCGCGAAGGTGTTGACGCGGATGCCGTACCAGGCGATGCCGTAGGACCCGGCCATGCCGACCAGGCTGAAGCCGAGAATGATCGCCACCTGGCCCCACCCGCTACCGGCCAGGAACTTGAAGTAGACGAAGATCACCGTGGCGATGAAGACCCACAGGACCATCAGGAACTTGCCCTGCTGCCGGAGGTAGGCCTTGCAGGTGTCGTAGATCAGCTCCGAGATCTCGCGCATCGCGCTGTGCACCGGCAGTCGCCGCAGCTGCACGTAGCTGGACAGGCCGAAGCCCAGCCCGCCCAGGCAGACGAGCAGCCCGATCAGCAGGAGGGCGACGCCGTTGACGGTGCCGCCCACGAACGTCGCTGCGCCCAGATCTGGGAGGTGGAGGTTCGCCTCGCCGCCGGAGTGGGAGCCGGTCGCGGACGCCGGTCCCGAGCAGCCGGCGAGGGCCAGGAGTGCGAGCAGGGGCAGGGCGCGGAGGGTGAGCCGACTGGCGTGCACGATGAGTCCTAGGTCAGGAGGGAACGGGCGGCTGTGGTCGTCCACTACGAATATTAGTACTACTCCCCATAGTTGTCGCCCCCGCCCGAAGGATGGGCGGGCGTTTGGCGCAGCCCCACCTTTTTGCAAGAATGGTGTTGTGAAATACGAGGGAGCGAGGGAGCAGGTGACCACAGTCCAAGCCGGGCCCGTGAGCACGGGCGAGACGCCCCACGACGACGCCTCGACGCGCGACCGGGTTGCCCGGTCGATCCTCGAGCACGGCCCCTCCACCGCCGCCGACCTCGCCGCGCGCCTCCACCTGACGCCCGCGGCCGTCCGCCGGCACTTGTCGGTGCTTCAGGTGGCCGGGTACCTGGAGGCGCGCGAGCAGCGCGTCTACGGGCACCGCGGGCGGGGGCGTCCGGCCAAGGTGTTCGTGCTCACCGACGCGGGGCGCGAGTCGTTTCACCACACCTACGACCAGTTGGCCATCGCGGCGCTCCACTTCCTGCGCGCCGAGGGCGGGCCGACAGCGGTGACCGCCTTCGCCGAGCGCACGATGGACGAGGTGCGCCGACGGTTCACCGCCGAAGGCGCGGAATACGGGACCCCCGTCGACGCGTTGGCCGAAGTGTTGAACGAACAGGGCTACGTGGCCTCGCTGCTCCCGGTGGCGTCGGGCACTCAGTTGTGCCAGTTCCACTGTCCGGTGGCGCACGTGGCGCGCGAGTTCCCCGAGCTCTGCGCCGCCGAAACCCGCCTGTTCTCCGAGCTGCTGGGGAGCCATGTCCAGCGGCTGGCCACGATTGCCCATGGCGACGGGGTGTGCACCACGCACATCCCTCATCCTGTTGAGAGGAAGACCTCATGACCCAGACCCAAGCCCCCGGGCTCGGTTCGACCCAGGACGAGCACCTCGAGGCCCTCGGTAACTACCGCTTCGGCTGGCACGACACTGATACCGCCGGCGCGTCGGCCCGACGGGGCCTGAACGAGGACGTGGTGCGCGACATCTCGGCTCGCAAGAGCGAGCCCGAGTGGATGCTGCAGCGCCGTCTCCGCGGCCTAAAGCTGTTCGGGCGCAAGCCGATGCCCACCTGGGGTGCGGACCTGTCGACGATCGACTTCGACAACATCAAGTACTTCGTGAAGTCCACCGAGAAGCAGGCCCAGACATGGGAGGACCTGCCCGAGGACATCAAGAACACCTACGACCGCCTGGGTATCCCCGACGCGGAGAAGCAGCGCCTGGTGGCCGGGGTGGCGGCTCAGTACGAGTCCGAGGTCGTCTACCACAAGATCAACGAGGAGCTGGAGCGCCAGGGCGTCATCTTCCTCGACACCGACACCGGCCTGAAGGAGCACCCCGAGCTGTTCGAGGAGTACTTCGGCACGGTCATCCCGGTCGGCGACAACAAGTTCGCCGCCCTGAACACGTCGGTCTGGTCGGGCGGCAGCTTCATCTACGTGCCGAAGGGCGTCCACGTGACGATCCCGCTCCAGGCTTACTTCCGGATCAACACCGAGAACATGGGCCAGTTCGAGCGCACGCTGATCATCGCCGACGAGGGCTCCTACGTGCACTACGTCGAAGGCTGCACCGCGCCGATCTACAAGTCCGACTCGCTGCACTCGGCCGTCGTCGAGATCATCGTGAAGAAGAACGCGCGCGTCCGGTACACGACGATCCAGAACTGGTCGAACAACGTGTACAACCTGGTCACCAAGCGCGCCACCTGCGAAGAGGGCGCGACGATGGAGTGGATCGATGGCAACATCGGCTCCAAGGTCACCATGAAGTACCCGGCGGTGTGGCTGCTCGGCGAGCACGCCAAGGGCGAGACCCTCTCGGTCGCGTTCGCCGGCGAGGGCCAGCACCAGGACACCGGCTCCAAGATGGTGCACGCCGCCCCGCACACCTCGTCCTCGATCATCTCCAAGTCCGTCGCGCGCGGCGGCGGGAGGGCGTCCTACCGCGGCCTGGTCGAGGTGCAGCCGAACGCGCACCACAGCGCCTCCAGCGTGAAGTGCGACGCGCTGCTCGTCGACACGATGAGCCGCTCCGACACCTACCCCTACGTCGACGTCCAGGTCGATGACGTGTCCATGGCCCACGAGGCCACCGTCTCGAAGGTCTCCGATGATCAGCTGTTCTACCTGATGCAGCGCGGGATGGGGGAGGACGAGGCCATGGCGATGATCGTTCGCGGCTTCGTGGAGCCCATCGCGCGCGAGCTACCGATGGAGTACGCCCTGGAGCTGAACCGCCTGATCGAACTGCAGATGGAAGGAGCCGTGGGCTGACGCCCGCGGGAAGGAACCCAGTGACTGTCACAGAAGTGAACAACGTCGCGGCGGCCGTCGAGACCGTCGAGTCCCATTTGCACCCCCAGCCCAGCTTCGACCTGGCCGATCACCCCGAGCCCACCGGCCGCGAAGAGGTGTGGCGGTTCACGCCGCTGCACCGGATCCGGCCGCTGCTCGCGCCGGCCCCCGACGCCGGCGTCCTCGCCGTCACCGTCGAGGGCCCCGAGGGCGTCCGAACCGGCGTCCTGGCCCGCGGCGAGTCGCCACGCGGTGACGTGCTGGTGCCGGGGGACCGCCCGGCGGCCTTGGCGGACGCCGGCGCTCCGGCGGCGCACCTGCTGCGCATCCCGGCCGGCGTCGAGCTCGGCGAGCCCGTCCGGGTCTCCCTCACCGGGTCGGACGCCGCAGCGCGCAGCAACCACGTGCACGTGATCGTCGCCGAGCCCAACTCGAAGGCGACCGTGGTCCTGCGTCACACGGGATCCGCGCAAGCTTTGGAGAACCTCGAGATCGACGTCCAGCCCGGCGCCAACCTGACGGTGGTGTCCCTCCAGGACTGGGACGACGACGCGCTGCACGCCGGAGAGCACACCGCGCGGGTGGGCCGAGACGCCACCTACCGTCACGTCAACGTGAGCTTCGGCGGCGACGTCGTCCGGCTACACACCAACGTGTACTACGACGGCCCCGGGGGTTCCGCGGAGCTGTTCGGCCTCTACTTCGTCGATGAGGGCCAGCACGTCGAGCACCGGCTGTTCGTCGACCACAACGCGCCGCAGACCAGGAGCAACGTCGACTACCGCGGCGCGCTGCAGGGCGCGGGCGCGCACTCCGTTTGGGTCGGCGACGTGCTGATCCGCAAGATCGCCGAGGGCATCGAGACCTACGAGTCGAACAAGAACCTCGTCCTGACCGAGGGCGCCCGGGCCGACTCGGTGCCCAACCTGGAGATCGAGACCGGCGAGATCGCCGGTGCCGGGCACTCCTCGACCACGGGCCGGTTCGACGACGAGCACCTGTTCTACCTGACCAGCCGCGGCATCGACCCCGTCGAGGCCAAGCGCTTGGTCGTGATGGGCTTCTTCGTCGACATCATTCGGCGCATCGGCGTCCCCGACATCGAGCAGCGGCTCATCGCCGAAGTGGAGCGCGAGCTTGCCGCCAGCGTGGGAACCGTACCCGCGGCGTCCGAGGGGAACCGATGACTTGGAGCGTCGCCTGCGCGGTCGACGAACTCGAGGACGACCGGCCCTACTCGGTGGACGTGGATGGAACGCTCGTGGCCATCGTCGCCACCGAGGGCGAACTGTTCGCCATCCGAGACGAGTGCAGCCACGGCCGGGTCATGCTCAGCCTCGGCGAAGTGGACGAGTGCACCATCGAGTGCTTCGCCCACGGCAGCCGGTTCGACCTCCGGACCGGTGAGGCTCTCGACCTGCCGGCCACGCAGCCCGTCCCCGTCTACCCCGTCACCATCGAGGGCCCCGATGTTCTCGTCGACCTCACCAACCCGATCCGATAACAGGAGTTCCAACCACATGTCCCTCGTCATTTCCGACCTGCACGTCGACGTCGTCACCGAAGACGGGCCCAAGGAGATCCTCAAGGGCGTCAACCTCACCATCAACCCCGGTGAGGTGCACGCCATCATGGGGCCCAACGGTTCGGGCAAGTCCACGCTGGCCTACAGCCTCGCCGGCCACCCGAAGTACCAGATCACATCGGGCACCGCGACCCTCGACGGCGTCGCGCTGAACGAGCTGTCCGTCGACGAGCGCGCCCGCGCCGGCCTGTTCCTGGCGATGCAGTACCCCGTCGAGGTCCCCGGCGTTTCGGTGTCTAACTTCCTGCGCACCGCCAAGACCGCGCTGGATGGTCAGGCGCCGAAGGTGCGCACCTGGGTCAAGGAGGTCAACGCCGCCATGGCCGACCTCGGCCTTGATCACTCCTTCTCAGGACGGTCCCTCAACGAGGGCTTCTCCGGCGGTGAGAAGAAGCGGGCCGAGATCGTCCAGTTGCAGCTTCTCAACCCCAAGTACGCGATCCTCGACGAGACCGACTCGGGCCTCGACATCGACGCGCTCCGCGTGGTCGCCGACGGCGTCAACCGCTACACGGCCCAGGGTGACCGGGGCGTGCTGCTGATCACGCACTACACCCGCATCCTCAACTACATCACCCCCGACTTCGTGCACGTCTACGTCGACGGCCGCGTGGTGACCGAGGGCGGCCCCGAGCTCGCGGCCAGGCTCGAGGAGACCGGCTATGACGCCTACGTCGCGGCGGCGCGTGCGAATGCCTAATGTGGGCGCTGCGCTAGCGCTGCCCCTCGTCGTCCGGCCGGATTTCCCGATCCTCGGCCGGTTCGCGGGCGGGCAGCCGCTGGCGTACCTCGACTCGGCCAACACCTCGCAGAAGCCGCAGGCGGTGGTGGACGCCATGGCCGAGCACCTGCTGTTGCACAACGCCAACGTTGCCCGGGCCATGCACACCCTCGGCGCCGAGGCCACGGCTGCCTTCGAGGGCGGCCGAGAGAAGGTGGCCGCGTTCGTGGGTGCGCAGCCGAACGAGGTGGTCTTCACCAAGAATGCCTCTGAGGCGCTGAACCTCGCCGCGCACAGCCTCGGTGATCACCTCGGCCTGGGCCCCGGAGACGAGGTCGTCGTCTCCGTGATGGAGCACCACAGCAACATCGTTCCCTGGCAGATGCTCTGCCAGCGCACCGGCGCAACCCTGCGCTGGTTCGACATCACCGACGACGGACGCCTCGACCTGGCCCGCGCTGACGCCGAGGGCCTCATCAACGAGCGCACCCGCGTGGTCTCGGTCACCTGGGTCAGCAACGTGCTGGGCACGATCAACCCCATCGACGAGATCGCCCGGCGTGCCCGTGCCGTGGGAGCGATGCTGGTCCTGGACGCTTCGCAGGCGATCCCGCAACTCGAGGCGGTCGACCTGCCGGCCACCGGCGCCGACCTGGTCGCCTTCACGGGCCACAAGATGGTCGGTCCCACCGGCATTGGTGTGCTCTGGGGCCGCTACGACTTGCTCGCGGTGCTGCCCCCCTTCCTGGGGGCGGGGAGATGATCGAGGTCGTCGAGATGGAGCGGTCCACGTACGCGCCCCCGCCGGCGCGCTTCGAGGCCGGGACGCCGCCTATCACCCAGGCGGTGGGCCTGGGCGCGGCGGCCGACTACCTCTCGGCCGTGGGCCGGGACCGGATCGCGGCCCACGAGCAACTGATCACGGCGTACGCGCTGGAGCAGTTGGCCCTCGTCTCGGGCCTGCGTATCCTCGGGCCGACCGAGCCCGTCGACCGCGGGGGAGCAATCTCCTTCACGCTGACGACGGCCGACGGGTTCGAGGTGCACCCCCACGACTTGATGCAGTTCCTCGACGGCCGGGGGATCGCAGTCCGGGGCGGGCACCACTGCGCGCGACCGCTGCACAAACGCTTGGGCGTGCAGAGCTCCACCCGGGCTTCCTTCTACCTCTACACGAC
>JBKHWW010000101.1:0-16039 GCA_046566345.1 Actinomycetes bacterium
GGCGTGATGGCCGTCGACCCGGTGGCCCTGGGCTACGTCCTCGCAGCCACCGGGCCTGTTCGCCCCGACGGCAAGGTGCTGACCAGCGACAACGCCGCTCAGTTCCTGCTCAACGGCATCTACCTCGACGGAACCAGGACGATCGGCGAACAGGACGATTTCTTCGGCGAGGCGGCGGACGCGGTGTTCGAGGCCCTCACCGAAGGCACCCCGAACCCGTCAGCCGCGCTGAGGGCTCTCATGCGGGCCTCCAACGAGGGTCGCTGGCGTGTCTGGTCCTCAGACCCCCGCGAGCAGTCGGTTCTGTCGGGCACGGCGCTCAGCGGGGAACTCGTGGGCGAGCGCGACGGGGCCCCGGTGGTGGGCGTCTACCTCAACGACGCCAGCGCCACCAAGATGAGCTACTACCTGGACTACTCCGTCACCGTGGACGACGCCACCTGCCAAGCCGGCGGCGTCCGAGGCCTGACCACCACGGTCGACATCGCCTCCACCGCCCCGGCCGAGGCGTCCGGCTACCCGCCGTACCTGGCCGGCAAGGGGCAGGTGGCGCCTGGCCACGCGGTGACCAACGTGCTGGTGTACAGCCCCGCGTGGGGGCGGATCGGCGCGGTCACCGTCGACGGCGTGGACTACCCCTTCATGGGCCTCTACACCCACGAGAACATGGACGTCGCCCAGTTGACCATCGATCTCGCGCCCGGGGAGTCCAAGCAGATCGTGGTGGGGATGGAGACGGGCGGAGAAGGCCAAGAGCTGCCCGCACAGATTAGCCTCACGCCCGGCTCGAGAAATGCTGCCCAAGTAGTGAGAGATGATTCGACATGCTGAATCGGATGTTGCTAGTGTTCCCGACGAAGCCCCGAGGAGGACTGTCATGAAGATTCGCCGCACCCTGATTGCGATCGCGACCGCGTCCCTGCTGGTCGTCCCAGCCACCACCGCCGTCGCCGGCGGGAACTACGACTGCCGCGACGACAAGCGCACGTTCGAGTACAAGCACGGCGGCAAGAAGGACAAGGACTACAAGTACGCTCCCGACAAGGAGTGCGACAAGGACGACAAGGATCGCGACCACCGCGACAAGGATCGTGACCACCGCGACAAGGATCGTGATAAGGACCGCGACAAGGAGTACAGCAAGGATCGCGACCACAAGGACTACGACAAGGCAGAGAAGCCCTCGTCGAAGCCCTTGGTCAAGAAGTCTTCGGCTCCGAGCAAGTCCCGGCAGACGACCTATACGGGTCGTGTCCTCAAGACCAACTGAGCCTCACACATGGTCTGCGCTCGGAGGTATCCGGGCGCAGACCATGTGCGTTCGGAGTAAGCAGGTTTGATGCGCGACCCCCTCCTGACCCGCCGTTCGGCCCTCGGTCTGGGCGGCGCCTTGGTCGCCCTGGGTGTGGCCGGGTGCTCGGCACCGACGAGTGAACCGAGCGCTGATCCCGGCGCGACGACCCCGGCGTCCACCCCGTCGGCGACGCTGTCGGAGCGAGACGCCTACATCGCCGGGGGCCCCGTCGAACTCGATCCGTCGGCGTTCCAGCACGGCCAGTTCGTGGGCGCAATCGACTTCGTCTACCTCGGTGCGCGCACGTCCAGCACAGCCCAAGAGGCGGACGCCCAGTACCGGGCCTACTTCAAGGGCAGCTACACGCCGCCGCAGCCCGGGGAGCGCAACGGAATCCGCCTCAACGCGATGGCTGACCCCCGCGACGGGGATCGGCTGCTGTTCCTGGGCGCCATCATCGACACCATCACGCTGCCCCACGAGATCGTCTTGGGCCTTCACAACATCACGCGCATTCGGGGCGGCATCGAGATCAACGGCCAGTACTTCGAGGGTCGCGTCGCGGGCGCCAACGGCACCCTGGTGATCGGCGACCAGCTGGTGGTCTGGGTGCCCGACCCCGTCTACCCCGACCTCGTTGACCGCTACGTCTACCAGGTGGTGCCCAGCGAGTCGGGGGAGGCCGCCGACTACGCCATCGTCGATGTCGCCGAGGGCTACGAAGACATCATCTACAAGCCCAGCCCGAGCGAGGACATCTACCAGCTGTCGCTGTACACCTGCTGGCCACCCAACCAGAGCATCAGGCGACTGGTCACCCGCCTCGAGCTCGTCGCCGCCTCCATCGAGGTCGGGTCCGTGAAGCCGGTCGAGGCCTGAGCGTCGGTCCCCACCGCGATAGGGTGAGGGCGCGCCCGAGGCGATGTCGGGGCGGTTACCCGATTGACGATGGAGGAGAGACATGACCTCAGCGAATCCGAGCGTCCAGGGCGTGGCAGGAGTGGTTGTCCTCGCCGCAGGAGCCGGCACCCGGATGAAGTCGAGGACCTCCAAACTCCTCCATCAGATGGCGGGGCGGTCGATGCTGAGCTACGCCGTGCACGCCGCCGACGCCGTCTTACCCCAACGGTTGGTGGTGGTCGTCGGCCACGAGCGGGAGCAGGTGGAGGCCCACCTCGCCGAGGTGGCGCCGCACGTGGTCACCGCCGTGCAGGAGAACCCCCACGGCACCGGGGACGCGGTGCGCTGCGGCCTTGGCCCCCTGCACGATGCCCACGGTGAGATCGTCGTCACGATGGGTGATGTGCCGCTTCTGACCGGGGAGACGCTCATCGAACTCGTCGACCGTCACCGCGCGCAGGGGGACGCCGTCACGCTCCTCACGTCGGTGCTGGAGAATCCACATGGTTACGGTCGGGTCGTCCGCGACCCCGACGGAGACCAGGTCGCTGCCATCGTCGAGCAGAAGGACGCCACCCCCGAGCAGGCGGCGATCACCGAGATCAACGCGGGCATCTACGTCTTCGACGCAGACGTGCTGCGCGCGGGGTTGGAGTCGCTGACCACCGACAACGCGCAGGGGGAGCTCTACCTCACCGACGTCGTCAAGTACGCGCGGAGTCAGGGCGGCACGGTGCACTCGGTCGTCATCGAGGACCGATGGCAAACCGAGGGCGTCAACGACCGCGTCCAGCTCGCCACGCTCGGCAGGGAATTCAATCGGCGCCTGGTGGAGAAGTGGCAGCGCGCCGGCGTGACGATCGTCGACCCGGCCACCACATGGCTGCACGACACGGTCGACCTGGCCCCCGACGTCACGCTGTTGCCCGGCACGAGCCTCGAAGGCGCCACCTCGGTCGCCTCGGGTGCAACCATAGGGCCGGACACCACCCTGGTCGACGTCGAGGTCGGTGAGAACGCCACCGTGACCCGGACGCATGGCTCGCTCGCCGTCATCGGCGCGGGTGCCTCGGTCGGCCCGTTCGCCTATCTGCGACCGGGCACGGAGTTGGGCGTCGGCGGCAAGATCGGCACCTTCGTCGAAACGAAGAACGCCAAGATCGGCCCGGGCGCCAAGGTGCCGCATCTCACCTACGCCGGCGACGCCGAGATCGGCGAGGGCGCCAACATCGGCGCAGGCACGATCTTCGCCAACTACGACGGCGTCACCAAGAGCAAGACGGTCGTCGGCCGGTACAGCTTCGTGGGGAGCGACACGGTGCTGGTGGCGCCGGTCACGGTGGCCGACGGCGCGTACGTGGCCGCTGGCTCGACGCTCACCGACGCCGTCGGGCCAGGCGAACTGGCGGTCGCCAGGGGCCGTCAGCGTAATATTCCCGGTTGGGTGGAGAGCCGGCGAGCTGGCACCAAGACCCATCAGGCGGCCATGGAGGCGAGCCAGAGCGAAGGGACCTCGTAGGTGACAGGGATCAAGCGGCTGTCGGAGAAGCATCTCATCCTGGCCTCCGGGCGTGCCTACCCCGAGCTGGCCGAAGAGATCGCCTCGCTGATCGGCGTCGACTTGGTCCCCACCAGAGCCCTCACCTACGCGAACTCCGAGATCTACGTGCGGTTCGAGGAGTCGGTTCGGGGCGCAGATGCCTTCGTGATCCAGTCCCACTGCGCGCCGGTCAACGAGTGGTTCATGGAGCAGCTGATCATGGTGGACGCCCTCAAGCGCGCCTCGGCCAAGAGGATCACCGTCGTGTCGCCGTTCTACCCCTACGGCCGCCAGGACAAGAAGCACGCCGGGCGAGAGCCGATCTCGGCGCGCCTGATCGCCGACTTGTACAAGACCGCCGGGGCCGACCGCCTCATGTCGATCGACTTGCACGCCTCGCAGATCCAGGGCTTCTTCGACGGACCGGTCGACCATCTCATCGCGCTCCCCGTGCTGGTCGACTACATCGTCGCCAAGTACCCGCTGGACAATCTGACGGTGGTCAGCCCGGACGCCGGCCGCGTCCGGTTGGCCGACGCCTACACCGACCGGCTCGGCGCGCCGCTGGCCATCATCCACAAGCGGCGCGACCCCAACAAGGCCAACGAGGTCGCCGTGGGCGAGGTCGTCGGCGACGTGGCGGGCCGCGTGTGCCTGCTGGTGGACGACATGATCGACACCGCAGGCACCATCTGCGCCGCCGCCCAGACGCTGCGCGACCACGGCGCCGAGACCGTCATCGCCGCCGCCACCCACCCGATCCTCTCGGGCCCGGCGGTTGAGCGCCTGAACGCGTCGGCGTTCGAGGAGATCATCGTCACCAACACGCTGCCCCTGTCCGACACGGTGAACATTCCCAAGCTGACCGTGCTGTCGGTCGCCCCGCTGCTCGCGGAGGCGATCCGGCAGATCTTCGAGGACGGGTCGGTCACCAGTCTGTTCAACGGCGCCCACCTCTGAAGCGCCTCAGACCGGGCTCGCTGCCTCCCAGGTGGCGAGCTCTTTCGCGTGCTGAGCCAGGCACTGGCGGCGTCCGGCACGCGTACCGATGATGGCCCCCACCAGCACGATCGCGAGCGCAATGGGTGCCAGCAGGAAGCCCGTGGTGTAGGACTTGGTCGCCGGCTCGTAGAACGTGCCCCAGATGGGTGCGCCGAAGGCCACCCCGAGGGTGTAGGCAGACCCCGTCACCGACCAGATCTTGCCGAACTCGCGCAGGCCCATGGCCTGGGAGGTGAGCAGGGGCGGCTCCACGGTGCCGGTCGCCATGCCGGACGACATCAGCAGCATCATCACGATGGGGACCACGGTCCCGAACGAGGCGAAGTGCGGCATGAAGAGGAAGAACACGGCCTGAAGGGCGAGCGCGATGGCCATGGCCCCGATCACGCCGATCTTGTCGTTGAGGATCCCCAGCGCCGGCTTGACGAAGATCAAGCCGATCGTCCACACCGACATCAGCAGCGAGTAGTACGCCAGCGGCTGACCCAGGCCCACGGGGGGTTCGGCTGTGGCGCGCATCGTCAGGTAGGGGGCCATGATCTGCGCCGCGCCGTGGACGATACCGAGCAGCACGGTGCAGGCGAAGATGAGCCACAGCCAGGGGGAGCGCAGCGCCTGGGCGAAGGTGAGCCCGACGACGGGACGCGCGTCATCGCCCGGGCTCGCGTCCGACCCCATCCGCGGGGCGGCGCCCAGAGGGAGCATGCCGGCCTGCGCAGGCTTCTCTGGGGTGGCCAACACGAACACCGCCACCAGCGTCACAGCGAGCACGATGGCGGCCATCACCAGGTAGGCCGCGCGGTACCCGTAGTTCGTCGGGCCGGGGGTGCCGCCCAGCGCAGGCACGATGATCGACCAAAGGACGCCGCCGATCCCGGTGCCGCCGGTCACGATGCCGACCACGAGGCCCTTCCTCGTCGCGAACCAGTTGTTGACCCACACCATGGGTACGAGCTGGAAGCTGGCCCCGTACCCGAGTCCCATGACGGCGGCGGAGACGTACAGCATCGTGAGCGAGTTGGCGACGCTGAACAGCGCCAGTGCCCCGGCCACGATGACCGCCCCGACGATCATCAGCGTCCGCGCGCCCACCCTGGGCAGGAGAGGTCCGCCGATGAACATCATCGAAGCGACGATCGCCAGCATGAGCACGGTGATGTAGAGGAGGATCTGCGCCGGAGTCGCTCCCTCGGCCCCCAGGACCGCGAAGAGGTAGGGGTGATAGAAGGTGACCCCGGACAGCGTGATCGACCCGACCATCATGCTCAGCGTCGCGCCCGCGGCCACCAGCCAGGCCCTCTGCTCCCCTCGTCGGTCTGCGAGCGCCGGCAGGCTCAGGGTCCGCACCTTCCTCGGTGGTGAGAATGCCGTGGGCGGCGTCCCCCAGACTCCTTCGATCCTAGTCAGCGGCGACACCGGGAGGGCGGGAACTGAGGATCCGTCCCGTGGCCGCGCGGGCGTCCCTACGATGTGGCCATGCCCGGAACCCATGCGCCCGTGATCACCCTCTTCGAGGCGTACGGCGCCGGGGCCGACGAGGTGGGTCCGCTCCTGGCGGAGGCGCTCGGCGTCCGGTGGGTGGGCCAGAGCGTGTCCACGGGCGAGCTGGAGGAGGCCGACCCCAAGGGCACCGGCCGGCTCAACATCGGCCGCTTCATCGTCAGCTCGTCGCTCAGCGACATCGGGAGCGTCGACCTCGTCGAGGACCCACGCGAGCGCGTCGTGCGTCGTCAGGCGCGAGAGTTGGCCGCACTCGCCGAGCCGGGGGCGGTCGTCCTCGGTCGCAACGCGACCATGGCCCTGGCGGGACGGCCGAACACCCTGCACGTGAAGCTCGACGCGGCCGTCGAGTTCCGCGTCGCCCGCGCCGCGGACGCAGCGGGAATCCCGCCCCGGTTGGCCGACCTGCGCCGGCGGCGTGAGGACTCCGCCCGAGCCGGGCTGTCGCTGGAGACCTGGCATTGGGACCCACGCCTGTCCGACCATTTCGACCTCGTCGTCGACACGCAGACGTTTGGGATCCAGGGCACCGTCGACCTGATCCTGGACGCCTTCCGCCGCGTTGCCGTCGTTTGAGGGCGCACGACGACAACCCGCTGAAACATCGCGCACCGGGGCTCTCGCGTGGGCTGCGAGGACTACGCTTTGTAGGAGAAGCGAAACCCCTAAGCAGCATGAGCATGAGTGCCACCGAGCGCGTCCTGCAGGGACTAGGCGACGCGACCGCCTGGCAGGAGGAGTTGTACGTCCACCTCCACCAGAATCCGGAGCTTCCGATGCAGGAGCACCAGACTGCCGCCGAGATCACGACCCGTCTGCAGTCCTACGGCTTCGACGTCCAGCAGATCGGCGGCGGCGTCGTCGGCGTCCTCGCCAACGGTCCGGGACCCACGGTGCTGTTCCGCGCCGACATCGACGGCCTCCCGGTCAAGGAGACGACCGGGCTGCCGTACGCGTCACGATGACGCAGGTCGACCGGGACGGGGTGACCCAGCCGGTCATGCACGCCTGCGGGCACGACTTCCACATCACCGCCGGGCTCGGTGCGGCGTCCCTCCTGGCGGCCGCCAAGGATGCCTGGTCGGGCACGTACGTGGCCTTGTTCCAGCCGGGCGAGGAGACCGCCGAGGGCGCCCGATCGATGGTCGACGACAACCTAGTGGAGAAGGTCGGCCCCATCGACGTGGCTCTCGGCCAGCACGTCTTGGCCATGCCGTGGGCCGGCGAGGTCGGCACCACCGCCGGACCGATGCTGTCCACCGGCGCCTGCATCCGCGTCAAGGTCACCGGCAAGGGGTCCCACGGTTCGATGCCGCACCTGGGCGTCGACCCGGTGCTGATGGCGTCCTCCATCGTCACCCGGCTGCAGGGAATCGTGGCCCGCGAGATTGCCCCCAGCCAGTTCGGCGTCGTCACCGTCGGCTCGCTGCAGGCGGGCACCAAGGCCAACATCATCCCCAACGACGCCACGATGCTGCTCAACATCCGCGCCTACGACGAGGCGATCCGCGACAAGCTGCTCGCCTCCATCGAGCGCATCGTCCGGGCCGAGTGCGCGGCGTCCGGGGCGCCCGTCGAGCCGACCTTCGAGCTCTACGACCAGTACCCCCTAACGAACCACGACGAGGCCGTCAACGCGACGGTCACCGCCGCCTTCGTGGACCATTTCGGGGCGGACCGGGTGAAGAAGCTCAGCCCGATCCCGGCCTCGGAGGACTTCTCGATCATTCCGGACGCCTTCGGCGTCCCGTACTGCTACTGGGGCTTCGGCGGCTTCGCCGAGGGGACCCCCACCCTCCCCAACCACAACCCGGGCTTTGGCCCGGTGATGCAACCCACGCTGCGCACGGGCACCGAAGCGGCTGTCGCCGGCGTGCTCGCCTACCTCGGAAAGGACGAGTGACATGAGTATCGCAGCGCCTGCCAAGCAGGCATCCGCCACGCAGGGCTACCAGGGGACCGAGAAGCTCCTCTGGGGCATCGTGCTCGGCGTCGTCACCTTCTGGCTCTTCGCGGGCACCGCCGGCACGGTCGCGCCGGCCATCCTCGCTGACATCAACGCCAGCGGCGTCGAGTACGTGGACGCCGCTGCCATGAACCTCGCCGTCTCGATCACCGCGCTGTTCTCGGGCCTGTTCATCGTCCTGATGGGTGGCATGGCTGACAAGGTCGGCCGTGTGCGGATCGCCCTGCTCGGCCTGGCGCTGGGCATGGTCGGCTCCGCGCTCCTCATCTTCGCCAGTGGACCGCTGGCGCTGCCGCTGTTGCTCACCGGCCGTGCGATCCAGGGTTTCTCGGCGGCCTGCATCATGCCGTCGACGATGGCGCTGGTGAAGACGTACTGGGACGGTCCCGGGCGTCAGCGCGCGGTCTCGATGTGGTCGATCGACTCGTGGGGCGGCTCCGGCCTGGCTGCGCTGTTCGGCGGCACCGTGGTGCAGTACGTCGGGTGGCGCGGCATCTTTATCGCTTCCATCGCGATCTCGATCGTCTCGTTCGTGATGATCCTGGGCACCCCCGAGAGCAAGGTGGAGCAGACGGGGGCGAAGAAGTCATTCGACATCGTCGGGCTCGCCCTGTTCATTGTCGGAACCCTGGGCCTCATGATCGTGCTCCTGTTCGGCTCCAAGCTGGGCTGGACCAGCGGCATCACGCTGGTCTTGGGGGCTGTCGCGATCGTCGCCTGGGTCTTCTTCGTCATCGTCGAACGCAAGCAGGCGAACCCGTTCATCGACTTCAAGCTGTTCGCCAACACGACGTTCACCGGCGCGACGATCTCGAACTTCCTGCTGAACGGCACGATCGGTCTGCTCATCGTCTCCCAGCAGCTCATCCAGCTGGCCGGCCAGAAGCCGGACGGCTCGCCCTACACGGCACTTGACGCCGGCCTGCTCACCCTGGGCTACGGCATCTTCATCATCGCCTTCATCCGCGTCGGCGAGAAGCTGCTTCAACGCTTCGGGCCGCGCAAGCCGATGATCTGGGGCGCCAGCATCGTCATCGTTGCCTGCCTGCTGCTGATGGCAACCCACCTGCTCATCGGCCAGTACGTGATCCTCGCGATCGTCGCGTACGCCCTGTTCGGCCTGGGCCTGGCGTTCTACGCCACGCCGTCGACGGACGCCGCCCTGAGCAACCTGCCGGCCGACCAGGCCGGCGCCGGCGCCGGCATCTACAAGATGGCCTCCTCGCTGGGCGGTGCCATCGGAGCAGCGGTCTCGCTGGCGGTGTTCACCGGGATGGCCGGTGCGGGTGGCCAGTTCATGGGCAGCGTTGTCACCATGGAGGGCCGGACGGACAACGTCGCGCTCCGGCTCGCCGGCATGATCGCCATCAGCGTCAACCTGCTGTTCTGCGTGCTGGCAATCCTGTCGATCGTGATGACGGTGCCCAAGGGCGGCGGCAAGCGGGACCTCGGCAAGTCGGCGCCGACCCCGGCGCCGGTGCCTCAGTTGCCGCCTGACGAGGCGAAGCTCGAACTGGTCAACCGGCTCGCCAGCATGCCGCTGGACAGCCTCCAGCGCCTCGAGAAGCAGATCCTGCTCAATGAGCTCTCCGAACTCGATCCCAAGGTGCTCAAGCAGTTGGTCGAGGAGCGTCGCTCCTGAGGTTTGGGCCGGCGCTGCGGCGTCCGGTAAGGTGGGGGAGTTGCATGGCGAGGGGCCCGGTGCCCGTGATCGACAGCGCTCCCTCCCTTGCCGCGCACTCTGTCCCGCATCGCAAGGTTGAGGAGAACCCATGTCGAATGAGATCAAGCTCGCAGCAGAGTCCCGGAACGAGTTCGGCAAAGGTGCGGCTCGCCGCATCCGCCGGGCGGACAAGGTGCCCGCCGTCATCTACGGGCACGGCGGCGACCCCGTCCACATCACCCTCCCGGGCCACGACACGCTGCTCGCGCTGCGCACCGCAAACGCCCTGCTGTCAATCAGCATCGACGGTGCCGCGGCGCAGCTGGCGCTGCCCAAGCAGGTCCAGCGGGACCCGCTCAAGGGCCACCTCGAGCACGTCGACTTGGTCGTGGTCAAGAGGGGCGAGAAGGTGACCGTCGAGGTGCCGCTGGTGGTGACCGGCGCCGGGAAGGACGACCGCATCCTGGTGATGGACCAGCAGACGATCACCATCCTCGTCGAGGCGACCAATATCCCCGCCCAGATCGACATCGACGTCTCGTCGCTCAACATCGGCGACCACGTCACCGCCTCCGACCTGCCGCTGCCCGAGGGCGCGGTCTTCCCGGGCGCGCCGGACGACCTGATCCTCTCGATCGCCGCGGCGCCGACCGCCGACGAGGTCGCCGCCGAGTTGGACGCGGCCGTCTCCGAGGCCTCCGACATCACCGCTGCGCCGCAGCCCGCCGCCGAGGCGCCGGAAGAGGCGGAGTAGCCGAACGTTGTCCGCATGGCTGGTGGTCGGGCTCGGGAACCCGGGCCCGACCTACGCGTTCCACCGCCACAATGTCGGCTTCATGGTCGTCGACGAGTTGGCGGCGCGAGCCCGTGCCTCCTTCGGTGCGCCCCGCGGCATGCGCGGGGAGGTGTGTGAGACGCGCCTGGCGGCGTCCGGGCTCGGCGGCGTGGGGGCGGACGCGACCAAGGTTGTGCTGCTCAAGCCGCGCACCTTCATGAACGAGTCGGGCGGCTCGGTGGGCAAGGTGGCCGCCTATCACTCGGTGAGCCTGGACCACATCGTGGCCGTGCACGACGAACTCGACCTCGACTTCGGCCGGCTGCGCCTCAAGTTCGGCGGCGGGGACAACGGCCACAACGGCCTGAAGTCCATGCGCCGGGTGCTCGGCACCGGCGACTTTCACCGCGTCCGGTTCGGCATCGGACGCCCGCCCGGCCGCCAGCTTCCGGCCGATTACGTGCTGTCGCCGTTCCCAGGGGCGTTGCGCGAGGAACTGGCCGTCGGGGTGGGTTTGGCCGCGGACGCCATCGAGGCTCTCATCTCACAGGGGCTCGCGGCCGCCCAGAACCGCTTCAACACCTAAGGTTTCCGGCTCGGGTCAGGCTTTGACCTCTTTCGGCGCGCGAAGCCTGCCGACGGCGATGAGGGTCAGCCCCTCCAGCAGAGTTTGGACGCCGAGCAGCGTTCCCAGCAACAACACGGTCGCGGTCCCCACGTTGAAGAGGACGAAGAAGCCCAGCCCCAGGGACACCAGGCCGCTGACGAACAGCGCCAGGCGTCCCTGGCGGTCGGAGAAGGCCCAGGCCAGCCGGGTGAGGCCGCCGGCGAAGAAGGCCACACCGGCCGCGAGCGTGAGGGCCACCGCCCCGGCCACGGGGTTCCGCAGGATGAACAGCCCGATCACGGTCAGGAACGCTCCGCCCAGGGCGGCGGAGAGGAACCCTCCAGACTTGATCCGGAACAGGGACGCCACCAGGAGCAGCACGCCCGAGAAGAGGTTCGTCCATCCGATGACCCACAGTGAGATCGCCGTCGCGAGCAGGGAGTTGCCGAGCAGGAAGATGCCGGCGGCGACCAGGATGAGGCCGAAGATGACGTCCCAGGCTGTCCGCCTGGGCGCCAGGGTGGTTGTCGTCATGACGCTCCTTACTCGTGGGTTGTCACCAGTGTGACGCCGGTTCGCGCTGTCGCACTCACCCGCTGAGGGTGGATCGGCCCTCCGCCCGTCTCCGTGCACCGGGGCCGATAGTGTGTCCGATGGGCCGTGGCCCGGAAGGAGATCGAATGCCGCAGCGCGACGACATCACGAAGGTCCTCATCATCGGTTCGGGACCGATCGTCATCGGGCAGGCGTGCGAGTTCGACTACTCCGGCACCCAGGCGTGCAAGGCGTTGCGCGGCCTCGGGTACCAGGTCGCCCTGGTCAACTCGAACCCCGCCACGATCATGACCGACCCCGTGATGGCCGACGAGACCTACATCGAGCCCCTGAACGTGCCGACGCTGACCGAGATCATCAAGGCGTCCAAGCCGGACGCCCTCCTGCCCAACCTCGGCGGGCAGACCGCCCTGAATCTGTCGACGGCCCTCGACCGCGAGGGCGTCCTGGACGCCCACGGCGTCGCGATGATCGGCATCACCCAGTCGGTGATCGAGCGCGGCGAGGACCGCGAGACCTTCAAGCGCACGATGGCCGAGATCGGCGTGGACATGCCGCGGTCCAAGACCGTCGGGACCGTCGAAGACGCCCTCGCTTTCGCCCACGAGATCGGCTACCCGATCGTCATCCGCCCCGCTTACACCATGGGCGGAACCGGTGGCGGTTTCGTGCACGACGATGACGAGTTGGAGGCCATCGCGTTCCGTGGCCTGCAGGCGTCCCCGATCGACCAGATCCTGGTCGAGGAGTCGATCCTCGGCTGGGAGGAGCTCGAGGTCGAGGTCGTCCGCGACACCAAGGACCAGCTGGTCAGCGTGTGCTTCATCGAGAACGTGGACGCCGTCGGCGTCCACACCGGGGACTCGTTCTGCACCGCCCCGATGCTCACCATCGCCCCTGAGCTGCAGGCCGAACTCGAGGCGATCGCCCACCGCATCGTCAGCACGATCGGGGTGGTCGGCGGCACCAACGTCCAGCTGGCACACGACCCGGCGACGGGACGCGTCGTGGTCATCGAGATCAACCCGCGCACCTCCCGCAGTTCCGCCCTGGCGTCCAAGGCGACCGGCTTCCCGATCGCGATGGTGTCCACGTTGCTGGCCGCCGGGCTGACCCTCGACGAGATCCCCTACTGGCGCGACGGCACCCTGGAGCGTTACACGCCCGACGGCGACTACGTGGTCGCCAAGTTCGCGCGCTGGGCGTTCGAGAAGTTCCCTGGGGCAGTCGACCGGCTGGGCACCCAGATGCGCGCTGTCGGCGAGGTGATGAGCATCGGCAAGAGCTACCCCGAGGCGCTGGGCAAGGCGATCCGGGGTCTGGAGAACGGACGCGTGGGCCTGGGCAACGCCGCCGACTTCCGCACCCTCGGCCGGGACGAACTGCTGGCCCGGCTCGCGGAGCCGTCCTCGGACCGCCAGTACCTGATGTATGAGGCTCTGCGCGCCGGGGCGTCGGTGTCGGAACTCGCCGAGCTAACCCACATCAAGGCGTGGTTCGTCGAGCAGATGGCTGGCGTCCTCGCCGTCGAGGCCGAGGTCGAGGGGTCCGGACGCCTCGCCGACGTGCCCGCCGGGCTGCTGCGGCGCGCCAAGGAAGCCGGGCTGGGTGACGCCCACCTTGCCCGGGTGCTGGGCGTCGCCGAGGCGGACGTCCGCGCCCGGCGCATCGCCGACGGCATCGTGCATCGCTACAAGGCCGTCCCGGTCAGCGGCGTCGAGGGCGCCGAGTACTACTTCTCCACCTACTCTCAGGAGAGCCCGGATCGCCCGAACCCGCTGCCCGCCCCCGCGCCGGTCGACCGGTCGCGGCCCAAGGTGATGGTGCTCGGGGGCGGGCCGAACCGGATCGGGCAGGGCATCGAGTTCGACTACTGCTGCGTGCACGCCGCCTACGCGCTGCGCGAGGCCGGTTTCGAAACGATCATGGTCAACTGCAATCCCGAGACCGTCTCCACCGACTACGACACCTCCGACAAGCTGTACTTCGAGCCGCTCACCGTCGAGGACGTGCTGGCTATCGACGAGCGCGAACGGCCCGAAGGCGTCGTGTGTCAGTTCGGCGGGCAGACCCCGCTCAACATCGCCCGCGCCCTGGCCGACGCCGGTGTCCCGATCCTGGGTACCAGCCCCGACACGATCGACCTCGCCGAGGACCGCGACCGGTTCCGCGCGATCATGGACCGCCTCGCCATCCCGATGCCAGCTGCGGGCATGGCCGTCTCCACGGCGGAGGCCCTCGAGGTCGCCCGGGGCATTGGATACCCGGTCATCGTGCGCCCCTCCTACGTGCTCGGCGGCCGCGGCATGGAGATCATCCACGACGACGAGCACCTCACCCGGTACATGGACGCCGCCGAAGGCGTCACGCCCGACAGGCCGATCCTGATCGACCGGTTCCTCGAGAACGCGCTGGAATGCGAGGCGGACGCCGTGTGTGACGGCGCCGACGCGTTCGTGCCTGCCGTCATGGAGCACGTCGAGTACGCGGGGATCCACTCCGGCGACTCGGCTTGCCTGGTGCCCAGCGTCACCATCAGCGCGGAGCACGTGGCCACCATCGAGGAGTACACCCGCCGCATCGCGATCGAGCTCGGCGTCGTGGGGCTGATGAACATCCAGTACGCCATCTCCGACGATGTCGTCTACGTGCTCGAGGCCAACCCGCGGGCCTCCCGGACGGTCCCGCTGGTCAGCAAGGTGTGCGACGTCAACATGGCCAGCCTCGCCACCCGCGTCATGCTCGGCGAGACGCTGGCGTCGCTCAACCTGGAGAAGAGGCACGTGCCCTACTTCGGCGCCAAGGAGGCCGTGTTCCCGTTCTCGATGTTCCCCGAGGTGGATCCACTCCTGGGGCCGGAGATGCGTTCCACCGGCGAGGTGCTCGGGCTGGCGTCCAACCCCGGGCTGGCGTTCTTCAAGGCGCAGGACGCCACGCAGACCACGCTGCCGACGTCGGGGACCGTGCTGATGACCGTGGCCGAGCGCGACCGGGTGGACACCGGCGTGGGCAGCCCTGGGGCGAACATCCTGACCGCCGCCCGCACGTTCGTGGCGAACGGGTTCACCCTGACCGGAACAGCCGGAACGGTGGCGTTCCTGGCATCGCACGGCATCGCGGCCGAACCGGTGAAGAAGCTGCATGAGGGCTCGCCGAACATGGCCGACGCCGTCCGCGAGGGACGCGTTCAGCTGGTGATCAACACCCCCGCGGGGCGGGCCTCGGAGTACGACGACAGCTACATCCGCAAGGCGGCGATTCGGGCTCGGGTGCCGTACGTGACCACCACGTCCGAGGCGTACGCCGCCGCCATCGGCATCGCGGCTCACCAGCGTGGGGCCGAACCCATCCGGTCGCTGCAGTCCTGGCACGCCTCGATCCGCTGAGCCGGACGCCCCCCGCCGCGCGACCCTGGTGGCGGGGGAGGGGAGGCAACCCCCGGCTTCCGCGCCCGGTGGTGGTCGCCTACAGTGTGGCCACTCTTTCTCTTGGAGGTGAGCCATGGTGGGAACGCGTCCAGCAACGGCGGCCGGCGTGCTCGTCGCGGTCACGACGCTCGGCGTCCTGACGGCGACCGGGGCATCGGCAGCGCCCGGGCAGCCGGGGCAGCCGCGCTTCTCGGCAGGCAGCAGCGGCGTGGGCGACCCGTACTTCCCCTATTCGGGCAACGGCGGCTACGACGTTCAGCACTACCACCTCGACCTCGACTACACCCCGCCAAGCCCGGCCTCAGGGCCGCTGCAAGGCCAGCTGGAGGGCCGTGCCACCATCGACCTGGTCGCCACCCAGGACCTCGACCGGTTCAACCTCGACCTGCGCGGACTGACGGTGTCATCGGTCTCCATCGACGGCAAGCCGGCGACCTCGGTGCCGCCGCCCGCCACCGGTCAGATCGAGGGCGCCGCGTACTGGCATGTCCAAGACGGCACCGCCCGTGCCTGGGAGCTCACGGTGCAGCCGCGACCCAAGCTCAAGGCCGGTGAGCGCGCGACGATCGAGATCGCGTACGGCGGGGCGACCGGCCGTCCGGCCGACATCGAAGGGGCTCCCTACGGCTGGTGGACCACGCGGGACGGCGCCATGGTCGTCAACGAGCCAGATGGCGCGATGACCTGGTTCCCGGTCAGCGACCACCCAACCGACAAGGCGTCCTACAGCTTCGAGATCACGGTGCCCGAGGGCAAGGCGGCCATCGCCAACGGCCTGCCGTCGCGGGAGCCCACGACCGAGGGCGGGC
>JBKHWW010000102.1:0-9784 GCA_046566345.1 Actinomycetes bacterium
CGGAGGAAGCGGGTGAGGATCGCGATGGTGACCAACCCGCTGAGCCGCACCAGCCACTTCTGCGCAGTCAGCCACAGAACGCCGCCCGCCGCCCCGCCGGCGAGCCCGCCGGTCTCTTCTCGCGTTGCCTGTCCCATCGCGCTCACGCCTGCCCCATCGCGCTCACGCCTGCCCCGCGCGACGCTCGGGTGGTCGCCGCGGAGCGCGACCAGAAGCGCGGATCGTCGGAGTCGAACGGCGGTTGGCGCGTGAGCGCGCGCGCTTCCAGGCCGAGATCGGCCAGCCACGCTCGCGCGCCGTAGCTGCGAAGAGCCTCTTCGTAGATCCCGGCCAGACGGGCGGCCATAGCCGACAGCCCAAAGTTGCGTTCAGCGAAGCCCCGCGCGAAGGAGCTCCTGAGCCGCAGCGCCGGGTCCCGCAGCACCCCGCGGATCGTGGCCGCCAGGTGCCGGGCGGGGTCAGGATGGGGAATGTCATTCCAGAAGCTGCGGCGGTAGAGGCTCGCGGCCGTTGCCTCGGTGAAGACCTCCGCCGTGCCTCGTTCTCCCTGCACGATCAGCGGGCGGCCGAAGGCAAGGGCCCGGGCCGCGCTTCCGCCCATCCCAAGCATGAGGTCGGCGGACGCGTAGACGGGGCGCGGGTCGGCCAGGGCACCCAGCAACCGGATGGCCGGTCGTCCCAGCAACGCATTTCGTTCCTCCGCGAGGCGAGCCAAGCGGGCGAACGCGCTTCCCGCACCGGCGACGAGCAACTCCACGGTGGGATCGCCCAGATCGGCGACGGCGTTGATCGCGGCCTCTACGCTCAGCGCCTTCATGTTCTCGTCGAGCCGGGAGACCAGCCCGATCCGGGTATGCGACGGGTCGCTGCCGATGGACGCCAGGAACGCCGACGTGTCGACGACGCCGGGGGCGTCGCGGGTGAGGTCCACCGGCGGGCTGATCAACCTGGTGAGGCCAGGGCGGTCCTTGCACTCGTCCAGCAGGTAGCCGGTGCCCACGATGAGCGGGGTGTGCCGGTAGACCTGTGGTGAGACGATCATCTCGTAGACCGTGTGGACCAGGGGCCTTCGGCCGAGCAGGCAGGGCCCCCAGTAAGCCGTTCGTTCACCCGCCCACGTTCCGTACACATGGATCAGGTCTGGGCGGACGCCGGCCGCCCGGCGTGCGAACTCACGGGCCCCGCCCGCCAGCACACTCGGTTGGACCGGGAAGACCCCGACGTCCACCCCGCGCTCGGCGGCGACGTCGAGCAGGGAAGTCCTACCCTGCGGCAGGGTCACGTCCGGTCCGAAGATCACGCTCTCGAACCCGTGCTTCTTCACGGCCAAGGCGAAATCCAGCGCATTCAGCTGTGTGCCACCAAGCTCGAGGCTGTTGACCTGGACGAGTACCCGTTTCGCAGCACCGCTCATCGGCGACACCCGGTCAGACGCAGCGCCGGAGGGCGTCGGCGACGGCCTCCTGCTGCTCGGCGGTCAGGCTCTGGTGCATGGGCAGCGACAGGATCTCGTCTGCGGCCTGCTCGGCGACGGGCGCGGTTCCCGGCCCGTGCCCGAGGTGGGCGTAGGCGTCCGTCAGGTGCCAGGGGGTGGGGTAGTGCAGGGCGGCGCCGATGCCGGCGTCGAGCAGGCACGCGAGCACGGCGTCCCGCTTCGGCACGCGGACAACGTAGAGGTGCCAGACGTCCTCGTTGCCCGCCCGGCTGCGTGGCACCCGAACGCCGGGCACGTCGGCCAGCAACGCGGCGTACAGTTCGGCGGCGGCACGACGGGAAGCATTCCAGGCGTCCAGGCGCTTCAGCTTCGCCAAGAGGGTGACGGCGTGAAGGGCGTCCAGGCGGCTATTCACGCCGACCACCTCGTGCACGTACCGCACGGCCGATCCGTGGCCGCCGATCAGCCGGACCCGGTGCGCCAGCGTCTCGTCGTCGGTCAGCACTGCGCCGCCGTCACCGGAGGCGCCCAGGTTCTTCCCGGGGTAGAAGCTGGTCGCCGCGATAGTTCCCAGGCTGCCCGCCCTCCGTCCGAAGCGCGAGGCGCCCTGTGCCTGCGCCGCGTCCTCGACCACGGGGACGCCGTGCGACGCGGCGAGGTCCGCGAGCAGTTCGACGGGGGCGACCTGCCCGTAGAGGTGTACCGGCACGATCGCCTGCGTCCGCGACGTGATCGCGGCCTCCACCCGAGCGGGGTCGATGAGCAGGAACTCGTCGTCGACGTCGACCGGGATCGGGACCGCGCCGATCCGCGACGCCGCCTCGGCGGTGGCGATGAAGGTGTTGGCCGGCATGATCACCTCGCCGCCGGCCCGCACCCCGACCGCCCGGAGCGCCAGCTCGAGCGCATCGGTTCCGTTGGCCACCCCCACGCAGTGCCGGACGCCGCAGTACGCCGCGAACGCCTCCTCGAACGCGGTGACCGCCGGGCCGCCGATGAAAGCGCCGCGCCGGAGGATGTCCAAGACCTGCGGTTCGACTTCGTCCGCGATCTCGGCGTGCTGCCCGGCCAGGTCGACGAAGGGGACGCGCACGGCGCTCACCTCCCCTTCCGGGGCCGGGCCGGCACGCCGGTGTAGACGCTGCCGCCGGGCTGGTCGCCGATGAGGGCGGCGCCCATGCCGAGGATCGCCTCGGCCCCGATCGTGACGCCCTCGCGCGCGCTGGCGTTCATGCCCACGTACGCGGCCTCCCCGACCCGGACGCCGCCGGCCAGGCTCACCCCCGCCGTCAGGGTGGCGTAGTCCTCCAGGACGACGTCGTGGGTGAGGGTGACGTGAGGCATGCACACGGCGTGGCGTCCGATCGTGACGTCGGCGGTGAGGACGACCCCGGCCAGGAGGATGGTGCCGACCCCCACGGTGCAGGAGCGGGGAATCCGGACGGTCGGGTCGACGAGGGTGGCGTAGCGCCTCTCCTCGAGGCCCTGGGCCGCGAGCCGCGCGGCGATCGCGCGGCGCGATGTGCCCTTCCCGGCGCAGATCAGCACCTCGGCGTCCGGGAACGACGTGACCGACTCGACCGGCCCGAAGACGCGGACGCCCGCCACCGTGGTGCCCTGCTTGCCGGGGTGGTCGTCGAGGATCGCATCGACGCGGCGGCCGAGCGCGTCGCACACCGACAGCACCTCGCGGGCCAGGCCGCTGGCCGCCACCAGCACGAGTCCCCGCTCCATCAGCCAGCCCTCAGCACGTCGATAACGCGGTCTTGTTCGCTGTGGCTCAGGTCGTGGTAGAGCGGCAGGATCAGCGTGCGGTCCGCCAGGCGCTCGGTGACCGGCAGGGCGCCGGGGGACGCGAGCCCGGCGTACGGCGGCTGGCGGTGGGCGGCCATGATGCCGCGCCGCGCGGAGACGTCGGCCGCCGCCAGCGCCGCGAGAACGCCGTCACGGTCGCGGTGGTGCTCCTCGCTCACCTCCACCCAGAACGACTGGAAGTTCGAGGTTCCGTGGGGCGGGTCGGCGACCGCCCGCAGTCCCGGGACGTCGGCGAGGGCGTCTCGGTAGCGGGTGGCTAGCTCGCGGCGGCGCGCGACCAGGGCGTCGAGGCGTCCGAGCTGGACCAGGCCCACCGCCGCCTGAAGGTCGGTCATCCGGTAGTTGAAGCCCACCTCGTCGTACGACTCGGCCGGCGCCAGCGTCGACGCGTGGCGATCGGCGGCGGAGATGCTCATCGCGTGTTCCCGGAGGCGCCGCGCACGGCCGGCCCAGTCAGGGCGAGCTGTGGTGAGCATGCCGCCCTCGCCGGTGGTGAGGAGCTTGCGCGGGTGGAACGACCAGGCGGCGATCTCGGCCCCCGCGCCCACCGGACGCCCGCGGTACGTCGAGCCGGCGGCGCAGGCCGCGTCCTCCAGCACGAGGACGCCGCGGGGGTCGCACAGGGCGCGCAGCGCGTCCAGGTCGAGCGGGACGCCGCCCTGGTCGACCCCGATGACCGCGCGCGTCCGGTCGGTGAGGGCGGGTTCGACCGTCGCCGCAGTCAGGTTGCCGGTGGCGGCGTCCACGTCTGCGAAAACGGGCGTCGCGCCCACGTAGCGCACCGCGTTCGTGGTGGCGATGAACGAGAAGGAGGGCACCACCACCTCGTCACCGGGGCCCACGCCCATGACGATCAGGGCGAGGTGGAGCGCGGTCGTGCACGAGGTCGTGGCCACCGCGTGCGCGGCCTGCTGTCGATCGGCGAAGGCGGTCTCGAAGGCCGTGACGCGGGGCCCCTGCGCCACCCAGCCGGAGAGGATCACGTCGGTGACCGCATCGGCCTCTTCCTGGCCCAGCCAGGGCCTCATCACGTTCACCCGGGTCACAGCGCGCCCTCGAGTTCGACATCGTGGTGGCGCTCGACCTGCCACCAGTCGACGAGCCTGCGCAGTCCCTCGTCCAGCCCGACGGTGGCGCGGAAGCCGAGGTCGCGCTCCGCCGCCGCCGTGGACGCCAGCCTCCGGGTCACGCTGTTCACCGCGCGCTCGGGCCCGTGCTCGACCTCCAGGTCGGAATCCATCGTGCGCAGCAGCGCTTCGGCGAGGCCCTTGAGCGAGGTCTCGACCCCGCTGGCCACGTTGTAGACCCCGCCGGTGACGTCGCTGGCGGCGGCCAGCAGGTTCGCCCGGGCGATGTCGGTGGTGAACACGAAGTCCATGGTCTGCAGGCCGTCGCCGAAGATCAGCGGGGGCTGGCCCACCGCGATCCGCTGCATCCAGCGGATCAGGACCTCGGTGTACAGCCCGTGGATGTCCATGCGCGGGCCGTAGACGTTGAAGTACCGCAGGGCCACCTGTCGCAGGCCGCGCATGGCGCCGAACGACGTCAGCAGGCCCTCGTTGAAGACCTTCGCCGCCCCGTAGATGGTGTCGTTGTTCCAAGGGTGGTGGCGCTCGGTGGTCGGGAACTCCTCGGCCAGCCCGTAGACGGACGCCGACGAGGCCGCCACCAGCTTGTCGACCCCGTGCTCGGCCGCCGCCTCGATCACGTTGAAGGTGCCGTCCACCAGCACCTCGAGGGCGAGCCGAGGCTCCTCGGCACACTGGGTGATCCGGATGGCCGCCTGGTGGAAGACGAGGTCGCGCCCGCTGGTCAGGTCGTGGACGAGGTCCCGGTCGCGGATGTCGCCCTCGACCAACGCCACCCGGGGGTCGGCCAGCGCGCCGGCCACGTTGGCCCGTCGCCCGCGGACCAGGTTGTCCAACACCGTCACCTGGCCGGCGTCCGCCTCGACCAGCTGGTCGACGATCGTGGACCCGATCGTGCCCGCCCCGCCGGTGACCAGGACCGACGCCCCGCGGAGGGCGCTCACCGGAGGGCCTTCTCTGCGACCGGCACGCTCCTGCCCGTCGCCATTGCCTCGTCGACCGCGGCGAGCACACGCAACACGCGGACGCCGGCGCGGCCGTCCGTGGCGGCCGGGCGTCCCTCGCTGATGGCGGCGGCGAACTCGCCCACCATGGACGCCAGCGCCTCCCGCTCGGGCAACGCGGGCACGAGGATGTCGCCGCTGCGATAGGCGATGCGCAGGCGCGCCTCCGCCGCCGGATCGTCGGGCTGATAGGCCACGTCGACCCCGCGGTCGTGAACCTGGACCCTCATAACCGGGTTCATGTCGTCCCAGACGATCATCCGGCGGGTCCCGCCGATGACGAAGCGGCGGATCTTCGACGGCGCCAGCCAGTTCACGTCGATGTGTGCCATGGCCCCGCCGGGAAGCGGGAGGGCCACGTGGGCGATGCACGCCTTTCCCGTCCCCAGCGGGTCCGCGCCCACCGCCTGGACCGACGCGGGTGTCAGGCCCTCGGGCAGGATGTGGTCGAGGATGGCCAGGTCGTGAGGGGCCAGGTCCCACACGACGTTGACGTCGGGTGAGATCAAGCCCAGGTTGATCCGGCTCGAGTCGACGTACAGCAGGTCGCCGACCACACCGTCGGCGATGGCCGTGCGCAGGTACGCGACCGCTTGGGTGTAGCAAAACGTGTGGTCCACCATCAGGACGAGGCCGGCGCTGTCCGCCGCCGCGACCATCGCCTCTCCCTCGGCGACGGAGGAGGCGATCGGCTTCTCGACCAGCACGTGCTTGCCCGCCTCGAGCGCCGCCAGCGCCAGGCGCGCGTGGGTGGCAGCCGGCGTGGCGATGGCCACGGCGTCCAGACCCGGGCGGGCGAGCAGGCGCTCGAACGAAGTCTCGATGTGGACGTCGGTCTGCGGCCCGGCTACGGCGGCCGCACGGCCGGCGTCCAGATCGCAGACCGCGTCCAGCCTCCAGGCCGGGTGTGAGCGGAAGTTGCGAGCGAGGTTCGGCCCCCAGTAACCAGCCCCCACGACAGCAGCGTTCAGTGTTTCCATGACTTCTCCCCGATGCGAGTCGGGGCCCCCCGTGGCCGAGCGTAGCCCGATGCTCACCCCTCCGCTAGGCCCGTAGCCAGCCGAAGAATTGGTGCGATCCGTCCCTGAGGCAGGCCTACCCGTCGTCCGGGAGGTCTTGGTAGCCTGCCCCACGAACAGGGGGAAGTGATGCTCCGACGTCAGTCGGGTGCGGTGGTCTCGCATGCCTCGCGACGGGTCGGTCGCGCCCGGGGTCGCCACATCCTGATTCTGGTCATGAATCTGCCGGTCCCGCTCGACCGTCGGGTGTGGCTGGAGTGCCAGGCGCTCCGGGCCGCCGGCTACGAGGTGAGCGTCATCTGCCCGAAAGGCCCTGGCGACCCCGCGTACGCCGAGATCGACGGCGTCCACATCTTCAAGTACGCGCCCGCGCCCCCCGTGAAGGGGGTGGTCGGATACGCCTGGGAGTTCGCCTACGGATGGGTTCGCACGGCGGCCCTGTCGCGACGGGTCTGGAAGCAGCGCCCGTTCCACCTCCTGCAGTCGTGCAACCCGCCCGACACGATGTGGCTGTTGGCCCGCTTATGGCGGCCGCGAGGCGTCCTGTTCGTGTTCGACCAGCACGACCTCAACCCCGAACTCTTCCTGTCCCGTTTCGGGACGCCGCAGGGAGCGCTCCAGAAGGCCCTCTACGGCGGACTCCTGTTCCTCGAGGCGCAGATGTACCGCGCGGCGGTCCGGGTGATCTCGACCAACGAGTCCTACAAGCGCGTCGCGGTCGAGCGGGGCGGTTTCCACCCCGACGACGTGGTGGTGGTTCGCAGCGGGCCGGACACCCGGCAGATGCGCCCGCTCTACCCCGAGACGCCGGTGGGGGGACGGACGTTCACCCTCGCCTACCTGGGGATCATGGGCCCCCAAGACGGGGTCGACACCATCCTGCAGGTGATGGACGAGCTGGTCCATCGCCGCGGCCGGCGCGACGTGCGCGCCGTCCTGATGGGCTTCGGCGACTGCCTGGACGACCTGAAACGTCAGTCCACCCGTCTCGGTCTGGACGACGTCGTGGAGTTCACCGGCCGGGTGGGCAAGGACGAGATCGCCGACCGGCTGAGCTCCGCCGACGTGGGGTTGTGCCCCGACCTGAAGACCCCGCTCAACGACGTGTCCACGATGAACAAGACCATGGAGTACATGGCCTACGCCTTGCCGGCAGTGTCGTTCGACCTGGTGGAGACCAGGGTGTCCGGGGGGGACGCCGTCCTCTACGTCCCGAGCGGCGACGTCCTCGCCTTCGCGGACGCCGTCGAGCGGCTCCTCGATGACCCTGAGTTGCGGGTCGAGCTGGGGCTCCGGGCCCGCGAGCGAGTCGCTCGCGAGCTGGACTGGCGTCCGCAGGCCCGTGCGTACGTCGGCGTCTACGACGCGCTGGTGGGCCTGCCCCCGCGCGAGGAGCCGCCCGCGGACGTCGACCTGCCCACGGCGGCCGTGATCGGCGGATCCGAGCGGCGGTACGTCGACCTCGCCGACACCGCAGAGCTGAGCCACTACATCCGAGAGCGTCAGCCCCGGGACGGGTCGTGAGCGGAGGCGTCCGGCCCGGCATCGCGCGGGGCGCGTCCGGGGACCACGGCCGGGCGATCGTCGTGACCTTTCACGGGATCGGTGACCCCTGGCCGGGGGTGCCCGGGGGCGAGCTGCCCTACTGGTGCCCGGCGAAGGAGTGGCCGGGCTTCGCCGAGACCATCGCCGACCTGCAGCAGCGGTCGGTGACCCCGCTCGAGGTGACATTCGACGACGGCAACGCCAGCGACCTCGAGCATGGTCTGCCCGCACTGGTCCGGTGCGGGGTCACCGCCACCTTCTTCGCGTGCGCCGGGCGCCTCGGGGATCGCCACTTTCTGTCCGCGGCAGACCTGCGCTCGCTGCGGGCCGCCGGGATGGGCATCGGCAGCCACGGGTGGGCCCACACGGACCTGAGGCGCGCCGATGACCGGGAACTGGGCCGAGCGGCCGAGGACTCGCGAGCCACCCTGAGCGACGCGATCGGGGAGCCCGTGGACCGCTTCGCGATCCCCTTCGGCAGCTATGACCGACGGGTGCTGCGAGCCCTGAGGGGATACCGCGCGGTCTACACCAGCGACCAGGACCGGGCCCAGCCAGACGCGTGGCTGGTCCCGCGATTCTCCTACACGCGGGCCTGGACGCCCGACACACTGCGGCGGCTGGCGTCCGACACCGTGCCTGCGGCGGCCCGTCTCCGAAGGGGGCTCGCGCGGGCGGTCAAGCGCCTGAGGTAGCCGACCGCGTCGACTCGTCCCGGTCCCAGGCGAGGCTCGTTCGGGCCCCCCGCCGTGCGGCGAGGGCGGCCCACGTCGTCAGGGCCGCGTAGACCACGCCCGCTGGCGCGAGCCGCAGATCGGTCAGGACCACGTCCCGGAGCCAGGACCACCGGTCGGACGGCCGGACCGTCGCCAGTCCCGAGGAGCCGAGCTCCCGCAGCGCCGCGTTCCCGCGCCGGACACGGACGAGGCGACGCACCAGCGAGCGCGTGTCGAAGGGTGTCTCGACGACGACCTCGACGTCGGGCACCGAGACCCGCTCCTGATCCGAAACCAGCGAGTCCAAGAACAGGTCGTCCGCGACGATGGCGGGGAACTCGCCGAACCGGGCCCGGCCCCCCTGGGAGAGCGCCACCAGGCCGCGCCCGAACAGGCCCATGCGGAACACGGGCAGCCGGCTGTGGATGGCGAAGTAGGCCCGCACGGGAAGCGGGCGACCGTGCAGGGCCAGCCGTCGGCCCGGTACCGCCGCCAGCGCGCCCGTGGTACCCAGCGCGTCCACCAGTGCCCGGACGCCGCCCCGCGGAACGGTGATGTCGGCGTCCAGGTACAGCCGCGGGAACGACACCGCCACGGCGTCGCCGGCGTTGAGCGCGTTGGCCTTGCCGCGCTCGGCCACCTCGAGGACGCGGACGCCCGGCCGAGTCGCCACCTGGGCTGTCGCGTCGGTGCATCCGTTCGCGACCACGATGATCTCCACGCCGCTGTTGGCCGGGTCGGAGAGGAGCGCGTCCAGGGTGCGCCCGATGACCGCCTGCTCGTTGTGGGCGGCGATGACGATGCTGGTCACGGATGCCTTCCTTGGGGGTCTGGATGCATCGTCGCACGGTGCGGCCCGCGCCGGGTGGTGCAAAGGGCAGGAGGAGGCAGCGTAGCCGGTAGGGGGATGCGTACCCGGGGTAGATCTCAACCTTGATTTTGCGAGAGCGCGCGTGTGAGGGTTTCGATTCTCCGGACCGCGGGGGGCGGCCGGTGGCATGAGGGGCAGTTCACGCATGCACAAGGTCAATCACCATGTGCTCGCACGGGGCGGTTACCGCAAACGGTCTCGAGCTGGCACGTCTCCCGCGCTCGCACGGGCGCCGATGGGAACTAATTCCCGAACCCGACCGAGGGCCTTCGGTAGCGTGAGCCGCGCGTA
>JBKHWW010000103.1:0-6115 GCA_046566345.1 Actinomycetes bacterium
TCGTCAGCGGCCGCGTCGTGCTCCTGGGAGACGCGGCGCACGCGATGACCCCCAACCTCGGCCGTGGGGCCTGCTCTGCGATAGAGGACGCCGGCGCACTGGCCCGGCACCTGGGTGACCACACCTCGTGGGAGGCCGCACTCGCCGCCTACGACCGCGAGCGCCGAAGGGCCACGACGCGGCTGCTGGCCCTATCCCGCCGCGTGGGCACGCTGGGGCAGGTCGAGCACCCCGCTGCCGGCACACTCCGAGACGGCGTGCTCATCGCAGGAGGCAAGTTGACGCAACTGCGCCACTCCAGGGGGTGAGTGCGCCGTCCTACGGTCAGACGTGACGTGGCGCCGTCGATCGTCGCGGGATCAGTGTGGGGGCGTACGTGAGTGTCTTGGCGGTCGGGTCTCGGTCGTCCAGCAAGAGTGATAGGGCGCCCGCGGCAATTTGCGCGAAGGGTACTCGGACGCTCGTCAGGGGGACCGGCAGTTTGCCCACGATCGGGATGTCGTTATACCCGACCAGCGAGAGGTCCTCGGGCACCCTCAAGCCGAGTTTCGCGGCGATGGACAGGACGCCAATGGCGACGTAGTCGTTGGCCGCGAAGATGGCGGTGGGCCGCTGAGGGCGGGTCAACAACGTGAGTCCGGCCTCCTCGCCGGCCTCGATCGAGAATGCGTCCCCGACTACCAGGGCTGGGTCGAAATCGAGTCCGGCGTCGGAAAGCGCCTCGCGGTAGCCTTCCCTGCGACCGACGGCGCTGGTTGTGTAGGTGGGGCCGCTGACGAGGCCGATGTCGGTGTGCCCCAGATCGATGAGGTGGCGCGTTGCTAGCCGACCTCCGAGGCGATCGTCTCCGACCGCCGCAGGCAGAACCCCGTCCGCGCGAAGCGCGAGGACCTCCCGGACAGTTGTGCCGAACTTCCTCGTGTCAAGGCGAGCGTCGGTGCGTGCGGTCGTCCGGATGAGGCCGTCTACCCGGCGGCGCAGCAGGGACTGTACCGCGAGCTCTTCGCGGTCTGGATGATCGTGCGTGGTAGCGACCACGGCGAAGAGGCCCCTGGCAGCGGCGGCGGCCGCTATCTCCTCGTAGAGCAGTGCCATCACGATGTCGGTGAGACGGGGTACCACGACGCCGACGGTGCTGGTTCCGGTGCGGCGGAGCCCCGCGGCGAGCGGGTCGCGGACGTATCCGAGCTCGCTGGCTACCTGGCGGACGCGGTCGGCGGCGGGGGTGCGGGAGTGGGGCAGTCGCTCATCCAGCACGCGGGACGCCGTCGATGTGCTGACGCCGGCCGCCTTCGCGACGTCCTTGAGAGTCACCACCTGGTCCTCCTCAGCCCGGACGCCGCAACGCTTCGGCGGCTGCGTTGAGGCTACCTCCTGCTGGCTACGAAGGGCCGGTCGCCGCGCACGCCGCGTCGGCGTCTCGCACGTGGGGGACAAGGAGGGCCCCCGGCGAACCGAGGGCCCTCCGGCGTGGCATCAGATCAGACGAGGGCTGGGATCTTCGCCTGGCCCAGGCCCGCCTTGTCGAGTGCCGCCGCGATTTCCTCGTGGGCGCCTTCGGCGAGCGGGAGAAGCGGGGATCGTACGGTCGCGTGCTCGAGGATGCCGCGGTGCACCAGCGCCTCCTTCAGGCACACGGTCCCTTCCATATGGGAGCCGCGGTGGTACACGTTCTGGGTGACTGGGAACATCTTGTTGTGTACCGCCTTCGCGGCGGGCCAGTCCTGCGCCTTGCCCGCAGCGATCAGGTCGAGCAAGAGCTCGGGTGCGATGTTGCCGTAGCCGACCAGAAGGCCGTCCACATCCATGATCGTGTGGAGTAGGTACTCGTCGTGGCAGGACAGGATCGTGAGGTCCGGGTGTGCGGCGCGCAGGGCGGGAATCTCCGTGTCCCAGCGCTTCATGTTTCGGACCCCGTTCTTGGTCCAGTAAACGCCTTCCTGGCCGGCGATCTCGAGTTGAGTGTCCAGGTCATAGGAGGCCTTAGTGGCATCGGGATACTGGAAGAGGATGCAGTCCAGGCCGGCTTCCTGGTAGATCGCCTTGTAGCGGTCCTGGGGGGCGCCGTCTTGGAATCCGAAGCGCAGCCAGCCGTGTGATGGGTAGATCAGGCCGGCCTGGGCACCGGCAGCAACGGCCCGCTGGGCTTCCTCGACCGCCACCTTGGTCCCCTCGCCGGTGATGCCGGCGATGACCGGGACCCGTCCGTCGGTCGATGCGACGAACTCCTCGATCACTCGCACCTGCTCGTCAGCGGTGCAGAAGGTGCCCTCGCCGGCATGGCCGAGCACGACCAGGCCCTTGACGCCTTCGAAAGAGCCTAGCCACGAGCCAAGGCGGTGGATCGCGTCGACGTCGATGTCGCCGTCGCGAGTGAAGGGGGTGACAGGGGCGGGAACGAGTCCGCGGAGATCAATGGCCATGAGCTACTCCTCTTCGAGTGGGGAACGTAGATCGTTCCCGGGAACGATCCCACCATGACATGCGGTCCGGGGGGTGTCAAGCCTGGACCATCAGTCGCGACTGGGCCGGGCCCATGAGGCTTCTTTAGAGTACGTTGACAAGGATGAACGGCGCGTCTTGTGATCCTAGGCTCGGGAGGTTCTTGACACACCGCGTCGATCGATGCAAGATCATAACGTTCCCGGGAACGATTGCAAGGCTCGAGAATCGCTCGCGAGTGTCGACCACCCGAGCTGCCACTTCACACTGGACCAACGGAGGTCTGCACATGCCAACGCATAACCCGCACGAGCTCACTTCACCGCACGAGCCCGCTACCGCCGGCGGCGCCGACCGGCGAGCTTCTGGCCGCTCCGTCTGGAAGCTCCTGGCTATGGCAGGCCCGGCCTTCGTGGTGGGCTGCTGGGGCTTCGGGCCGGGCAATCTGACCACATCGATCCAAGCCGGCTCCGGTTTCGGCTACGCCCTTGTCTGGGTGGTCGTAGCAGCCACGGTCTTGATGCTGTGCCTCGCCGACATGAGCGTCCGTATCGGGATCAAGTCCCCGGTGTCCCTCCTCACCGCCGTCAAGCAGAACCTCGGGACCTGGGTCGGATATCTGGCTGGTGGTGCCGTCTTCGTGATCACTCTCATGTTCTCAGTCGGCAACGCCGTTGGCTCGGGTCTTGCCTTGTCCATGCTGGTGGGTGGACCGCCCATCTTCTGGACCATCGTCTGCACCATTCTCGTCGCTACCTTCCTGGTCCTCCGCAACGGCTACGCGGTCATGGAGAAGGTCATTCTCGTGGCCATGGCGCTCATGGCACTGACGTTTGTCATCAGCGCCGTGGTTGCCAAGCCTGACTGGTGGCGGGCCGTCGAGGGCCTAGTCCCCAGCATTCCCGACGGCTCCATGACCGTGGTGATCGCGCTCATCGGAACCTGCCTATCCGCCAACGCGGCCTTCTTTACTGCCTACGGAACGCAGGAACGCAAGCGCGTCGAATCCGACTACCGCGACATCACCATCGTTGACACCATCCCCGGCATCGTCGCCCCCGGAATCATGACTGCCCTGGTCATCCTTGTCGCCGCCAAGGTGTTCAACGGCCCACTCGGGGCAGAGGGAATGGTCTCCACGATCGCAGGCCTTTCGACGGTGTTCGAACCACTCGCCGGCCCTGTCAGCACCTGGATCTTCTCCCTGGGCTACTTCGCTGCCGCGTTCTCTGCCATGACTGCCAACGCCACTGCCGGAGGCATCATGCTCTCCGACGCCCTCGGCCGGGGCGCCTCCGCCAGCACCAAGACCGCCCGCATCTTCTCTGGCGTGATCCTCACCTGGGGTGTGCTCATCACCGCCATCTTCGGAGGCACGTCCCCAGTCGCACTCATCGTGCTCGCTCAATCCCTCACCGTACTCACGGCCCCCGTTCTGGCATTCCTCTTGGTCTACCTGTCTACCAAGGGCAAGTTCATGGGCAAGCTCCGCAACCACTGGTGGCAAGTGGCGCTCGGCGCGACTGCCCTCGGCGTCGTCCTGTGGTTCTGGATTCAGCTCATCATCGGCTTTGTCCAGTAGCCACGTCCCTGGGGGGACATCGTTCCCAGGCCGGGGCGCCACCACCGACCACCGGTGGTGGCGTCGCCGCGTTGATCGCTGTTCCGGCCCGCAACCTCGGTCGACGCTGTGCTGTCACGCTCACGCGAAACGTTCGACCTCGAACACGAACCCATTCCGGCGCAGCCGCTCGACCAGGGCATTGCCCAGAGCGGTGGCGGGGGTGAGGACGCCGCAGCTGCGGGGCGTGCCCGGCTGGTCAAGGGCCAGGCACAGGGCACTCTCCCCAAGCATGATCGCGGTGCCGTCGTAGCCCGGGTCGTGCGGCGCGGCGACCGTGGTGCGGTACCGGGCTCCCGTCCTCGTGCGGGCGATGATCTCCATTCGGAAGCGCCCTGCCGCCCGCCGTTCAGCGGTGGGTCCCTCGCCGGGTTTGGGCAACAACCGGTCGAGGACCGCCCGGGTGGGCGACCACGACAACCCCCGTCCCAGGGCGGCAAGGGCCATCGACATTGTTAATGCGCGCACCGGGCCGAGGGGAGTATGACCGAAGTCACTGAACTCCTTGTACCGAAAGCCTCGCCCGTAGGTCTCCGCGGCGAGGGCGTTGGACAGTTCCACCAGGGCCGTGTTGTAGTCGCTCATCACGAAAGGCCCCAGCCAGTGACCGGTGACAGGGTCCCGCTCGACGGGAAGCCGATTCGGTAGGGGAGTGCGCCCGGCGGGCCGGTCTGCCGACGAGTCAGGTTCCCCGGTCCGCAGGACGCTGAGCGCATAGGGGTCCTGCAGCAGTCGCCGCAACGCCGGATCAGCGTGCACCGCGATCGCCTGTTGCCGTGCCGAGTCGACGGTGCCTCCCGAGATGCCTCCTTTCAGCTCGCGCACCACCAACCTCGTCTCCTCGAGGGTTCCCTGTCCGTCCGCTGTAGCGCGCTGTGCGGTCAACAACACGCCGAGATCGGACGGGATCGAGTCGAAGCCGCACGAGTGAACGATCCGCGCCCCGGTCTCCCGGGCCCGCCGGTCGACCTCGTGAAGTGCCCAGCGGACGAAGAGAATCTCCCCGGTGAGGTCGGCGTAGTCGGTACCCTCTTCGGCTGCCGCACGAACGACATCCCGCCCGTACCGGGCATAGGGCCCCACGGTGCTTGCCAGCACTGCTGTCCGAGAGGCCAGCCGCCGCATCGCTTCGGCGTCCGTCGCGTCAGAGGCGACCAACTCCCAGCCGCGAGCCGGGCTCACGGCGCAGCGCTTCGAGCTTGGCCAGTGAGCGGCCCGCCAAACCCACGCGGACGCCGGCGTCGGCAGCTGTCGCCAGATGCTCTGCCACCAGGCGCCCGACGAACCCACTCGCACCGAACACCACGATGTCGAAGTCGCGATCATTCATGTCCGACACCCTTGCACGCCGGGGGCCACCTCGCAGACCCCCCTCGTTGCGCCGCGACGGACGCCTTGCCGGGAGCACGCCCGCGGAGCGAGCATCACCAGCGGACGTACGCGACGAGCGCATTACCACCCCGGGCGCGAACGCGAGGCAGAATGGTGCATTTCGTGGAGCAACGAGGGGACTTTGAACCCGGTTTCGGAGTTTATCCTAAGAATGCAGCGGGACCACTTGACCTAGGGCATCCGGCGTGAGCAAATGGCCAGTGGCAGCGATGCCAAACCCCCAGGAGAGCCAATGCCCATGTGTGCTCCGTGGCCGACTCGGCCGCACCACCCCAGCGCTGGGTCGCCCACAACGATAATCCGCTCCGCCTGTGTTGTCGTGCCGATGCTGCTGTAAATCAGTCGCAAGCCCACACCCCCCTCGAAAGGACGTCAATGTCTGCACGATCCGCATTATCCGCACCGGTCGCAGTCATCATCAGCATCGCTGTCGCCGTCACTGGTTTGGGATGGGCGTCCTCCATCCCGGACGCCGCGGCGTCGCCCAGCTGGCAGACCGCGTTCCGGGACGACTTCAACGGCAGCGGTCTGCCCAACCCTTCACACTGGCTGCTGACCCTGGGCACCTCCTACCCAGGTGGTCCCGCCAACTTCGGCACCGGCGAGATCCAGACCATGACAAACAATCCCAGCAATGTGGACGTGCGGAACGGCAATTTG
>JBKHWW010000104.1:0-9210 GCA_046566345.1 Actinomycetes bacterium
CTCAGGGCAGGCAGGAAGCCTCAGGCCGGCACGGGCGGTGTCTCGCCGATGACGATGACGCCGTCACGGTCGCGGTAGCGCCGTTCTGGACCACAGGACTCCAGCCCCGACGAGAGCCGGTGCACCATCACCCCTGGTCAGGACGACTCAGCCTTGTGGGGTGGAGGATCATGTGGTCCAGATGGCGCGACGCCCGGGGCACTCACGAGATTGGCGGCTGCGAGATGCTTTTTCGTCAGCCCGGCATCCCGGTAGGTTCTACCCATGAACGTCTTCGAGAACGTCACCGAGCTCATCGGTCGGACGCCGCTGGTCAAGATCAACACGCTGTTCCCCGACTCGAAGGCCACCGTCCTGGCCAAGCTCGAGTTCTACAACCCGGCCAACTCGGTCAAGGACCGCATCGGCGTCGCGATGGTCGACGCGGCCGAGGCGTCCGGCGAACTGCAGCCCGGCGGCACCATCGTGGAGGCGACCTCGGGTAACACGGGCATCGCCCTGGCCATGGTCGGCGCGGCGCGCGGCTACAAGGTCGTGCTGACGATGCCGGAGACCATGTCGAAGGAGCGCCGCGCGCTGCTGCGCGCCTTCGGCGCGGAACTCGTCCTCACCCCCGGGCCCGAAGGCATGCGCGGGGCCGTGAACAGGTCCAACGAGATCGCGGCCGAGCGCGGCGGCGTCTTGGTCCGGCAGTTCGAGAACCCGGCCAACGTCGACATCCACCGCCGGACCACCGCTGAGGAGATCTGGAACGACACCGACGGCACCGTCGACATCGTCGTGGCCGGCGTTGGGACCGGCGGCACGATCTCGGGCGTGGGCCAGGTGCTCAAGGAGCGCAAGCCCGGCGTCCAGATGATCGCGGTCGAACCGGCCGAGTCGCAGGTGCTGGCGGGCAACTCGCCGGCGCCGCACAAGATCCAGGGCATCGGGGCCAACTTCGTACCCGCCATCTACGATGCGTCGGTCGTCGACGAAGTCCTGCCCGTCACGTCCGAGGACGCCGTCGCGACCGCGCGTCTGGCAGCCCGGCAGGAGGGCCTCCTCGTCGGCATCAGCTCGGGAGCCGCGCTCAAGGCTGCGGGCGACGTCGCGTCCCGTCCCGAGAACGAAGGCAAGACGCTCGTCGTGGTCATCCCCAGCTTCGGCGAGCGCTACCTGACCAGTGTCCTGTATGCGGACCTGATGGATTGAGCGGCGGCCGACCTGCTGAAGTGTGCGCATGAGCAACCGCCTCAGGGACATCCTCGAACGCGTCCGTGAGGATCTCGACACGGCGATGCGCGAGGATCCGGCTGCGGTCAGCCGGCTCGAGGTGGCCCTCATGTACCCGGGCGTCCACGCCGTGTGGGTATACCGGGTCGCGCACGCGCTCTGGACCAAGCGGCCGACGCTGCGCCCCCTGGCCCGGGCCCTGTCGCAGACGGCCCGCGGCATCACCGGGGTCGAGATCCATCCGGGGGCGGTCATCGGACGCCGCTTCTTCATCGACCACGGGATGGGCATCGTCATCGGTGAGACCGCCGAAATCGGTGACGACGTCCTCATGTACCACCAGGTGACGCTCGGCGGCCGTAGCCGCGGCCGTTTCAAGCGGCACCCGACGATCGGCGACGGCGTCCTGCTGGGTGCCGGCGCCAAGATCATCGGGCCCATCACCGTCGGCGCCGGCACCAAGGTCGGCGCCAACGCGCTCGTCGTGCACGACGTGCCGCCCAACTCGGTGGTCACCGGGGTGGTTGCGAACACCCAGACCGACCCGGTCGCCTAGCCCGGGCCCTTCCCGACGAGACCGAGGAGGGTCCGTGAAGCCGTTCCTGCACCTGTCGATTCGCGACCACGACGACGCCGTCGCCAGCGAGTTCGACGCGATCATGACGTTCGGCGAGTTGGAGACGGGCGAGCTCGTGCAGCTGCGGGTCGAGCAGGCACCCCTGCCCACGATCCACCCCAGCGACTACTCGGGGATCATCATCGGCGGTGGGCAGTTCAACACCTCAGACGGGGACAAGTCGCCGACCCAGCTCCGCGTCGAGGCCGACCTGGGCCTCATCGTGGACACCGCGCTCGCCTCGCACGTGCCGCTGATCGGCCTGTGCTACGGGGTCGGGGTCGTCACCCAGCACCTCGGCGGCCTCGTCGACCGCACCTACGCCGAGACCACCGGCGCCATCGAGGTGAGGCTCACCGAGCACGGTCTGGTCGACCCGCTCTTCGAGGGCGTCCCCGAGCGGTTCATGGCGTTCACCGGCCACAAAGAAGCCTGCTCCCGGACGCCGAACGACGCCGTCCTGCTCGCCACCGGCACAGCGTGCCCTGTGCAGGCATATCGGGTCGGGGCCCGGGCCTACGTCACCCAGTTCCATCCCGAGCTCGACTTCGACCGGCTGGTGGAGCGGATGGTGATTTACCGCGACGCCGGCTACTTCAACCCCGACGAGTTCGACTCGCTCGTCGAGGCGGCCCGCGCCGCGGGCGTCAACCACCACCCAGGGCTGATCCTGCGCAACTTCGTCCGGCTCTTCGGGCGCTGAGCGCGCGGCGTCGCGGTCGCCGCGGGGCGCTCAAGAGGACCCGTGGTCGCGGGCGATCTGTTCGTGGTGACGGACGACCTCGGTGACGATGAACGTGAGAAACTTCTCGGCGAACTCCGGGTCGAGGCCCGCGGTGTCCGCGAGGGCGCGCAGGCGCTCGATCTGACGCCGCTCGCGTTCGGGGTCTGCCGCGGGCAAGCCGCGCGTCGCCTTGAGGACGCCCACCTCTTGCGTGATCCGGAAGCGCTCGGCGAGCAGACACACGAGTGCCTGGTCGAGGTTGTCGATGCTCGCCCGGAGGGCGGCCAGCTCGGCCGGGATCTCGCTCATGGCGTCAGCCTAGCGAGCACAATGGGACCGTGATCGACGCCGAACCGGAGGTGGGCCGCGCGGGCGGGGCGTCCCTGTGGGCGATCCTGAACCCCGTGGCCAGGGGGTACGCCAACGCTCGTCGCGCCTTGGAGCGTGCCTGCCGGGAGGCCGACCTTCCCGCCCCGCACGTCGTTCTCACCACGGTCGCCAGCCCGGGGTACGAGCAGGCCCGGGCGGCCGTCGCGCAGGGTGCGCGGGCCGTGATCGTCGGTGGTGGTGACGGGACCGTTCGTGAGGTGGCCCGCGCCGTCGCGGGCACGGGCGTGGAGCTGGGGATCCTTCCTTTGGGGACCGCGAACTTGTTCGCGCACAACCTCGGGTTGCGGACGCGCCAGCCGCGGCTGGCCGTCGACCGCGCGCTGTTCTCGACTGCTCGTGCCGTTGATGTCGGCTGGGCGAGTTGGCGCCTGGTCACCAGCGAGGGCCTGGGCCTGCCCACCAAGGAGCAGCCGTTCCTGGTGATGGCCGGCATGGGGCACGACGCGGCCACCGTGATGGCCACCAGCGCCCGCGCGAAGGCGAGGCTGGGGTGGGCGTCCTACCTGGCCCTCGGCGCACGCCACATGCTGGCGCGGCCGCTGGCGATGCGCCTGTCGGTGGACAACGCCCCGGGCCGGCGGCTCACCACCTGGACGGTGCTGATCGCCAACTGCGGACGGATCCCGGGCGGGATCGAGGTGTTCCCTGGCGCGAAGCCCGACGACGGGTACCTCGACACCCTCGAGGTGCCGCTGCGGACGCCGGCACAGTGGGCGTCCATCGCCTGGGCCGGCGCGACCCGGCACCGCTGGCAGGCCCCGGCACTGCGCTACACGCAGGCGCGGACGCTGTGGGCGGTGCCGGACCAGCCTGTCCCGCTGCACCTCGACGGCGACATCATGGGCCGCGTCGCGGACCTCCGCGTGCGCGTGCAGGCGTCGGCGCTCCTCGTCCGCAGACCCTGACGGCCTAGGCTGGGCCTCGTGTCCACCGAACTGACGCTGCTGACCGCCCTTCTCGCCGGCCACACCGACCGCTACGAGGAGGCACGCATCCTCGACCTGCTGCGCGCCGCGACCGCGCCGGAACTCGACGAGTACGTTCGCTCCCTCGATTGTGCCAAGCTCTTCGCGAGCGTCGACAACCACCTGATCGGCCCTCACAACCGGGCCGCTCTTCGCGAACTCCTGATCGGGCGGCTCGGCGACCTGTCCATCGAGGCGCGCGCGAACCTCGCCTACGGGCTACAGGCTGGGCACACGGACCGCGCCGACGAGGAGGCGATCCGGTCGGTCTTTTTCGCTCACGCGGGGGCCGAGCTGACCGCGCTGAAGAACCAACTGAACGCCCGCACCGATGCCCACGACCTCGAGGGGCTGATCTTCCGCGACATCGACGACAACGGGGTGCGTACCGAGATCCTCGACCACATCGCACGCGAGGCGTCCGGGGTTCAGGCCGGGGAAGCCAAGGTGCTCTGCGACATCGACGACACGGTCGTCTGCGCCCTGCACGACGACCGCTACCCGAAGGGGACGATCTACCCCGGCATCCTGGCCCTGCTGGACGCCTTCGACCGGGGCCCCACGGGTGAGGCGTTCTCGTTGGGAGACCTCACCTTCGTCACCGCCCGGCCCGGCGACGCCTTCGGGCTCATCGAGAACCACACCCGCGAAACGCTGCGCCGCGCCGGCGTCGCCAACCACTCGGTCCTGACCGGCACGTTCGTCAACCTGCTCACCCACGACCTCATGGCCGGTCGCAAGATCGCCAACATCGACCATCTGCGCGCCCTGTACCCCGAGTACCGGCTGCTCTTCATCGGTGACTCCGGGCAGGGCGACGTGCGGGTGGCCGAGCTGATGTGGCAGCGGTTCGGTGACGTTGTCGACGTCGTGTTCATCCACGACGTCGTCGCCACGCCCCTCGCCGAGCGCGAGCGGCTGAGTCGGGAGCGCATCGAGTTCGTGGACACCTACGTGGGGGCCGGCGTCCTCGCCTTCGAGCGGGCGTTGATCGCCGAGGTCGGTCTGGTGCGCATCATCGAGGAGTCGCTGGCCGCGCTGGACGAGATCGCCTGGCAGTCACCTGAGCAGGAGCGCGCGACCCGCTCCCTGTTCGAGCGCGACCTGGACGCCGCCCGCGCGCTCGGCGTCCGGTGGAACGAGAACCCGCCGCCCGTACCTCCAGAGGACATCCACCACACGCCGGCGCCCGAGCCGGACCCCGAGCCGGAGCCGGGCGAGCACCCCGGCCCAGACGTCGAGTCGTAGCCGCGCCGGCAGAGCGCGCACACGGAGGATGGGTGCCTGCAACCGTCCACCTCATGCAGCCATGCATCAGGTGGACGTCACGCGCCATGCGGTTCGAATCAGGGGCCTCGGCGCAGCGCGCTGACCAGGACGGCGGCCAGTGGCAGCCCTGATAAGGCCATCAGCACGCGGCCCAGCCCCGGGTCGGACGCCGAGAGCACGGCGCCGGCCACGAGGAGCGCGGCAAAGATCAGGACGCCGTTCGTTCGCGCCACGGAGCGCTCGAGCCGTCGGACCTGGGCGGCGAGCACGGGGGTCGCGACGACGAGCTCGCCTCGCTCCGCCTGCACCAGCACCCGGTCCGCGCGACGCGGCAGGCCGAGCGCGAGGCGTCCGAGGGTCAGAGCCTCGTCGGTGATGGTCCTCGGCAGGGACTGCCGCTCATCGTCCAAGAGCGCGTTGGCGTAGGGGGTCAGCGTCGCCCAGATGTCGAAGTCGGGGTCGAGGCCGGTCGCGATGCCGGAGAGGATGCCGATGGAACGCCCGAGCATGAGTAGGTTCTCGGGCGCCTGGAAGGGGAGTTCCAGCAGCAACTCGCGGAACTGCATCCCGAAGCGGACCATCTCCTCGGGGTCGATCTGCTGCAGCTCACCCATCCGCATACCGCCGAAGCGGTCGAAGACCTGGACCGTGGCCGCCTCGATCAGGGCGAGATCGGCGGTGGGCAACAGAACATCCAGCCGCTTCAGCGCCCCCACCATCCGGGCGCCGTCGCGCAGTCCTACCGCGATGAGCAGCTCGCGCAGGCTCGCGCGGAGGTCGGGTGGCACCTCGCCGACCATGCCGAAGTCGATGAAGGTGAGGGTCCACTCGGGCTCCGCCGGCGGGGGTGCCGGCGTGACGAAGAGGTTGCCCGGGTGCGGGTCGGCGTGAAAGAAGCCGTCGACGAAGATCTGCTGCAGGTAGGTGTCCACCAGCACGCGCGCGACGTCGGCCCGGTCGATCCCGGCCGCGGTGATCGCGTCGTGGTCGCCGAGCTTGATCGCGGAGACGTCTTGGAGGGTGAGGACCCGGCGTCCGCTCAGTTCCCAGATGACCCGCGGGACGCGGACCCGGGCGTCGTCGGCGAAGTTCTCGGCGAACTTCTCGGCGTGCCCGGCCTCGGCGAGATAGTCGACCTCGAGCAGCGTGGTGGCGGCGAACTCCTCGACCAGCGCCCGCACGTCGGCCCGCTGACGGATCGGGCGGTAGCGCATCATCCAGCCGCCCACGCGTCGCAGCGCGGACAGATCGACCTCAATCACCTGCTGGATGTGCGGGCGCTGCACCTTCACGACCACGTCGCTGAAGCCGTGCTCCGCGGCGTCCGCCTCGCGCAGCCGGGCCCGATGCACCTGGCCGAGGGACGCCGCCGCCAGGGGCTCCTCGTCGAACCAGGCGAAGTGATCCGCCAGGGGCAGGGCCAGCTCTGCCTGGGCCACCTCGCGGATCGCAGGGAAGTCGACGGGAGGCACCTCGTCCTGGAGCCCAGACAGCTCGCGCGTGATCTCGCGGGGCAACACGTCCAGACGCGCCGAGAGAAACTGCCCCACCTTGATCATCAGCCCGCCCATCGACACGGCGAGCGCGCGGAAGCGGACCGCCGCCTTGCGCCCCCGGTCCGCGCGCGTGCGTGCCGCGAGGCCGCCCAGGCCGACGCGGCGCAGCACCACCTCCCAGAAGATGAAGCCGGCGATCACCCGACCGAAGAAGAAGACGATGCGCCGGTACCGGGCACGAAGTTCGGACGCCGCCAGGGTCCCTCCCCGGGGAATGGTTGGCCCGGAGGAGCTGAGCGACGCAGACGACGCCCCGCTCACCCCGCGGTTCTCACTCCTCGGCAAGGATCGCGTAGAGCCGCTTGCGAGCGTCGTTCAGCACATCCGCGGCCTCGGACGCCTGCTGCGCCGACCCCAGCTTGCCCACCTGGAAGACCGCCTGCAGGAGTCGTCCGGTGGCCTGATGGAGGCTGCTGCCACTCAGCGGGCTGTCGGACGCCTCAGCCCACGGGGCGCGCTGCCCGGCAAGCTTGTCGGCCGCCTGCTGCCCAGTCTCGGTGAGTCGGTAGACCTTCTTGCCGCCGAGCGGCTCGGCCTCGACGAGTCCCTCGTCGGCGAGCAGCTGCAGCGTCGGGTACACCGAGCCTGCCGACGGCGTCCACGCCCCGGCGCTGCGCTCGGTCAGCTCGCTGATGATCTGGTAGCCGTGCATCGGCTCCTCGGCGAGGAGCCGCAGGATCGCTGCGCGGACATCACCGCGGCGTGCGCGGGGGCCGGGTTGCCCCTGGCCGACGAAGTCCTGGAACTGCTGGGCCATGCCGAACAGGGACTTGAAGCCCTGCCCGCCCCAGCCGTGTTCGGTGCGGGGGTTGTGGTGCGGGTGCATGCGGTTCTCCCTTCGGGACCTGAGCGACATATCGCTACCTGCCGAGGAAGCTACCACCGCGCTCAAGTGCGCGACCCCGGGCTCGGAGCCCACCCTGGGGCCTTCGAACGCCTCGACCGCCCCGTCAGAACTGTGCGGCGGACCAGACCCTGCCCGAGGCCGTGACCAGCTCGACGCGTGCGACGCCACCGGCGGGGAGCTCGACGACCCAGGTGCCGGAGGCGTCCGCACCGTAGCGAGCATCCAGGGTCCAGGTGCCGGCGCTGCGGCGTCCGCCGTCGTCGCCCACCACGACGCACTCGTACGAGGCTCCCGGACGCGCCCGCACCACACTGATCACGAGATATTCCCGCCCTGCCAAGACGGCGACGCCCGCAGATCCGACCGCCGCGCCGTCATTGGTGACCAGGGCGGACGCCGACGTGGGGTCCCCCGGCTGCGAGCTGACCGGAGGCGCTTCGGCGGGGTCGAGGAGCGCCATGCCGCCCGCACCGAGCCCGATGCCGACGACCAGGGCAGCCGACGCCGCCGCCAGCGTCGTGCGCCACCGGCGCGGGGCCCGCTCCGGCGCCGCCCCCCTGGCCTGGGAGGTAGCCGGTTCCGGCATCCCCATCGCCGCGAGGACACGCCCGGAGAACCCTGCGGGCGGCGCGATGGACGGGGCGGCCGCCAAGGCGTGCCGGACGTCGTCCTCGATGGCGGCGTAGTCAGCGCGGCAGGTGCCACAGACCGCGAGGTGGGCGATCACTCGCTCACGCTCGGCGGGCCCGAGTTCGGCCAGCGCGAGCGCGACGAGGTCGTGGTGGGCCTCAGTCATGGTCCACCTCCAAGGCTTGCCGCAGCCGACGCAAACCAGTCCGGATCCTCGTCTTGGCCGTGCCCAAGGGGATGCCCTCGTGTTCGGCCACCTCCTGGGCGGTGCTGCCGCCGATCACGGCGAGGACGACGGCGCGCGCCTGTTCGGCGGGCAGGCGTGCCAGCAGCTCCGCCGCCTGAGCGCCCTCCAGTCGGACGCCGACGTCGTCGGTTTCCCCACCCCGCAGCGTGGTCGCGACGACCTGCTCGAGGAGGTCGGCGTCCATTGGCGTCGCCCGCCTGGCCCTGACGGCGTCGATCGCGAGGTTCCGGGTGATCGTGAGCAGCCAGGTGAGCACCGAGCCGCGACGCTGGTCGTAGGTTGCCGCGGCCCTCCACGCGCGCAGGAACGCACCTTGGCTTACATCCTCGGCCAACCCGCGGTCGCGGGTGATCGAGAGCGCCAAACCGAAGACGGGGCCTTCGAACCGGCGAACGAACGCTACGGCCGCCGACTCGTCGCCGACCGCGAGCCCGGCCACGAGCGAGGCGTCCGGGGCGCGATCCGCGAGCGAGAACAGCGTCACATCATCAGATACGGGCGGCTGCGCCGCAGGGATTGCGTGCCCGCGCAATCCCTCACCTGGCTTGGGCCGTATCACCTGCAGCCCCCCTTCGGGGGCGGACGCCGCCGGCGACGGCGCCCCTGACCACCAGGAGGATCCATGAGCACCACTCCAGCTTCCCGCATCCGCGTCCTGGCCGGAACGGCCTTCGCCCTCGCAGTGCTTGCCGGCTGCGCGGGGCCCGCCGCCACGACGTCCAGCCCGCCGATGGCGACTCAGACGCCCGCG
>JBKHWW010000105.1:0-2955 GCA_046566345.1 Actinomycetes bacterium
TAGAACTCGGTCGGGCAGCCGGCCGCCTGCCACTCCTGCCCGATCTTCCGCGTGCGGGCCAGCAGCTTGTCGTTCGGCGTCCCGGGCAGGGCGATCCCGGAGAGGTCCCCTTTGATGTCGGCGGCGAAGACGGGGACGCCGGCGTGCGAGATCTGCTCGGCCATGAGTTGGAGGGTCTTCGTCTTGCCGGTGCCCGTGGCGCCGGCGACCAACCCGTGGCGGTTGAGCATGGACAGCGAGATCCGGATCGGAACGTCGGGACGCGGCTCCCCGTCGACCATCAACACGCCGAGTTCGATCGAGTCGGCGTCGAAGGTGTACCCGTCCCGGACGGTCTCGACCGCGTTCGCCTGCGTCATGGGGCAAGGTTCGCACATCCCCGGGAGGGCACACATCACCTAGACTGTCGGTGTGATTTTCAAGCGTGTCGGTGACGAGCGACCCTATCCGCCACACGGCTACGCCCAGAAGCAGTGGGCCGCCATCGCCCCTCAGCAGGTGCGGTTGAACGAGTTGGTCACCACCAAGCGCATGCTGGACCTGGAGGCGCTGCTGGAGGAGGACTCCACCTTCTACGGCGACCTGTTCGCCCACGTCGTCGCCTGGCAGGGCGACCTCTACCTGGAGGACGGCCTCCACCGCGCCTTGCGGGCCGCGCTGCAACAACGCCAGACGGTCCACGCCCGCGTCCTCGAACTCGGTTAGCTCACCCTGCGTTAGGCTCTGGCAACCGACCGAAGGAAGAGATGCTCGTCCGCAAGGTGCTCAAGACGCCCGTGACGTTGCTCGCCCTGCTCGCGCTCGCTCTCTTCGCGGCCGCCTGGGGGTGGGACAACGCCCGCCGGCCCATCCCGCCCCGGCCCCCGGAGCCCTGCCACTGGATCACCGTGGGCCCCCACTTCACGCCCGATCACGCGATCATTCGGGTGCTCAACGCCACGGGCGACAACGGCGTCGCGCGTCGGGTCGCCGCGGTGTTGCGGGCGAGCGGCTTCCGGGTGATCAAGGTCGGCAACGCCGACGCGAACGAGAACGGTGTGCGCGTGGTCGGGGTCGCCCCCAACAGCCCCGAGGTGGTCCTGACCCTGGGCCAGTTCGAGAAGCCCAAGGTGGTCGCCGACCAGCGTCCCGACCACACCGTGGACATCTTCGTCGGCAAGGGCTACGCCCTGAAGGCGAAACCGCTGGCGTCCGTGCCCGTGAAGGACGGCCGCGCGTGCGTGCCGGTGCTGCCGTCCGGGGCGACGAGCGGGTAGGACGACCGCAGCGCCGGCGTCCGGCTTCTCATCGACTGGGGCGCGGCTCTTCCTGACCCGGACGCCGCAGCCAGCCCGCGAGGCGGCCGGCCCGGCCCACCGCCCGGAGGCGCTCCTCGAGCGCGCGACGACGCGCGGACGGGACGACGATGAGGAGCTCGTCGCCTTCCCGGATGGCGTCGTTGGGGGCCGGCGTCAACGGCTCACCGCGGCGGATGATGACCGCGATCACCGAGAAGCGCGGCATGCGGAGTTCCTTCACGGTCACGCCGTGCAGCTTCGACCCGGGCGGAACGGTGACCTGCATGAAGTCGGCCTTCATCCGTTCCAGGGGCGCCGATTCGACTTCGATGTCGATGGAATCGCGCTCGTCCGCGACGCCCAGCCAGTGCGCGACGAACGGTCGCGTCGGCGCCTGGACGAGGGTGAAGGCGACGACGAAGACGAACACCTCGTCGAACAGGAGCACGGCAGAGTTCACGCCCGCCGCCAGCGGGACGGTGGCCATGATGATCGGGACGGCTCCGCGCAGGCCCGCCCACGAGATGAACATCTGCTGGCGCACGGTGATCTTGAACCAGACCGCGCAGACGGCCACGGACAGGGGGCGCGCGATCAGCGTGACGAACCCGCCGATGAGCAGGCCGTTGACGACGACGACCCACGTGAGCCGTTCCGGTTCGGCGAGCATGCCGAGCATGACGAACAGCCCGATCTGGCAGACCCAGCCGAGACCCTCGGCGAAGGAGCGAGTGGCGTTGCGGTGCTGGAGTTCGGCGTTGCCCAGGATCACCGCGCACACGTACACGGCCGCGAAGCCTGACACGTGGAGGACGACACCGACCCCGTACGCGAGCACGATCAGACCCATCACGGCCAGCGGGTAGAGCCCGGACGCGGGCAACGCCACCGTCTTGAGGATCTTCGAGCCCAACCAGCCCATCGCCGCGCCGAGGAGGAGCCCACCGGCGAACTCGCCGGCGATCAACGCCACCGCGACCAACGGGCTCTCGTGCCCCTCCTGGCCCAACGAGAAGGCAGTGAAGAGCGCGACCAGCAACACGATCGGGGCGTCGTTGAGTCCGGATTCGCTCTCGAGGATCGCGCGCATGCGAGGCGGCAGCGGGACGTGGCGGAGCACCGAGAAGATGGCCGCGGAGTCGGTGGGGGCCGTGATCGCGCCCAGCAGCGCCGCCGCCACGACGGGTAGCCCCAGCACGAAGTGACCGAACACGGCGACGACGCCGAGGGACGCGAGCACCCCCACCGTGGCCAGCAGGCTGGCCACACCGAGCGCCGGGCGAACGTCCTCCCACTTGGTGGTGAGTCCGCCCTCGGCGAGGATGAACACCAGCGCGGCGAACCCGAGGTTGTGCGCGAGGTCGGGGTCGTGCAGGTCGAAGCCGACCAGCGGAAGCGCCAGCCCCACCCCGAGGAAGAGCAGCAGCGACGGGAGCCCGAACCGCGCACCCAACCGGGCGGCGAGCACGGCGACCAGGACCACGACCGCTCCCAGGAGCAGCAAGTGGTCGGGGCTCATGCGGGGGTCCCTCCTCCGGCTGCGTGCCCGGGCTGCTGGTGCCCACAGCCTAGGGGGCCGCTGGGCGGGCGGCAGCGCGGGTCTGCCGCGGGGAACGGGCTTTTCGCGCTGCTCACGCCGAGCCGATGGCAGTCCCACTGATGTTCCGAGCCCGAAAAC
>JBKHWW010000106.1:0-9756 GCA_046566345.1 Actinomycetes bacterium
CTGACAGGGCGGGCTCGCGCTCGGTCAGCGTCGCGCGGATGGACGCGTAGGTGTCGGCGAGCGTGTCGTAGAGGAGGCCCGACAGCACCGTGCTCAACGCGTGCGGTCCGGCCGCCCGGCGGTCAGCGACGGTGTCGGAGTTGGCGAGCTCACGCAGCGCGGTGCGGCGGGGGAGTTCGGCGCCGGCGCGGGCCCGCCCGAACTCCTCGGCGATCATGGTGAACGCGTTGGTGCCGGCCAGGTCGTTGCCCACGGCGTCCAGCACTCGCTCGCGGAGCTTGTCGGTGTCGATGGCCACCAGAACGGCCACCAGGTCGGCGACCGCCTCGTGCGTGGCCAGCCCCTGCACGCCGAGCGAGTCGTAGAGGTGGGGCGCGACCGCGTCGAGCAGCGCGTGCCCCATCTCGTGGGCGACGATGTCGCGGCTCAGGGCCGTGTGCACGGTCTGCCCGTCCCGGGCCGCGAACGAGAAGAACTGCAGGCTGCGCGTCCTGCGTTCGTAGAAGGCGTTGGCCCACGTGCCGGCCCTCGGCACGACGAGCAACTGCTCGCCGCCGAACGCCCACCGCACCGGACGCCCCAACCCGGTCGGCCGCTCGAACATCGCGAGGGTCTTGAAGGCGGTGCCGAAGGCGTTCACGGCGAGGCTTCCCGGCGAGGTCAGCTCACCGTCGGCCCGGTAGCGGCCGGTGACGCGCCCTGGTGCGGGCCGCTCGAGGGCGACAGGCGGCCCCTGGGCGGCGCCGGTCTGCGGGTCGAAGTCCACGACCGCGAGCCGCCGGCACGCGGGCCCATCGAGGAAGCCGTCGGGCGGCTGAGGGGGCAGGGTCAGGATCTCGGTGGCCGTCGCCGCAGCCCCGTCCACGGTCAGCGTGGCGTCCTGCAGGAGCAGCCGCACTTCGGCTCGCGAGGTCACCCGAGCCACCCTCCGGCGCCGAACAACCCAGACCCGCCCAGGGCCGCTGCGGCCAGCGCGCCGGCTACCAGCAGTCGCGGCACCGGGTCTCCAGCCGCGCGGGCGTGCCACTGTTCCCACCAAGCGGCGGCCGTGGCCAGTGCCATCACGGCCAAGGCGTGCGGTCCAACCATCGCGGCCATCAGGGGCCCGCAGAGGATGGCGCACCGCCGCCACGAGGCCCACCCGGCCAACGCTGCGGTGCGGACGCCGCGGGCGCCGCCCGGGTGCAACGGCGGCAGGCGGAGGCAGGTCCAGAGCACCCGCGCTCTGCGGGGCAGCCAGGTGACCGCCAGCCCGACTCCCAGCCACCCCACGGTCCAGGCGGGGGTGGCGGTCCAGCCCAGCGTTCCCGCGACGAGTTGGAGGGCCGCCCCGAACGCCAGCCACAGCGCGGTGCCCACGCCCAAGACGATCGTCGCGTGCAGAACGCGTCGCGAGCGGAAGCTGGACCTGACCACCAGCGAGACCGCCGGCGCGGTCAGCGGCCACTTCATGGCCACGACCATGGCCGGGTAGATCACCCACCAGCCCGGGCCCGCGCTGCCGGCGGCACCGTGGTGGTGGGCGTGCCCACCGGACGGCAGCACGGCCAGCGCCACCAGCAGCAGCCAAGCGGCCGCCGCCGTGCCCCAGACGACGGCGGTCGGCCGGTCGGGCCGCGGCAGGCGAACCCACGGGCGCGATCGCGTCCGGACAGACGTGGCGGTCATGTGCGCACGTAGACGACGATCTGAGCGATGTCGATGCCGCGGTCCGGCGCCTGGGCGTCCGGCCTCCCAGCGGTGGGCAGCACCTCGACGGTCAGCTCGCCGCCCTGCCACCCCTCGGCCTGCAAGATCGGCAGGACCTCGCCCGCGTCGATCGCGTAGCTGCGCTCCTCGTCGTCCGGGGTGCCTTCGAGCCCGAAGGTGGCGAAGCGGCCGGCGGCGTGCGCGGGCGCGTCCGGTGCGGTGCGGACCCACACCGTGTACTGGGCGTGCGGGTGCACGGCGCGGACGCCGGCGAGGTCGATGACCAGCCCCGTCGGTCCGGCGCCGTCGAGACCCAGAGGGAGGGGCTCCAGGCCGATGGTGGTCGGGTCCTGGGAATGGGCATCGGCGACGGCCCCCACCGGCGTCCAACGTTCGCGATCGGTCTCGTCGAGCCCCATGGGTCCTCCCGGGAGGGTGGCGCGGATCTCGGCAATCCGCTCGGCGATGGGTTCGGGGACGCGCGCGTCCTCGTAGGAGTAGCACAGCGGCTGGGCGGTCGTGTCGGCGAGCTGACCGAGCTGGTAGGTCGCGTTGGCGGGGTGCGCAGCGGTGTCCCCGAACTGGATGACAGCGGAACCCCACGTGCTGACCAGCTGGGCCGGTAGGTCGGTCTGGTCTTCCAGCCGGGTGGAGCCGGGCAGGGCCAGCCAGGCCTCCCAGAGGCGGTCGATGTTGGAGTGATGCAGCCAGAAGATGGGGTCGCGGCCGGCCACCGTGGTGGACTGCATCTCGGCGCCGATGTCGACGTGCACGTTGTTGTGGGGCAGCGACTCCAGAGTCCCGAAGCGGCCGTCGGCGTCCAGCCCCCCGAAGCCGGCGCGGGGGAAGGCTCGCACGAAGCGTGGCTCGACGAGGCCGCCGTAGCCGACGTCGTCGATGGGCAGGATGGTCGTCCGGCCGGGCCGGAACAGGGTGTTCGGGATCAGCTGGCCGTCGACCGTCCTCTCCGGCACCGTGAACTCCGGCGGCATCGTCAGGGTCTGGTCGGGGTCCCGCGCGTAGTCCCAGTACGGCAACGCCCACTCGGCGTCGCCGGTGAGGGTGATGAGCGTGGACTCGAACCACGCCAGGTACGCCCGGTGCCAGGGCAGGAAGAACACCGAGGCATGCGCGCACTGGTCCCACCGGACGTGGGTAGGTTCCCCGAAGGGGACGCCGTGGGTGTTGGCCGCCCACAACCACGAGTCGGGGGTAGGCGGGTTGTCCCGTTCCATCATCAACTGGACGCCGCGGGCGTACGTGTCGAGCACCGGGTGCCAGGGCTCCGTCGCGGCAGCGAGCTCGGAGCCCACCGACAATCGCCAGACGTCGAGGCGGGTACGAACGAACATGGTTGCTCCGATCCGCCGGCGAGTGGGGGCTTAGGCCGACGCGGGAATGATGCAACGTCGTCGCCCGGTCGAACAGGGGTGAACCCTCCCCTCGGCGCGCGCCCGGTGGTTACAGTGTCCGCACGCACGGCGACGACCTCACCGCGGACCCGAAGGGCGGCCATGGACGGCAATTTCCCCGATATCCCCGATCTCAGCGCGCTGCCGACCGGTGACATGCCCGGCGACAAGGTGCACATCACCGAGGGGCACGTGGCGAAGGCACAGACCATCTTCCCGGTGCTGTGGGAGCAGCTCCAGCCGGTCCTGGACGCCTCACCCCACCGCCGCGCGGTGGTCGCGGTGCACGGCGGGTCAGGGGTGGGTAAGTCGGAGACCGGGTCCCTGCTCGCGTACTACTTGAACGCCCGCGGCCTGGGGGCGTACGTCCTGTCCGGCGACAACTATCCCCGGCGCATCCCGTCGGTCAACGACGCCGAGCGCCTCCGCGTCTTCCGCACGGGCGGGCTCGCGGGACTGGTCACGCGTGGTGTGTACGACGCCAGGATCCGCGCCGAGCTGGCCTCGCTTCAGGAGCAGGGGGCCGACGCCGACCCGGCGTTGGCGGCGTCGCGGCCCTGGCTGGCCCGCTACCAGCGCGCCGGACGACGGGCGCTGACCGGCTACCTGGGCACCCCGAACGAGATCGACTTCGCCGAGGTGAACCGCATCATCGCAGCCTTCAAGGGCGGCGCCGGCGCGTTGATGCTCAAGCGGATGGGACGGACACCGGACCAGCTCTGGTACGACGAAGTGGATCTCTCCGACACCCGGGTGATCGTGGTCGAGTGGACGCACGGGAACAACAAGCACGTCGAGGGCGTGGACATCGCGATCCTGCTCAACAGCACCCCCGAGGAGACCCTCGCCCACCGCCGCGCCCGCAATCGCGACGGAGCGCTGGACAGCCCCTTCACCACGATGGTGCTCGAGCTCGAGCAGGCGCTGCTGCATGCGCAGGCCCACCGCGCCAAGATCATCGTCGCCAAGTCGGGCGAGTTGCTCGACTACAACGTCTACCTCGCGTCCATGGGGCCGGCCAAGCTGGGCGCCGGCCCGATGCTCAACGCCTATCCCGACAGCATGGGTGGCACGCTCGCCGGGCTGGTCGACTTCGTCCGCCGTCCCGAGTGCACGGACGCCTTCAGTTCGGCCTACCTGCTCCCGAGCGTGTTCAACACCGACCTCGACCGCGGGTTCTCGGTCGTCGACTACGGCCTCAGCGACCGCCTGGCGACCCGAGCCGACATCGACGCCCTAGCCGAGGAGGGTATCGACCTCAAGTTCGACTTCATCCTCAACCACGCGTCGGTGCTGTCGCCGCAGTTCCAGGACATCCTCGCCAAGGGGGATCGCTCGCCGTACAAGGACTTCTTCATCGACTGGAACAAGTTCTGGGCCGGCCACGGCGAGATGACCCCCGAGGGCTACATCGCGCCCGAGCCGGAGCTCATCAAGGACATGTTCTTCCGCAAGCCCGGCCTGCCCATCCTCATGGTGCGGCTGCCCGACGGCAGCGAGAAGCCGTACTGGAACACGTTCTACCAGGAGGTGCGCTACACCGCCCCCGACCCCCAGGACCTCATGGACGCAGCAGGTCTGCAGTACGGCAGCGCCGAGGTGCTGGCCGGACGCGTGCGCGCGACGCTGGCGTCCGGCGGGCGCCCGGGCGACGTCGACTTCGCCGGCTTCGAAGGAGCCAGGGACGCCGTGGTGGAACTGTTGGAGTCTCGGCGCCGCTACCTGGGGCAGATGGACCTCAACATCAAGTCCTCGCTGGTCTGGGAGTTCTACGCCGACACCCTGGACAAGCTCGCCGGGTACGGGGCGCAGATCGTCCGTCTGGACGCTTTCGCCTACGCCCCCAAGGAGCCCGGCGAGCGCAACTTCCTCAACGACCCCGGCACGTGGGAGCTGCTCGACCAGGTGAAAGGGCTAGCCGACCGCCGCGGGCTCACGCTGCTGCCCGAGATCCACTCCCGCTACGAGGAGCGAATCCACGAGACCATCTCGGAGAAGGGCTTCCTCACCTACGACTTCTTCCTGCCGGGCCTGCTCATCGACGCCTTCGAGCGGCAGGACGCCACCACCCTGCGCACCTGGATCGACGACCTGCTGACCAAGGGCATCCGGACGGTGAACATGCTGGGCTGCCACGACGGCATTCCGCTGCTGGACCTGAAGGGCCTTCTCGACGAGGGGCGCATCGAGGCACTGATCGACACGGTGAAGGGCCGCGGCGGCTACGTCAAGGACCTGCACGGGCAGAAGGCCATGTACTACCAGGTCAACGCGACGTACTACAGCGCGCTCGGAGAGTCCGACGACCGGATGCTCGCCGCGCGGGCCATTCAGTTGTTCATGCCGGGCAAACCGCAGGTGTGGTACCTCGACGTCTTCGCCGGAAGGAACGACCACGAGGCAGTTGAACGGGCGGGGGCAGGGGGCCACAAGGAGATCAACCGGTCGAACCTCGACGCCGACGCGGTCGCGGACGGCCTGACCAAGCCTGTGGTGCTGGAGCAACTCGAACTGCTGCGGTTCCGAAACACCTGCCCCGCGTTCGGGTTTGACGCCGCCTGCGAGGTGGTGGAGACCCCCGCCCACCAGGTCGGCATCGTGTGGCGGGCGCGCGGTCACGAGGCGACGCTGCTGGCCGATCTGGCGGACGCCAGCGTCCGCGTCCGCGCGGTCGACGAGAGCGGCGCCGAGACCTTCTCCTACGCGCGCGGGTAGTCCCGGCGTTGGGGCAAGCCTGGCGAGCGCCACCCCGCGGCGCGCTCCAGGGGCGTTCAAGGAGACGGCGACGGGACGACCGCGCGAGGGCGCGGCCGTCCCGTCGCTTGGGCATCACAGCGGGTTACGGTCGTCCTGCTTCACCTCATCGGTCGCTGTCCGCGCCTGCTCGGCGACAGTGTCCTTGGCAGCGGTCGCCTCGGTCTTGACGTTCCCGGCGGCTGTGGACGCCGTGTCCTTGACCCCCGCGACGGCCTCCTCGGCCACGGGCCGCAGGTTCTCGGCGGCCTCCTTGGCCATGGCCTGCGCCTCGTCGAGGACGGGCTGGGCCTTCTCCTTGGCGGTCTGAGCCAGGTCCTTCTCGGCCTCGCTCGCGGGCAACAGGCCGCCGACGAGCGCGCCGAGCCCGAAGGCGATCAGCCCGGCGGCGAGAGGGTTGCCTTGCGTGGAGCGCCGCAACTTCGCCGGCGTCCGCTGCACCTGGTAGGCCGCGTCCTCGGCTAGGCCGGAGGCCTTCGCCTGCACGCCGCCGACCGCGCCGTCGTCCCACGGGTCGTTCGGGTCGCCGAAGACGCGCTCCTTGAGGTCGTGGGCACGATCCTTGACCTTGTCGACCTGCCGTCGGGCGGCGTTGGCCGGGTTGGCGTTCTCGGCGAGCGCGTTGACGTTGTCGCTGAGGTCGGCTCGCGTCCGCTCGATGTCGCGGCGGATCGCTTCAGGGTTGTTGCTGCTCATCGGTTCATCTCCTCGTTGCCCTTGACGGCGTTCGGAATCTTGCTGATGGTGTCGGCGGTCCGGGGAAGCCCGCGGACCCTCTTCAGTTCGCCTCGCCCGCTGGTCATCAGGATGATCGCGGCGATGCCGTACACGGCCCCCACGATCAGCCCTGACCAGCCCAGTGCCGGCTGCGCGGCCGAGCCGATGAGGACCGCGAGCGCCCACCACAGCGCCAGCGAGAAGAACAGCAGCGCGAAGTGCCCGGCGACACCGGCTCCGCCGAGGAGCCCCGCGCCCTTGCCGGCGCGGCTAGCGCTCTGCCGCACCTCGGCCTTCGCCAGCTCGGCCTCTTGGCGGATCAAGGTCGAGGCATTCTCGAGCAGGTCGCTGGCGATCTGCCCCAGGGACCGCGAATCCGCTTGCGCGGACGCGGTGCCCGGGTCGAAGGCCCCCGTGGGCGGGTAGTCGCTGGATGCTGCTGGGCGGTAGTCCTGCGCACCGCCGGCGGCACGATCGGTGGTCATCCGAGTCGTCCCCCCGGCGCGTCCGTGCCCACGACGCCGGGCTGGTAGCCGGGTGCCGGCTCGGTGGACGCGACATAGCCCGGCTCAAGGTTGCTGCCGTAACCCACCTCGGCGTCGCCGTAGGCGGGTCGGTAGGGCAGGTCAGCCGCAGGCCGACGGACGCCCGCACCCGAGCCGACCCCGTCCGAGGATTCCTTCAAGCCACGCGCGAGGCGTCCGGCCACGAGGCCCGCGCCGGCGGCGATCGCGAGGAACGTCCAAGGGTTCCTGGCCGCGTAGCGACGGACGCTCGCGAGCGCCTGGTCGGGCTCGTTGTCACGGAGCCACGTGGCGGCGCGCTCGCTCAACTCTTGGCCCTGGCTCGCCAGGCCGGCGAGGGGCCCGTCGGCGTCCTGGGCGCCGGCCATCGCGCGCAACTCGTCCGAAAGCGACTGAACGAGGTCGGCGAGCTTGCTCTGGGCGCTGGAAGCTTGGCTGCGGACCTCGACGAGGCCCTCGTCCCAGACCTTGCGGCCCTGGTTCTTGGCCTCGGCGACGACGTCGCCGACCTCGGCCTTGGCTGTCTGCGCAACGTCGTGGCCCGCCTGCTTGGCGGTTTCGGCCACGTCGGCGGCCGGCTGCTTGACGGACGCCGCGGCCTCGCGAGCCCTGGTCTCGGTCTTCGACTGGTCGTACGCCGACTGTTCGTACTGCTCGGGGACCGGGGGAACGTCGATGGGCTCCTGCGGCCGATACGGGGCATCAAACTGATGGGAGGACATTCGGATTCTCCTGCCTCGAAGGGTTACTTGCCCCGCTCCCGTACCCAGACGCGGACCGCTCATGCATGCCGATCTCAAGGAGACCCGAAGCTCGCTCCCCAGGGCTCCCCGAGACGGTGCATGGGTGCCGCGGTCGTGGGTAAGGTACGGGCACCCGCACGACCCCGACCCGGAAAGGAATGCCATGGCCGACAAGGGACTGGACAACCTGTTCTACGACACGCTGCGCGATGTGTACTACGCCGAGCGCCACATTCTGAAGACCCTGCCGAAGCTCGCCGAGACGGCGGCGTCCGAGGAACTCAAGGCAGCGTTCCTGAAGCACCACGACGAGACCGAGGGGCAGATCGAGCGCTTGGAGAAGGTCTTCGCGATCATCGACCGCAAACCCACGTCGAAGCGCTGCGAGGCGATCGACGGGATCCTCAAGGAGGGTGAAGGCGTCCTGGAGGACTACGAGGGGACCTCCGCGCAGGACGCTGGCCTGATCTCGTCGGCCCAGGCCGTCGAGCACTACGAGATCACCCGTTACGGAACCCTGCGGCGGTGGGCCAAGATGCTGGGGCTCTCGGACGCCCACGACCTGCTCACCCAAAGCCTGGAGGAGGAGTCGCGGACCGACGAGCTGCTCACCAAGATCGCGGACGCCGAGGCCAACGCACGGGCAGCGAAGGCCTGAGCCTCGAGGGGGATCGGTGCCGGCTCAGACCGTCGCCTCGTGGCGCCGGTGCTGGCGGGTCCGCAACAGCAGTGACCCGAGTCTGACCAGCGCGACGGCCAGGAGCGCACTGATCCCCCCCGTAGCGACGACCGTCGCTACGACTGACGCCCACGCCATCTGGCCGGGCTCGAAGCCGGTGAGCGGTCCGAGCACGCAGAGGATGGCTCCCACGACGAGGGAAGCGGTCCCCAGCCGCTGGGAGAACCTAAAGTCGCTGGAGCGCAACGCGGCCCCCAGCGCCACCAGGGTCGCCCCGACCAGGACGCCGAACAGCGGCAGCATCCACAGGTTGACAGCAAGCCAGGTGGTGAACTGGATCGACGCGGGTGACAACTCAACCTCGTAGGTGACCGGCATGTGCCCCCACACCAGGTGCAAGGTAGCGGACGCCGTCGTCGCCAGGGTGGCGACCGCCGTCGTCGCCGTCCGCGCGAAGCTCTGGCCCCGCGTGAGCGCGTGCGAGAGCCCCACCACGAACACCAACAGCGCGACGTCGGTCAACAGCAGCACGCCTGCGGCCAGGGTGGTCAGGAATGCGCCAGCGCTCTGGCCCTCGATCGTCCTCCCCGCCACGTACATGCCGAGGGTGAACCAGAGCGCCGCTCCGCCGACCACCACCACCCCCGCCACGAACGCTGCGGAGGCCGCGAGCCGGTGGTCGGCGTCCCACTGGGTAGCACGTTCCAGATCCGACTGGGCTTGTTGATCTGACGCGGCTTCTTGATTCGACACGGTTTCTTTATCAGACACGGCCGAACCCCCTGCAGGGCGGCGCCGAGGCGTCCGAATCGTCGACCAGGGCCAGCCCCTGCGATCCTGATTCTACGCTTCACCACGGGTTTCGGACGGATCACCGGACGAAGGCCACACACCTGCGTGGCGTCCGGGCGGCAGGACGCCCGATGGTGCGCACGCCGCACACAGCAGTGTGGATGTCGTCCGGGCGACCCGATCGGCTCCCCTGATGGGCCCTCGAATCGGCTCCTCGGGATCGAGCCGTAATCGATGCCGCTGAAGGCATCCGGGCTTAGGCTGGATCGAGACCGACTCCAGGTGGTGATCGGGGTGCATCCGTTCTATGGTTCCAGTGACCGGCTGTTGTCCACGCCCGGTTGGCGCGGCGCGGGCCTGGCGTCCATGGCGGCCTATCTAGGCTTCTGGGCGCTCGCCTTGGTCGTGGCGAAACGCGAACTCGATCAGCGGTGGCCGAAGGCGGG
>JBKHWW010000107.1:0-2875 GCA_046566345.1 Actinomycetes bacterium
ACCCGCATCCGACAACCTCCGCCTCCGTGATGGACAACGGCAGGTAATCGCATCCACGACGCACTCCGCAGCGCACAAGATGCCCGTCGCGCACGTCACAGACCCAAGCGGAGGGACTCCAGATAACCTCGGGGAAGTACGCCGCGAACGCGGCCTGGTTGGCGCATGCGGTAATGGCGTTCAACCTCGCCCGCGCCGCCGGCGTGGCCGCCTCCACCACTCACGCCCGGGCCCGCTGGGCCACTCTGCGCATCCAGCTGATCAACATCCCCGGCCGGGTCGCGTCCTCGGCGCGACGCCTCACCGTCCACCTGCCCAGCGACTGGCCCTGGGCCCACCCCTGGCAAGCCCTCTTCCAAGTCGCCACGGCAGCCACCGGGCCACCGGCCCCCGCCATGTCCTGATCACCCAGCCCACCGCGGCGCGACCGGAACACCAGTGGAAGGCCGGACAGACCGGCGGATCATCCCTGCCCACACCCGCCGCGCCCGACGATCCCAGCCGAGAAACCACCAGAAACGCCAACTGCAATCAAGGTCGGTGGATCAGGGCTGAACGGCCGAGACAACACTGCGCCCAGGTCAGCAGATGCGCTGACCGGGGCGCAGTATCGGTGCTGCGGCAGCCTCTATGCCTCGGTGTGCACTTTCGCTTCGCCGGTCATGAGTCCAGCCAGCCGCTGATTGGCGCTCTTGCATGCCGAGGCTTCAGCAGTTGGGATGGGCGCCGACCTTGTGGTCGCGTTGCTGAGAGGTCGAGATTGGACTAACTTTGGTCGTCAGTTAGGGAACTGTAACCGACGACAAAGTCAGCCAGCGCGCATGAGTTGGGCCCATGCAACCTGGCAGCCGGCGAGCTGCTGAAGCATTCCGACGAGATTCCTGCTTCCGGACATCAGTGTGCGCCGCTCGCGGCGAAATGATGCGGCCGCTTCGGGCGACTTGGTCGTGGCTGAGTTGGGTTGTTCTTGCTCGGTGGTCGGTGACCGCCTGATCAGCTGGGTCTCTCCTGTCACCGCTCCGTGGTTCGGGCGAGGAGGGCGCTGCGCAGTTCAGCGAGGTCGATGCCAAAGGCTTGCAGTGGCTCGAGTGCAGGGTTGTCAGCAGCGGCGAGGACCCCGAGGAGCAGGTGCTCGGTATCGATTTGCTCGGCACCGAGATCGCGCGCAGCCTCAAGTGCCGCCTTGATCGCGCGCTTGGCGGTCAAGGAGAAGGCGGGGCGGGGGAACTGGAAGGAACCGGAGCCGAACGCCACGTCGGCGAGACGCTGGATCTCACCGACGTCGATTCCAACGGTCGCCAGCGCAGTCCGTGCGTCAGCTCCGCGGGTCGCCAGTACGCCGCGGGCCCCCAGATCTCGCTCGACCTCGGATCGCAGTCGGTCGAGCTCCACGCCGCGTGCACGCAGGACCTCACTGGCGCGCCCCGCTGTCTGCGCGAGCCCGATCAGCAGATGCTCGGTGCCGATGAAGTCATGTCCGATAGACGCGGCCACATCGCGGGCGCCCACCAGTGCTCGCTTGGACAGCGCGGTGAATCGGTTGTAAATCGTCGACACCTCAGTCATGACCCTTCTCCAATCCGGCGACCTTGCGCCGCGCTGCATGCTTCTCGTGGACCGTCTGGCGGCTCACCTGGAGCGCCTCGGCGATCAACTGCCACGACCAGCCGGCTGTGCGGGCGTTGTCGACGTGCAGCCGCTCGAGTTCCTCGAGCAACCGGCGCAGCTCAAGCACGGCCCGGAGGCCGACGGCCGGGTCTTTGTCGGTGACCTCGGCGGCCAGTGCACTCGGTGAGCCGCGATCGATCATGTCCGTCAAGATGCCCTGACAATCTCGGATGTGTCAAGAAAACCTGACAGAACGCTTGGTAGTACGGGCGGTCAACGGCACCGGAGTACTCGTATAGGTAGCGACAGCCGGATTCACACGAACCGGACGCCGCGGGTGAGGCTGTGCCGCTTCGCGGCGGTATGACCAGCCTATGGGGACGAAGTCAAGGGGCTTGGCTTTGTTGAGTTGTGCAGGGCTGATCGGCTCGCCGGGTTCGCCGGCGGGCTGGGGTCTTGGTGTGCGCGGGGTGCGTCGTGTCGTGGGTGGGGGCCTCGCGCCCGTCTCCTGCCCTACGTAGCGTGCAAGCGGGTTCGTTCCCGACAGCCTTCATCCGGGCTTTGCTGGAGACGGGCGGGGCTGCCCATGGTCATTCGCGGGATGTGATCTCGACGCACCTGCGGGCTCGCCCCGTCCGGTCGGCTACGACGCGTGGGGGTCAGGCGGCAGCGGCGGCCCCCTTCGCGCATTCACGGGGCTTGAGGCCGCCGGCGATGGCGGGGTCCCAGGCGGTGCCGGTGGTGATGACGGCGTGCAGCTGGCGCAGCAGGCTGCCGGCCACCGCGACTCGGGCTTGGGTCTTGGTGAGCTTGTTGTCGGCCCGGCCGGTCAGGTGCGCGTACCGGGCGGCGAGCACGGGATTGTTGCGCAGCGCGGCCCACACCGCTCGCCAGGCCGCCAGCCGCTGCTGAGGGCGGCCGCGGCCGCTGATGCCGGTCTTGCCCTGGTAGGCGCCCGAGGCGTTGTCGCGCGGGCAGAGGCCGGCGTGCTTGACCAGCGCCCTCGCGCTGGAGAACCGGGTGGGGTCGCCGGTCTCGGCGAGGATGGCGGCGGCGCCGACCGCGGAGAGCCCGGTGATGCTGGTCACGAGCGTGGTCAGGCCGAACTCGTCGAGCACCTCGACCATGCGGGTCTCGACCAGGGCGGTCTCGGCGCGGGCGTGGGCCAGGTCGGCCAGGGCGAACCGGGTCCGCTCCAAAGCGCCGGTGCGCTGGTCGGCCACCCCGGCCGCGGCCCGGGCCGGGTCGGCCGCGGCGTCGAAGACGG
>JBKHWW010000108.1:0-6185 GCA_046566345.1 Actinomycetes bacterium
GTCCAGGGTCGTGGCGGTGTAGAAGATCGTGGTCATGGTGCGTGCCTCTCTGGGCGGGGAACGAAGTCGGAGGGAGGAAGGGTCCACGGCTCATCCCCCGCTGAGGAACCAGGCGAGCGCGGCACCCTGGACGACGGCCGTGATGGCCGGCCCCGCGACGAAGGCCGCCCTGCTGCTGGCGAGCGTGCGTCCCCACCCACCGCCGCCGGCGCCCAGGGCCGCGGCCCCGTCGAGCACCTGGACCACGATCAGAGCGATCGCCACCGCGAGCAACCAGGCGTCCAGCCGGACGAAGAGCGGGACGAGCGCGACGGCGAACAGCGCGATGCTGCGTGCGGCGACGTAGCCCGCCAAGACCCGTACTTCACCCACACTCGTGCGCAGCGCCACGGTGGAGAACCACAGGCTGACCGCCGCGCTGAGGCCGGTCACCACGGCGAGCGTCAGGTAGGCGGGCGTCACGGTTCACATCGTGCAGCGGGCGGCGTCCGGGCGCAATGGCTGAGCGGCGTAGCCAGCGGCCGGTGGTCAGGATCCGACGCGTTGCCGCTAGTCTCTGGTGATGGCCGATGAGCGGGAACAGCAGCTGCCCCGGCAGCGACTCCTTCTCGGCGAGTGGGCCGTGGACGTCCGCGGCGCGGGCCCGCGGGGCGGCCCCAACGCAGGGCGTCCGCTGGTGCTGGTGCACGGAATCGGGATGTCGGGGGACTACTTCCTGCCCTTCGCCCGGGTGATGGCGCGTCAACGGCGTGTCTACCTGCTCGATCTGCCCGGCTACGGGTCCACGCCGAAGCCGCCCGAGCCTCTCTCCGTGCCGCAGCTGGCGGACGCCGCCCGGACGGCCGTCGCACGGCTCGCGCTGAGGAATCCCGTGTTGGTCGGGCAGTCAATGGGCTGCCAGGTGGTCGCGGACGCCGTCGCCGCAGACCCGACGTCGTGCGCCGGCTACATCCTGATCGGCCCGACGGTCGACCCGGCCGCCCATGGAACCGTGCGGATGGCGTCCCGCCTCGGCCGGGACATCCTTCGCGAGTCGGCCGGGAACAACGCGGTGGTGCTGCGCGACTACCTCCGGATGGGCCCGCTGCGCTACTTGCGGACCAGCCGCTTCATGCTCGCGGACCGGATCGAGGAGACCATCGGCGGCTGCGCCGCCCCGGGGCTCGTCGTGCGCGGGGGCCGCGACCCGATCGCTCCCCGCGCGTGGGTCGACCAGCTCGCCCGCCTGGCACCGGACGCCGTGACCGCCGAGGTGCCCGGGGCCGCCCACAACGTCCAGCACACCCATCCCGACCAACTCGCCCGCGCATGCGCCGCCTTTCTCTCCCGAGTCGCGCCGATCTGACCGCGTGGGCGCGCGACTACGCCTACGCCGCCCGCCGACTGGCGGACGGCCGGCTCCGACGATCTCGCGCGGGCGACTATCGGCGTCCCGGAACCTCGATGCCCGCGGTCGTGCTCATCCCGGGGATCTACGAGAGCTGGACTTTCATGCGCCCGGTCGCGGACCTCCTGCGCGACCACGGCTACGACGTGCACGGCGTGGACACCCTGCGCGACAACCGCGGGACCATCGAGGACATGGCTCAGCGCGTCGACGAGCACATCCGGGCGGAGGGTGTCACCAGCTGCGTGCTGGTCGCCCACAGCAAGGGCGGCCTGATCGGCAAGTATCTGCTGGCCCACCACAACGCCGCGACCGTCATCCAGGGCCTCGTGGCCGTCAACACCCCGTTTAACGGCTCGGCGCTGGCGCGGCTCGTCCCCCTGCCCGCGGTGCGTGTATTCATGCCGAAGTCTCCGCAGCTGGTGAAACTCACGGCGGCCGCGCACGTCAACGCGTCCATCGTGTCGATCTACGGCACCTTCGACCCGCACATTCCCGGCGGCAGCCACCTTGAGGGAGCCCGTAACGTGCGGCTGGAGACTCGTGGGCACTTCCTGCCCCTCAGCGACCCGCTCGTGCACCGGGCGATCCTCGAGGCCATCGCGTCGATGGCCTAGCGGGCCCCTCAGTAGCCGACGGACCTCAGGGTCGCGCGGACCGCGTCGGCTGACTCGCGGAAGCGACGGATCTCGCTCAGCGTCATCGGCGCGTGGACGGTGTCTGCGAGTCGGCCTCCCCCGACCAGCGACGGCACCGACAGAGCGACCCCCGAAACCCCGTAGTAGTCGTCGAGGACGCTGCTCAGCGGCAGCACCCGACGCGTGGTGGACAGCAGCGACTCGACCAGGTAGCTCCCGGTCAGGCCGATCGCGTAGTTGGTGGCGCCCTTACCCTCGATGACCCGGTAAGCGGCGTACTTCACCTCTTCGGCGAGCTCGTCGAGGATGGCATCGGTGAAGACCAGCTCGCCGTCGACCTCCCAGTCTCGGATGGGGACGCTGGCGATGTGCGCGCTGGACCAGATGGGGAACTCCGAGTCGCCATGCTCGCCGACGACGTAGGCGTGCACGTTGGACTCCGAGACCCGCGCGCGTTCGGCCAGCCGGTTCCGCAGGCGTGATGTGTCCAGCAGGGTGCCGGTGGAGAAGACGCGGCTGGACGGCAGCCCGCTGACCTGCTGGGCGACGACCGTGAGCACATCGCACGGGTTGGTCACGATGACGAGCGTGGCTTCGGGAGCGACCTCCAGCAGCGTCGGGATCATGTCGGCCACGATTTTGGCGTTGACTTCGGCGAGCTCGAGCCTGGTCTGCCCCGGCTTCTGAGCCGCGCCGGCGGTGATGATGATGATGGTGCTGTCGCGCAGCACCTCGGGGTCGGAACCGCCCATCACTTCGGAGTGGGTGAACATGCTGCCGTGCTCGAGGTCTTCGACCTCGGCGTCCACCTTCTTGGTGTTGATGTCGTAGAGGCTGATGATGCGCGCCGATCGGCGGATCAGGCTCGCGTAGGCGAGGGCGGATCCGACGGCGCCGGCGCCGACGATTCCGAGTTTGTAGGGCTTGGTGGCGACGGGCATCTCGGTCATGGGATCAACCCTAGAAGGTGCGCCGGTGAGCAGGAGGGGCTACGGAAATGATGGTGTCGAAAAGAAATGCGGGAGCTAGGCGAGGAGCCCGCCGAGGTGCTCCCCCCACGCCCGGGCTCGGTCGAGTTCGCCCGCGCGGAGCGGGCCTTGTTTGCCCTTGACGATGAAGCCCTCGGGCGGCGCGATCAGCCGGTAGCCCTTGGCCTGGAGTGCTCGTGCGATCGTGGGGGCACCCTTGCCGAACGGCCCGCGCACCTGAGTATCGAAGGCGGCGCACGGGATGCTGCCCTCGGGGAGGGCGTCCAGCCACGACTGCAGCGAGGGGTGCGAGAGGTCCGGTTCGGGCGCGCCCGGGTCCGGATGGTCCCGGATCTGCTCGCGGAGTTGGTCGGAGGAGAGGTGGAACGCGAACACCGGCGCTCCAGCGACCAGGAGGCCGGCGTCGGCGACCATGTCGGGGGCGGCGTCCGCTGTGGAAAGGGCCACGGCGCCGGGTCCCAGCCCTTCGGCGATCGCTCGCGCGACCGACGCGGTGTTGCCCCACAGGGATTCGAAGACGACCAGAGACGTCACAGGGGAGCCCTTCGTGCGGTGGACCCTCCCAGCCTAGGGCCCGCCGATCACATAATGGAGGCTCCGAGGGAGGTCCGATGGACGAGTACCGCGACGCGTTGGACACGGCCCACCGCAGGGCGCTGGCCTGGCTGGAGTCGCTCGGCGACCGCCCGATTCCCGGACGCGCGAGCGTGGAGCAGGTGGCGGACGCGCTGGGCGCGTTGCCGGAGCGCCCGCGTCCGGCGGCGGAGGTGGTCGAGGCGCTCGCCACGGCGGTCGAACCCGGCCTGACCGCGATTGGTTCGGGGCGCTGGTACGGCATGGTGATGGGCGGAGCCCACCCGGCGGCTCTGGCGGCCGACTGGCTGACCAGCGCCTGGGACCAGAACAGCGCGCTGCGCGCGGTGACTCCCGGGACCGTCGCGGTCGAGGACGTGGCCGACCGCTGGCTGCTGGACCTGCTCGGGCTGCCGCTCACCGCGGGGGTCGGCCTGGTCACCGGCGCGACGATGGCGAACTGGACGTGCCTGGCCACGGCAAGGGACGCACAGCTGCGGCGGCTGGGCTGGGACGTGTCGGCCCGCGGGCTGGCGTCCTCGCCGGGGCTCCGCGTGCTGGTCGGCGCCCAACGGCACGACTCGGTGGACTCGGCGCTGCGCTACCTCGGCCTCGGACACCCCGAGCCGGTCGATGTGGACGCTCAGGGCCGCATCCGGCCGGACGCCCTCGCTGCGGCCCTGGAGGAGCGCGCGCACCCGGCCACCGTGGTCGTGCTCCAGGCGGGGAACGTCCACTCGGGCGCGTTCGACGACTTCCGGGCGACGATCGAGACCGCCCACCACGCGGGCGCCTGGGTCCACGTCGACGGCGCCTTCGGGCTCTTCGCCGCGGCGTCGCCGGCGCTGCGGCACCTCGTCGCCGGGGCGGAATCTGCCGACTCCTGGACCACCGACGCACACAAGACGCTCAACGTGCCCTTCGACTGCGGCATCGCCATCGTCCGCGACGCTGCCGCTCTGCGCGCCTCCATGGGCATGCACGGCGACTACCTGATCCAGGACGACACCGGCGGGGATCCGTTCGACAGGGTTCCCGAAATGTCCCGTCGTGCCCGCGCCGTGCCGGTGTGGGCCGTGCTGGCGGCGCTGGGGCGCGAGGGTGTCGCCGCCCTGGTCGAGCGGTTCTGCCGGCACGCGCGCATGTTCGCCGACGGGATCGCGGCCGTGCCCGGCGGAGAGGTGCTCAACGACGTCGTGTTCACTCAGGTCTGCGCCAGCTTCGGCGACGACGCGCGCACCCAGGAGGTCGTCCGCCGGATGCTGGCCGACGGGACCGCCTGGACGAGCGGCTCGCGCTGGCAGGGCCGGGCCGTGCTGCGGATCGCGCTGTGCAACTGGCAGACCACCGACGCCGACGTCGAGGCCACGCTCGGGGCACTCCGACGCGCGGCCGGGTAGGTCAGCGAGCGGACGCCCAACCGCGCAGCTCGCCGACCGGCTTGCGCTCCCGATCGGGCACCGGCGCCCCGGGTGCCGGCACCCCGACGGCGCAGATGGTCAGCGCACGCCGTGGCGGCTCGATCCCGAACTCGGCGGCGAGCCCGCCGCGATCGAACGTGGCGAACTGCCGGACGTGCAGGCCGCGGGCTTCGGCCTCGATCGTGAGGTGGGCCACCGCGCCTCCCACGTCGTAGACCCCGAACGGGAGATCCACGGACTCGACGATGCTCACCACGAGCACGCTGGCGTCCACCGCCCAGTCCGATCGTCCGGCCACGAAGGGCACCAGCCGAGCATGGGTGTCGTCGCCGCGATGGGCGGTGATGAACGTCCACGGTTGGGTGTTGCGGCCGGAGGGGGCCCAGCGGGCCGCCTCGAGGAGGGCTGCAACGTCGTCCGCGGACGCCTCGTGCGCCGGGTCGAAGTCGCGCGGGCTCCACCGGCCACGCAGAAGGGGAGTGATCTCGGTCACGGCGTCACCCTACGCCCGGGCGCGTGCTCCGGGCTTTCCAGCGACGGGACGCTAGCGTGAGGATCGCTGCCAGAGGGCAGTTCCGAACAGAACGGTTGGTCGGCCACGCCATGGGGAACACGCCAGCAGGTGCCGCGGCGGCGACCTCGCGGGTCGCCTCCTCACAGTGTTCGGCGCCCCGCGTCTCCGTGGTGGTCCCGGCACGCAACGAGGCGGTGCTGCTGCCCCGGCTCCTGGAGAGCCTGGCGAAGCAGACCCGGCCGCCTGACGAGGTCGTCGTCGCTGACGCGTTGTCGGTCGACGAAACCGTCGAGGTGGCCCGCGAACTGGGCGCGCTGGTCGTCCGCGGCGGGCCGCCCGCGGTGGGAAGAAACGCCGGCGCGTGCGCCACCACGGGCGAACTCTTGCTCTTCCTCGACGCCGACGTGGTGCCGGGGCCGGGTTTCGTTGCGGACGCCGTCGGCGAGTTCACTCGGCGCAGGCTGGACGTGGCCACCGCCCCCATCGCCCCCGTCGAGCAGGCGTGGGACTTCCGGGTCGCGTACCGCATCATCGGCCTGTGGCTGCGCGCGGTATCCCGGATCTCGCCGCACGCGGTCGGGGCCTGCATCCTCGTCCGCCGCGACCTGCACGATCGACTGGGCGGCTTCGACGAGACGCTCGCCCTCGCCGAGGACCACGACT
>JBKHWW010000109.1:0-7214 GCA_046566345.1 Actinomycetes bacterium
GGGACAGCGCCGTGGTGAGGGTCTCGGCATCGACGCCCCCGAGCGGCCACCGGCGGAGCGCCACGGCAACGTTGCGGGCGAGGGCGTCTCGCCACCCATCGCCGGTGGCGTCGGTCGCCTCGTAGACGGCATGCACCAGCGTCCCGAAGGCGGCGCCGCCGGGGAGGCCCGCCATCGGCGAGGGTGCGGACCAGGCGGGGTCGGGCTCCACGTCCGGCCGGTCGTCGGGTTCGTCGCTGAGCAGGGCCGAATCGGCCAGCGGTGCTGACTCGTGCGCCAGCGCGGTCAGGCCCGAGTACGACGTCCGGCGCCAGTCCTGGTCGATGGTGCGGGACCAGCTGCGCACGGTCAGCTGCGGCGCCACTGGTCGCGGGCGTGTCGGCGTGGGGGAATCAGTGGCGGGCACGACGGCGACCTCGCCGCCGGCCAGCCAGCCCAGCTGGATCGGGGTGCCGCCGCCCGAAAGCGCATCGGTCGGGTAGGCCAGCGCCGGACGCCGCGCGGCGTCCTCGTCGTGTGAGGCGTGGAGCAGGCGATGCAGCGGTGCGGCCGCCGTCTCCCAGTGGTGGGCCCACCAGGTCACCACCCGGGACTGGGCCCTGGTCAGCCCCACGTAGAGTGCGCGCAGCGCCTCGTCGCCCTCTTCGATCTGCCAGCGCGCCCACCGGTCGGCCCTGCCGGGGCTCCGTCGTCCGGCCACGTCGAGGAGCCGGTGGTCGCCCGAGGGCAGCACCAACAAGCGCCCGTCGTCGGCGTCCCATTCGCGCTGGTGGCTGACCTCGGGAAGCAGCACCACCGGCCACTGCAGACCCTTCGCGCGATGGATCGTCATCACCTGTACGGCGTCGCCGTCGGTGTCCCTGCGCCGGGTGACGTCGGCGCCGCCGCCGTTGTCCTCGGACGCCAGCCAGGCGGCCAGGTTGCGAGCGCGCGTCGGATGGGCCGTCCGCTGTTGGTGGTGGAGGAGTTCGGCCAGGTGCCTGTGGTCGGTGACCAGGCGCTCGCCGTCGGGACGGCGCAGCAGCCGTGCCCGGAAGTCGGTGTCGGCGTCGAAGGCGGCGAAGAGCGCCGGGACCCCGGAGCGGTCCAGCAGCCTCGACCACGTGTGGATGAGCAGCGACCAGGCGGAGCGCTGGTCGTCGTCGGCCAACGCCAGGTCGCGCACGGTGGCACCGACGAAGTCGGTCAGGAAGGCCCGCTGCAGATAGGGCCGCCTGGGCTGGTCGAGGGCGCGCAGGAGCGCCAGCCAGTCGGCCGCAGCCGGCGAGGCCAGGACCGAGTTCGAACCGTTGAACGTCGCGGGGAGCCCGGCCGCACACAGCGCCGCGGCGAGTTCCTGACCGCGATCGTTGGACCTGACCAGCACGGCCACCTCGCGCGGGTGCAGGCCGCGGTCGATCCGGCGCAGGGGCGGCGCGTCCCCGAGCAGGCCGGCGACCAGAGCCACGAGGTCACCGGTGATCCTCGCCCGGGCCTGCGAAGGCTTGATGGCCTTCTCGGCCTCGACCGTCCGCACCTGGACGCCCCGCTCCCACGGCGTCCCCGGGTCGCCCACGAGCCGGGGCCGGTTGCTCGTCGACACCGTCGGGGCCACGATCCCTTCGCCGAGGGCGACCCCGCGGAAGAGCAGGCCCACGCCGGCGACGACCTCGGGGTCGGACCGGTGGTTCACGGCCAGCGTGGTGGCTGCGGACGCCTGCGCCACGGCCAGCCCGTACGTGTGCACGTCGCCGCCCCGGAACCCATAGATCGCCTGCTTGGGGTCGCCGATCAGCACCAGCGTCGCCGCCCGACCGAAGGCCCGCGAGAGCACGCTCCACTGCACCGGGTCGGTGTCCTGGAACTCGTCGACGAGCACCACCGGGAAGCGCCGGGTCAACCGCGCGCTGGCCTCAGCCCCGGTGACCGGGTCGGCCAGGGCGGCCTCGAGCCGGGACAACTGGTCGTTGAACGAGTAGAGGCGTCGCGCGTCCTTGCGGCGGGATACCTCGTGGCGCACCGACTCGGCGAAGGCCACCCGGGCGCCCGCCGCCCCGGGGGAGCCGGACGCGATCAGCTCCGCGACCTCGTCGACCGCCTTGCGGGCGATGTCGCGGGCGCCGGGGTCGGCGTCCCACTGGCGGCCAAAACCAAAGGGGGCGCCGTGCGGCTCGTCGGCGAACATGCGGACGAAGACGTCTTCGGCCGCTTCCTCAGCGAGGGGATGGAGATCTTCCACCAGGGCCGACTGGGGCGTCTGCGGTGCCAGGACGCCCAAGCCGGCCAGCATGCCGTGGCAGAACTCGTGGGTGGTCATGATCGCCGCGCGGTCGAACCGTGCGAACGCGTCGGCCAGCCGGGCGGCGCGGCGGGTGACCTCGTCGGCGTCGGCGTCCGCCAGCAGCGCGGCCACAGCCTCCTGAGGCCGGACGCCGCGGGTGGCCGCCCCGAGCGCCTCGCCGGTCTCCCGGAGGCGCTCGCGGACGCGGGAGCGCAGTTCGGCGGTGGCGGCCCGCGAGAACGTGATCAGGAGTAGGTCATCGACAGTAGCCGCGCCCTCGGCGATGAAGCGCGCGCTCAGGGCCGCGATGGTGAAGGTCTTGCCGGTGCCGGCGGACGCCTCGAGCACCGTGGTGCCGCGGGGTAGCGGACCGAACAGGTCGAACGTGGTCGTCATCCCTGGGCCCTCCCGATCGGATCCCACACGCGCACGGCCAGAGCGCCTGTCTGGCTGTCTTCTTCGGGCTGGCCCCAGGGGTCGCCAGGCTCGCGGGGGATGCTCCAGGGGGTGCGCTCGCCTGCGTACCAGAGCTTCCACACGGCGTCACGGTCCCACTCCCACAAGCGCCTCAGCTGCGCGGAATTCGCCTTCGGGTCGCGGCCGCGCGCCCGTTCGTTGGCCCAGAACTGGCCAACACGGGGGGAGAGCGGGAGCACGCGCTCGGTGGCGTGCCGGGCCAGGTCGACCAGGTCGGCGAGAAAGGCGTGCGCCAGGTCGACCGGCGGCGCGACCAGCCGCTCCGAGCCGCGGCCCCCCACCAACACCGCGTCGGTGCGTCGCCCCAGCGCCACCGTCAGCGCGAGCAGGCGCACCCACGTCTCTCCGAGTTGACGGGCGCTCACGCTGCCGTAGTGCGACTCGATGAGCAGCCCTCCGCGGGTCACCAGCCGGCCGGTGAGCCTGAGGCCGGCCACCTCGAGGTCGACCACGTCGACCTGTGGAGTGCCCTCGGCGACGGAGAGGAACGCGCGGTGCACGGACTGGGCCTTGTCCGCGATGGCGGTGATGGCGGACGCCCCAAGCTGGCGCGGGGGCATCGAGCCGCTCAGCCACTGGGCCGTCACCACCGACTCCGGCGAGTGCCCCGCCCTCAGCGAGGCCAGCATGGCCTCGCCGATCTTCCAGCCCGCCAGGTGGCCGAGCTCGAGCGGGATCCGTTCGTCCAGCGGGTCGTCGTCGCCCACGGTGAGATCCGCGCGCTCTCTGAGCAGGAACTTGCCGGGGTGGGCCACGAGGGCGCACAACCGCTCGACCCCGAGTTCGGTCAGCGGCGTCGTTCGGTGGAGGTACCCCACCTCCCAGCGCGAGGGCGCCGGACGAGAGGAGGCGACCACCGCGCGGGCCGCGCCCAGGGCGTCCACGTCGAAGCTGCGGCCCTCGCCGAGGAAGTTCACCGGCGCGAAGGGTTGGAGCGACTCCTGCCGGACGCAAGCCTGTCCGCAAGCCTCGATCAACTCCTGGACGCCGGCCGGTGGGTAGTGCGGCTCGACGGTGAGGGAGGACTGACCCTGGTACACCACCACCAGCCGCTCGCCGGCGGCCAACACGGCGTCCAGCACCGCCTGGCGATCGTCGGCGCCCGGGTCGGGATCGCCAGCCCGGGGGTCGCGCGCCAGCAGGTCGTCGCCGTCGCCCAGGCCCCGCCGCGGGAAGCCACGCTCGTCGAGCCCGACCAGGCACACGACGCGGTGTGGCACGCGCGCCAACGCGTCCAGCGAGCACACCACCAGGGATCCGTTGCCGAACGCCGGCCTCACGCCACGGTCCGCAAACGCGTCGGTGAGCAGAGCCAGCGCGTCGCTCGCCCTGAGCGCGGCCGCCGACCCGCCGCCTCGCTCCTCGATCGCCTGCAGGACGCCCCACACCTGGCTGAGTTGCCAGCCCTGGTCGAACGGCACGTCGGCGAGGCTCTCCACCGCGTCGCGGAGCCGACCCGCCCACGTGGTGGCCGTGCCCTCGGCGTCGAAGGCGCGGACCAGGCGGGAGATGCGGCTCACCAGCTCGGCCAGGGCTCCGATCAGCCAGGTGTCGGTGGAGGTGACGTCGTCGACCGTGGACACCACCCCCACGTGGGTGAGGTGGTCGTCGCTGAACGCCTCGCCGAGCACCAGCCTCTGGACCCCGAGCTGCCAGGTGTTCTGCCGGACATCGCCCAGGCCGAACCAGGCGCGGTGTGCTGGATTGATGCCCCACCGGATTGCCGCAGCCGCGATGAGCTCCTCGAGACGCTCGAGGTCGTCGTGGCCGAAGCCGAAGCGGCGGGCGACGAACGGGTGCGCCGCGAGCGCCATCAGTTGGGACGCCGTGGCGCGGCTGGTGCCCAGGGTGAGCAACTCGCGGAGCAGGGAGAACAGCTGGTTGGCCTCTGCGGCCCCCGCGTCGGCGACCTGCACGCGCAGGCGGGTCGCCGGGTGCGACCAGCCCGGCGAGGCGCCCGCGTGTTCGCTGAAGGCCGCGGCGAGGTGGGGCGCCAGCGCGGTGGGGTCGGGGCAGCCGATCACGACGTGCCGCGGCTCGAGGGTCGAGTCGTCGGCGAAAAGCCCGGTCAGGACCTCGCGGAGCACCTCGACCTGACGGCCGAGCTCGTGGCTGGCGTGGATGCTGACGCTGCCGTCAGCCACCGCGAACAACGGGGCGCCGGCGTGGACTCCCGCTTGGAGGCGACCGAGGCCGGAGCGCGCGGGGGGCGCGCCCGGGTGCACGACAACATCGCCAGCCAAGGCGAGCCACTCCTGCTGCTCCGCGCGCCCCGCCCTGCCCAGGGCTGCCGCGAGCGCGGTGGGGGTGTCGGCCGGCCCTGCGGTGGCCAGCCACACGTGCACAGGCACGCGGCAGGCCAAGGCGCGGACAAGGTCACGCTGGACCGGGGTGGACCTGCGCGGAGCGAACACGTGCACACTCGGCCACGGCAGGGAGGAACGCCCTTGGGTGAGCGCCTCGGCGAGGGCGGCGCGGCGGACGAGGGGGTCGGGAGCAGGCACCTTCTGGTGAAGGTGCTGCCAGAGGCGCACCTGCCACCCGTCGAAGCCGAGGGCGGACGCCGCCGCGTCGGGCTCGGTGCTCCAGCGCGCGAGCAGAGCGGGGCGATGGTCGGCGTAGCGGCGGATCAGGCGGGCGATGCGCAACGCGTTGGCGTAGCGCTGGTCGTTGGCCGCCAGATGCGTCGCCAACGGCGCCAGCGCGGGGTCGGCGGACGCCGCGGCCGACAGCACCGCCCACACCAGCGTGGCCGGCTCCCATGGGTCGTCGACGCCCTCGCCGCCGAGCTGCGCGGTGAGGGCGGACTCCAGCCCGGAGAGGTGGCGCACGTCGATGCCGGCGCTGATCCCTTCGCCATGGTCGTCGGAGGCACGGGCCACCTGCTGGCTCAGCCACCGCTGCGTGCCGGCGCCTGGGACGAGCACGAGGGGACGCGCGAAGGGGTCGGCCACGCTGGTCGCCGTCACGGCGAAGGAGCGGGCCAGTGCCATCAGGTCGGGGGAGGCGTGCACGTGCAGGCTGTGGTTCATCGTGGTTTCCACCCTAGGGTGCTGCGCCGACAGTTCTCGTGCCGGCTCCGCCCCGCGGAAGCCGGGCCGCGTCGGCGGCGTCCGGCCGAGCACCTAAAGTGGCTCGACGTGAGCGCCGATCCCGAGCAGATCCTCGCGGGCCTCGACCCGGAGCAGCGGCAGGCGGCCACCGCGCTCTCGGGGCCGGTGGTGGTGCTGGCCGGTGCGGGCACCGGCAAGACCCGTGCGATGACGCACCGCATCGCCTACGGCGTGGCCACCGGGGCATTCGACCCCACCGCCGTCCTGGCGCTCACCTTCACCACGCGCGCCGCCGGAGAGCTGCGCGGCCGCCTCCGTGAGCTCGGGGTCCACCGCGTCCAGGCGCGCACCTTTCACTCCGCGGCCTTGCGGCAGGCGCAGTACTTCTGGCCCCGCGCCTATGGCGCCGAGCTGCCGCCGGTGGCAGACCATCGCCTCGGCCTCGTCGCGGATGCCCTGCGCCGCGAACGGCTCACCCCCGACACCGGGCTGCTGCGCGACGTGGCGGGCGAGATCAGCTGGGCCAAGGTGAGCAATGTGGCCCCCACCGACTACGCCTCGGTCGCCGTGGCTGCCCACCGTCAGGTATCGGGACGACAGCCCGAGGAGATCGGCCGCATCCTGGCCCACTACGAGGCGGTCAAGGCGGCCCGCGGAGTGATCGACTTCGAGGACATTCTCCTGTGCACGGCGGGCCTGCTCGCCGACAACGCTGAGGTGGCCGGTGAGGTGCGCCGGGCGTACAGGCACTTCGTGGTCGATGAGTACCAGGACGTGAGCCCGCTGCAGCAGGCGCTGCTCGACCTGTGGCGGGGCGACTCCGACGACCTCTGCGTCGTCGGGGACCCGGCGCAGACGATCCATTCGTTCGCGGGCGCGCGCGCCGATTTCCTGACCGGGTTCAGCTCCCGGCACCCGGGGGCGACGCGCATCGAGCTGGTCCGGGACTACCGGTCCACACCTCAGGTGGTCGCGCTCGCCAACCGCGTGCTTTCCGGTCACGGCGGCGTCCAACTGCGCGCGCAGCGCCCTGACGGTCCCGAGCCGGCCTTCGTGGGGGCGGGCAGCGAGTCCGACGAGGCGGCCGAGGTGGCCTCGTGGCTGGCCGCACGGCACGCGGCCGGCGTGCCGTGGCCCGAGATGGCCGTGCTCTACCGAATCCACGCCCAGTCCCCTGTGTTCGAGGCGGCCCTGGCCGACGCGGGCATCCCGTTCGCCACGCGCGGCAGCGAGGGGTTCTTCGAGCGGGCGGAGGTGCGGGCCGCGCTGCGCGCGCTGGGGGCGGCGGCCAAGGCGTCCGGCGACGAAAGGCCGGACGCCGCCTTGCGCGCCGCGGTCGCCGGGCTGGGCTGGGCGAGCGAACCGCCGTCGGGCCAGGGGAGCGCCCGCGAGAGGTGGGAGTCGTGGTCGGCGCTGGTCGGGTT
>JBKHWW010000110.1:0-6618 GCA_046566345.1 Actinomycetes bacterium
GAGTCGGTTCCAGTGCCATGACCTCTTCAGGCGTCATCAGAGGGCGCCCGCCGCGGGTGTCCTCGACGTAGAAGAGCTTGAACCCCATCTTGACGTGATCGGGGGTCTTGGCGACGATGCGCTTCCAGGCGGCGATCTTCTGAGCCGGGCTGCCGATGCCATCCACCGACTTCACCAGCACCACGCCCGGGTGGAGTTGCAGGGCGCCCTCATCGGTAACGATGTTCTCGTGCAGCTGGTGGTAGACCATCACCTTCTCGGGCAGGTCATGGGCGGCCACCAGCTCAGACGTCCACGCGGCGACGGCGTCCAGCTCCTGCCCACTGGTGCTGCCGAATACCTTGCCGGGCACCTGGTCGGCGTTCACCGCCCACTCGGGGTCGAGGGCGAGGCCCACGTCGGGCTCTTCGAGCCACCGTTGGAGGTGCTTCACCTCGTCGAGGAAGTCGGCACGCCCGGGCTGGATGTTGAGCAGCAGCACCGCCTTGTGCTCGCGCGCCGTGGCGAGCCAGCTGCCTATCACGTCGTCGCTGACGCGCGTGCGGTACAGGCCGTCGGCCCCCGGCCGGGGTTGCGCGACGACCGTGATCAGCTCCATGACAGGGAGCAAGTCTCGGTCGGCCAGGTAATCCTGTCCCCGCTCCTCGATCTCGCGCATGCGGTCGTTGATGTCTCCGATGCCCAGGCGGCCCAGCGCTTCTGAGCGCGGATGGCCGGAGTACCCGAACAGGCGGTACTCCGGGAACATCACGCGCCCGCCGCGCGGTAGCTCGACCGGCTTGGGGCCGGCGAAGGCCAGGCTCACGGCTCCGACGATCAGCGCGAACACGGTGGCCAGGAACAGGACCCCTCGAGGCTTCATGCCGGGAGCGTAAGCGCGCGGGGCCACTGGGCCGCGGAGGCCGGGCTGACGGGGCGTGGTGTGGCGTGGAACTATCTGCCCGCCCCCGACTGCCTTCGCTGCGTGTGACTTTCGCGGTGCTCGATTTCTGGGCGCACGCGACGACATCAGTGCGACTGCACTTATTCGGGGCTCCAAGAAATCGAGCAGGGCGAAAAGCACGCTCCTGCGCTACGACAGGCGACCGAGCCGGCCGCGGCGTCGTCGGTGCTCGGCCTGCTGTCACGCCAGCGCGCCTGGTACACCGAGGGCTTTGGCTGCGCGCGCGCGATCGTCGTCCGCTGAGCCCACCCGCCTGACGATGTCAGGATGCCAAGGTCACCGCTGGCGGGTTCCCTGAGTCACTCCCGTAGGTAACCCTGGCGGACGAGCTCTCGGAGACGAGGCACCAGTTCCGCCTCTAGATTGTCCACGTCGGCGTCCAGGATGTCGGCGACGGCGACGATCAGCTGCCTCACGGGCAAGTCGCCGTCGCTGGCCCCGAGGACCGCCCCCAGGGCAGTGTCGACCTCGACCGCACGGCCGAACCCGAAGCGTTGCCGGAACACGATGTGCCGCGGATCTTCGTCCCCCGGCCGACCCAGGGTCTCCACGTCGACGCGCTCGTCGAGGCGCCAGGCGGTGGCCAGCAGGGCGGCGTCCGTTCGGTCGGCGAGTGCCACGCCGTCCCGATGGGTGGCGAAGGCCTCGCCGACGGGCTGGTGCACCTGGTGCGGCCACTCTTCCAGCCGCACGTCGGGGACCGTCCGGCCGGCCTTGTGCAGCATCATCCAGCCCAGGCCGACGCTGGTGATGTCGAGGGCGGCGAAGTAGTCCAGCCACTCCCGGTAGCGCGGCCGGTACTCGTCGCTGCCGACCAGTCCTGCGTCGCTCAACCAGATCTCGATGTACTCGTAGGGGTCGAGCAGCTCGCGCTGGAGCACCAGTGCGTCGCACCCAGTGGGGGCGACCCAGCCGGCAACCCGGTCCTGCCAGCTGTCGGCCGTGGTCACCGCCCAATTGCCCAGCACCTGCAAGGTTCCACCGGGTGCCAGGTGCGCGGCCCCCTCAGTGACGACGCGCCGAACGAGTTCGTCGCCGCTGAACGGCGCCTCGCGATACACGAGCCGCTGTCCCCTTGGTGGACTCATCACGTACGGCGGGTTGCTCACGATGAGGTCGAAGAGCTCACCGGCGACGGGGTCGAACAGCGACCCCTGGCGCAGGTCGAGGTCGACTCCGTTCAGGTCGGCGGTCAGGCCGGCCAGCGACACAGCCCGCGGGTTGAGGTCGGTGGCGACGACCTGCTTGGCGTGCCGAGCCAGGTGCAGGCTCTGGACGCCGCAGCCCGCACCGAGGTCGAGGGCCCGGCCCACCGGGGCGCGGATCGTCATCTGCGCCAGCGTCGTTGACGCCGACGACACGCCGAGGACAAAGTCCGCCCGGGATCGCCCGAGGCGTCCGTCAAGCGTCGGGATCAGATCGTGGACCACCCAACCCTCGAACCCCCCGTCTTCTCCAGAGGCGGCGTACGGCCGGATCGCCACCTGGGCCCGGACGCTGCTCCCCGACCTGACCAGGACGCCGGACTCGACCAGCGGACCGAGGTCTCCCAAGGCCGCCGCAACGGCGTCCGCGCCCAGCTCGTCGTGCAGCAGGAACAGCCGGATCAAGGACGCCTGCGCGTCGTCGGCCAGGCCCAGGGCGTCCCGGGCGGCCAGAGTCGTGTTTCGCCCGAGCGCGGCCGTGGCCCGGTCGCCGAGTCTGTCGGTGGTGGCATCTAAGGTGTACCCCACATCAGCCAGGCGATGAGACAGGGTCTGGGCTTGCGCGCGATCGAGCATGAGCTCAGCCTGTCACGGGCGCGGCAGTGGTCCGAGGGTTCGGAGGTTCGGTGAGCGGGTCGGCGTGGCCGCGGGGAGGGGCGGAGTGATGACACTTCCCTCCTGGCTGACCGAGCACGAGCGAACCGCGCACCTGCACCACCGCCCCGCCCATCCCGGCCGCACCGGCGAGTGGCCCTCCTGGGTCTCCTCGCGCGTCCGGCAGGCATTCGGACGCCGCGGCATCGACGCGCCCTGGGCCCATCAGGTCGCAGCTGCCGAGGCGGCGCACGCCGGCAGGCACGTCGCGCTGGCGACCGGCACGGCGTCTGGCAAGTCGCTGGCGTACCTCCTGCCCGTGCTGGCCGCGTGCGTCGACGGGCGGGCCCCGGCATCGGCGCGCGTCGCCGGGGGGCGCGGTGCGGCGTCCGGCCTTCGGCTGTCGACCCGGCCGACCGCGCTCTACCTGGCCCCCACCAAGGCGCTGGCGCACGACCAGCTGCGCGCTTGTGCCGAGCTCGGAGTGGCGGAGTGGCGCGTGTCGACGCTGGACGGCGACTCAGACCCCGATGAGCGCCGGTTCGCTCGCGAGTTCGCCAGCTACGTCCTGACCAACCCCGACATGCTGCACCGCAGCATCCTGCCCAACCACACCCGGTACGCGCGCCTGCTCGGTGGGCTCACGCACGTGGTCGTGGATGAGGCCCACCGCTACAAGGGAGTCTTCGGCGCGCACGTGGCAGCCGTGCTGCGACGCCTTCGGCGGCTGGCTCACCACTACGGAGCCAGCCCGACATTCGTGTGCGCGTCCGCCACGATCGCCGAGCCGGACGCCGTCGCGTCCGCCCTGATCGGCAGCGACGACGTGCTCGCGATCACCGAGGACGGCTCGCCGCACCCCGCCCTCGACGTGCTCCTGCTGGAGCCGACGCCGAGCCTGACCGACACCACCGCCCGCCTGCTGGCCGCCTTTGCGGCCGAGGGCCAGGCGCTCGCTTTCACCACCTCGCGGCTGCAGGCAGAACTCGTCGCCCTGCGCGCCCAGCAGCGCAGCGAGGCACCCCACACGATCGCCGCCTACCGTGGCGGCTACCTCCCCGGTGACCGGCGCTCCATCGAGGCGGCGCTGTCGTCTGGACGCCTCCGCGGCGTCGCCAGCACGAGCGCACTCGAACTCGGTATCGACATCGCCGGCATGGACGCCGTGGTCACCGCCGGGTTCCCGGGGACGCTGGCGGCGTTCTGGCAGCAGGTCGGCCGTGCGGGCAGAGCCGGCCGGGACGCGGTGGCCGTCCTGGTCGCGCGGGAGGACCCGCTGGACGCCTACCTGGTCGCGCACCCCGAATTGGTCTTCGACCGTCCCGTAGAGCGCACGGTCGTCCCCACCGACAATCCCTTCGTCCTCGGCCCCCACCTGTGCGCCGCCGCTCAGGAACAGCCGCTCACCGACGCCGACGAGGCCTGGTTCGGCCCGCAGCTGCGCCCCCTGGCGGACGCGCTCACTCGACAGGGGGCGTTGCGCAGGCGGCCCTTGGGCTGGTTCTGGACGCACCCATCGCGGGCGGTCGACGCCATCGACTTGCGGTCGGCCCAGGGTAAGGCGATCGAGGTGGTCGACGAGGCGACCGGGCGGGTGATCGGGCAAGTCGAGCCGTCTGCTTGCGACCGAACCGTGCACCCCGAGGCCGTCTACGTGCACCAGGGCGAGACGTGGGTCGTCACCGATGTCGACCCCGCGGACCGGATCGCGCTCGTCCGCCGCGACGATCCGCCCTATTTCACCCAGCCGCAGTCGGTGGCCGGCGTCCGGATCCTCACCACCGAGCAGTCCAGGCCCCTCGGGCTCGGCACGGTTCACGTCGGCTCGGTGGAGTTGTCGACGCAGGTGGTGTCATACCTGCGCCGCGACGCCGAGACGGGAGAGGTCTGGGACTCCACGCCGCTGGAGTTCCCCGAGCGACGCCTGTCCACCCGCGCCAGCTGGTGGACGCTGCCCGACACGGTGATCGCGGGCCTGGGCGTCGACCTCGCCGACCTGGCCGGGGCCGTGCACGGCGCGGAGCACTGCGCTATCGGCCTCCTGCCCCTGTTCGTGCCGTGCGACCGGTGGGACATCGGGGGCGTGTCCACGGTGCTGCATCCCGACACCGGGGAGGCCACGGTCTTTGTGCACGACGGGCTCCCCGGCGGCTCCGGCATCGCGGACCGAGGGTTCGGTCTGGCCGAGCGATGGTGGGGGGCGACCCTCGAACGGCTACTCACGTGCCCCTGCGATACCGGCTGCCCCGCCTGCGTGGTCTCGCCCAAGTGCGGATCGGGCAACAATCCCCTCGACAAATCCGGCGCGGCGGCGCTGCTGACCGCGCTCATTCCGGCGCCCCCGTGACCATGCCCGCATGGGCGTGGCCCTTCAACAGGCGCCGCCACGGCCCGAACCGCACCTCGCCGCTGACGCCGACGCTCACCACGAACTCCAACTCGTCGCCGCTCACCCGGCAGCCGTCCACCTCGACGTGGTTCAGTTCGGCTGACCGGCCGGCTTCGGCGCAGGCGTCCTGACCCGCCCCTTGAGCCCGGGCGCCCGCCAGCGCGGCGAGGTCGGCCGCGCCCCGGACGCGTTGCCCCGCCGCGTTCACCACGCCGACCATCACCAGCAGGCCGGTGAGGGCCGCGATCAGCAGCACCACCAGCGAGGCGAGAAGGGACGCCGACCCGCGTGCGTCGCGGACGGGCCGGGTCACGGGGGGCATGGGGTCGGCCATCACTCCTCCAGCACCGCGGCGCGCGCGGCAAGCGGCCATCGGGCCGGGCCGATGCGGACGGCGCACCGCACCTCGACGATGACCGTGCCGCCCTCGCGGCGACTCGACACCTCGGCACCGGCCGGCGCATCGGCGGATGCCCGGGCCACGGCCGCGCTGTCGCCGCGCGCAGCCTGGCGGGCTACCTCGTTGGCCACCACCTGGCACTGACCCAGCGCGAAGAGCGCCCCCGCGACCCCGATGGCGAGCACGGCCACGGCGGCCAGCACCAGCGTGGCGAAGGCCGTCTCCACGGTGACCATGCCGCGCTGCGAGGGGGCCGAGCACCGCGTGCCCGGCCCCCGGGATCGATTCGTCAGCGGGCCCACGGCAGGTCGATGTTGAAGGACTTGACCACCGTCTCCAGCAGCGCCTCGATGAGCTCTTGGGCCAGCTTCGAGAACCAGCCCTGCTGGACGGACACGATGACCGCCCCGACGATGACCAGGACGAGGACCACCCCGATCGCGTATTCGACGGTGGCCATGCCGCGTTCGTGGCCGTCGCGGCGGTGGGAGACGACCGGGACGGGTGTCAGCAGGAGGTCGGACATGGAGTGCTCCCTTTCGTTGAGGACCGCAGCGGCTGCGGCACGACCACACCTTCGGCAGCGGCCCGCGCAGCCAGTCACCCCTTGAAGAAGCCTGTGGATGGGGGCGGGTGTCTCGTCGAGGTTGTGGACGAACCCTGCGTCACGCGCCGTCACGGGGTCGCCGCCAGCGCGAACGCGCCGAAGAGCGGCACCACGCCCAGGAGCATGAACGCCGGCAAGAAGCACAGCATCAGCGGCACCACGCTGCGGACCCCTGCCCCGCGCGCCTCGACGAGCGCCTCTGCGGCCGCCTCCTTGCGTGCGTCGACCGCGTGCTGGCGCAGCACGGCAGACAGCCCGAGCCCGCTCCTGACCGACCGGGACAGGTCGCGGCCCACGGCTTGGTAGCCCGCTACGAGCGCGAGGTGCCCCCAGGCGTCCGCCTCGTCGACGCCCAGGTCGATGCGCTGCAGAACCGCGCGCAGCTCATCGGCGGCCGGACCGTCCAGCACCTCCGCCACGACGCGGAGCGCACCCCGAGGGGGGCGTCCGGCGTCCAGGCAGACGGCCAGCAACTCGCAC
>JBKHWW010000111.1:0-3896 GCA_046566345.1 Actinomycetes bacterium
GAAGCTGGTGGCAAAGATTCGGTGTCGGGTCACGGCAGCCATTGTCCGCCCTGGCGGCGCTCACATGAAGCGGTCGGGTTCCTCGGCATTGAACGACAACGGCTTACGGCCCGCCACGGTCACCACGAGGCGGTCGAAGCCCACCCCCGTGGACGCCACCACGTCGGTCGTGTGCGGCTCGAACAGCCAGCCCACCTGGGCGGCCGGGTCGAGCGAGCGCTTGCGGTTCTGGCGCAGCCAGCGGCGTCCGTGAGCGGTGACGGCGAGCTCGCTCGACTGGCGCGCCAGCAGCTCCACGCGCTCCCCCGCGTCGTTACGCCCGTAGTCGAGGCGGACGGCGCTAGGCACCCCCGGGAACCCGAACTCGACCCGCTCGCGGCTCAGAGGTTCCCGGCCGCTCGTTCGACGCGCGACCTCGGCGGCCCGGTCGGCCTCCGCCTCGGCGGTCGCCCACCACGTCTCCCCCACCGCGATGGCTTCGAACCCCGCGGGCCGCACGCGAGCGCGCAGAGCCTCCACCAGCCGGGACGCCTCGGCGTCGGCGAAGCCAGGGAAGACGTCTTGGGTCACAGGGAACCCGTCACCGGAGCGCACCGCCACGACCGGCGTCTCGCGCCCCTCGACCAGGCCGGTGCCCACCGCGAGAACGTCGGACCAGCGGCGGCGCTGTCCGAGCGGGGTGGAGTAGCCGTCGCCGTCGAGGCGCACCATCCCCTGGCCGAGCGCCTCCCAGGCGAGCACCATCGCCATCACCAGGAACGGGATCGTGATGATCACCAGTACGAAGGAATCGACGTGCGGTGCGCGGACGAACCCCCACACCGACGCCGCGGCGGCCGCGCCGAAGACGAGAACGCCCACCGCCCCCCACAGACCGCGCCAGCCGGTGCGGCGCGAGACGATCCAGGCGGCATCCGACGTCTCGACGGGCATCAGTAGACCATGCCCATCGCCTGCCGGACCTCGGCGAGTGTCGCCTCGGCCATGCCGTTGGCGCGTGCGTTGCCCTCCCGAATCACCCGACGGATGTAGCCGGGGTCGGCCTCGAGCTCGGCGCGGCGAGCCCTGATCGGGGCGAACCGCTCGTTCAGCACCTCGGTGAGATACCTCTTCAGACCGCCACCGCCACCGTCGCCGATCTCGGCTGCGATCTCGGCAGGGTCACGATCCGAGCACGAGCCCGCGAGGGTGAGCAGGTTGGCGACCTCGGGCCGCTTGGCCGGATCGTATGTAATGTGGCGATCGGAGTCGGTGACGGCCTTCTTCAGGATCTTGGCAGTCTCGTCGGCGGTCATGCGCAGTTCGATCGTGTTGCCCTTGCTCTTGCTCATCTTGGTTCCGTCCATGCCCAGGATCAGCGAGCCGGCGCTCAGCAGCGCCTCCGCCTGCGGGAACACCGGCCTGGTCGGGTCCACCCGCCCGTAACGCTCGTCGAAGCGGCGGGCGACCACGCGCGTCTGCTCCAGATGGGGCAGCTGGTCCTTGCCGACGGGGACCAGGTTGGCCTTGCAGAACAGGATGTCGGCAGCCTGGTGCACCGGATAGGTCAGCAGCAGGCCGGACATGGGGCGTCCGCCGGTGGCGTCGTGCTCTGCCTTGACCGTGGGATTGCGGTAGAGCTCGGAGTCGGTGACCAACGCCAGGAACGGCAGCATCAACTGGTTCAGCGCAGGCACCGCGGAGTGCGCGAAGATCGTCGTCCGGGCCGGGTCGATCCCAACCGCGAGGTAGTCGGTGACCAGCGAGTGCACCCGTTCGGCGACGGGCCCGGTGACGTCCCTGTCGGCGATCACCTGGTAGTCGGCGATGACCACGACCGTCTCTACCCCGGCGTCCTGGAGGCGGACGCGGTTGGCCAGCGACCCGAAGTAGTGGCCAATGTGCAAGTGCCCGGTGGGCCGGTCGCCCGTCAGCATCCGGAATCCCGAGGGGTCCTTTTCGATCTGAGCCTCGATCGCGCGGCTGCGCTCCTCCGAGCGGCGCAGGGAGGCGTCCGACGTGGACGCCGCCAGCGCCTCCGCGGCGTCACCCGCATGCGCGTTCTCGATGACCTCGGTCATGGGACTCTCTCCTCGTCGTCTGGTGCCGCGAGCGCGCCAAACGGCCGCCCGCAGGACGGCCGTGGGTAGGGGTTCGCGTCAGGGCCGTCGTGACCTGTGCCACCAACCCGTTCGCTTCACGTGGTCAGCTTAGCTGCCCGGGGAGCGAGCTGACGTCAGCGCCAACCTCCCCGGGACGCGATGCGGCGCAGGATCTCGGCATAGACGTCCGGCTCGGTGAGGAACGCACCCAGCGGGTTGCGCGACTTTCCGGCGCCGTGGTGGTCGCTTGACCCGGTGGGGAGCAAGCCGAGCCGGGCAGCGATTGCGCGCAGTTCCTCGCGGGTCGCTTCGTCGTGGTCGGGGTGGTCGACCTCAACGCCGTCGAGCGCGTGCTCGGCGGCAAGCTCGGCGAGGAGGGCTTCAGGCAGGTCGTCCCGTCGGCCGCGCCCCCACGGGTGAGCGAGGACGGCGACCCCGCGGGCATGGCGGATGAGTGCGAGGGCGTCGGTCAGATGGGTGCAGTACCGGTCGACGTAGGCGGGGCCGCCCTCGTACAGCCAGCGGGCGAACGCCTCGTCGCGGGAGGAGGCGTAGCCCTTGGCCACGAGGGCATCGGCCACGTGCGGACGCCCCACCGAGACCCCGGGCGCCTGCGCGAGCACGTCCTCGATGGTGAGCGGCATGCCCAGCTTCGTCAGGCGGGCCACCGTGGCGGGGACACGATCGGTGCGGCCGGCCCGCACCCGTGCCAGCTCGTCACAGAGCGCCTGGTCGTTGGGGTCACAGCCGTAGGCGGCCACGTGCACCGACGCGCCGTCTCGTTCGGTGGAGAACTCCATGCCGGCGAGCACCTCCAAGCCCACTGCCCGCCCCGCGAGCTTGGCCTCCTCGAGGCCGTCGAACGTGTCGTGGTCGGTGAGCGCGATCACGTCGAGCCCCGCCTCGGCTGCCTTGGCCACCAGCTGCTCGGGCGTGTCGGTGCCGTCGGAGACGAGGCTGTGCGTGTGCAGGTCGATGCGCATGGACCCAGTCAACCGGATCGCCCTCCCTCACGCGGACGCCCGCGGCGTCCGCCACTCACACCAGGAGCGTCCTGATCGTGCGCAGCGCCACCGACATCCGGGCCAGGGTGGAATCCTCGCTGGTGATCTCGGCCAACTCGGCCGCCTCGCGATCCACCCCACCGACGGCCTTCGTCCAGGCCGCGATGACGGTGTCAGGGTCGAAGGCGCCCGGTGCCGCCTCCAGCGCAGCCCGGGTGAGCGCGGCGTGCAGGCTCTGCAGGTCGTCACGCAGCGCGGCGCGCGCCATCGTGTCCCAGCGGCTGCGCCGCTCCAGCTGGTTGACGCGGTCGAAGACCAGGTCGAGTCCCAGGACGCCGGCCAGCTCGTAGTAGACGTCCACGACGAGCTCGAGCGGCCGATCCAGGCGGCGGGCGAGATCGACGATGGCAAGTGCCTGGTGCGCCCACGGGGCTCGGGCGACGGCCCACGCCAGGTTCCTGGGCACACCAGCCTGAGTCAGGTTCGTCTCTTCGGCGGCCATCAGCCGGCGCTGCCGGGGGGTGCCGCTGGTCTCGAACAGGCTGAGCACCATCGCCACAGGGTCGGTGAAGTCCGAGGCCTCGCCCTTGATGTCCAGGTGTCCGCGGCGGTTGTGCAGCAGCCACCGGGTGGCGCGCTCGATCATCTGCTGCCAAGTGACGCGCACATGCAGTTCGGTCTCGGCAGGCAGCCCCAGCTCGTGGAGGGCGAGTTCCCCCCGCGCGACCGCGAAGATCGTGCGGGCGGCCAACTGGGCTCGGATCACCTCGGCGACGCTCGAGGACGTCTCCCCCGCTAGGCGGCTGAACGC
>JBKHWW010000112.1:0-10722 GCA_046566345.1 Actinomycetes bacterium
CTGGACCCCCGCATCGGCAACCATTACAACAACCCGTCGTTCGGCTATGGCGGTTACTGCCTGCCCAAGGACACCCAGCAACTACTGGCGAACTACCGGTTCGTGCCGCAGAACCTGATCCGGGCTGTCGTCGACTCCAACACCACGCGCAAGGACTTCATCGCGTACGACATCGTCAAGCGCCAGCCCGCGCAGGTCGGCATCTACCGGCTCGCGATGAAGGCCGGCTCCGACAACTTCCGAGAGTCCTCGATCCAAGGGATCATGAAGCGGATCAAGGCCAAGGGCATCCCGGTGATCCTGTACGAGCCGCTGTTGGAGGAGGGCGAGTTCTTCCGCTCCGAGGTGGTCACCGATCTCGACGAGTTCAAGGCCCGCTGCGACCTGATCCTGGCCAACCGAATGGCTCCCGAGCTGGTCGACGTCGCCGAGAAGGTGTACACGCGCGACTTGTACGGCAAGGACTGAACACGCCGGACGCCGCGATGTGAGATGCCGGCAGGCGGCACAGGGGCGGGGGTACGTTGAACCGTCCGCTCTCCAGAGAGGTATCCCGTCCCATGTCTGACAGGACAGCCGCGCCGCAGCGCGAGCAGTGGTCGGGGCAGCTGGGTTTCCTGCTGTCCGCGATCGGCTCGGCCATCGGCCTGGGCAACATCTGGCGCTTCCCCGGGGTGGCCTACACCAGCGGGGGCGGCGCCTTCATCGTCCCTTACGTGGTCGCCCTGCTGACCGCCGGCATCCCCATCCTCATGCTCGACTACGCGCTCGGCCACCGCTTCCGCGGCTCGGCCCCCGCGGTCTTCCGCCGCCTCGGCCACCGGTTCGAGTTCATCGGCTGGCTGCAGGTCGGGATCTGCATGGTGATCGCCGCGTACTACATCGTGATCCTCGCGTGGGCGGCCTCCTATGCCGGGTTCTCGTTCAGCCTGGCCTGGGGCTCCGACCCCACCACCTTCTTCGTGCAGGACTTCCTCGGCGTCGCCGACCCCGGATTCAATCTGGCCATCGGCTGGTCGGTCTTCTGGCCGATGCTCGTCCTGTGGGTGCTCGTGCTCATCGTGATGAGCGCCCGGGTGCACAAGGGCCTCGAGGTCGTGAACAAGATCGCCCTGCCGCTGCTCATCGTCCTGTTCGTCGCGATGGTGATCCGCGCGCTCTTCCTGCCCGGGGCCGTGGACGGCCTCAACGCGCTGTTCACGCCCGACTGGTCGGCGCTGACCAACCCCGCGGTGTGGGTCGCGGCGTACACGCAGATCTTCTTCTCGTTGTCGGTGGCCTTCGGCATCATGATGACGTACGCCAGCTACATCAAGCCGCGCGCCAACCTCGTCCCGACCGGCCTGGTGGCGGCCTTCGCCAACTCGTCCTTCGAGATCCTGGCCGGGTTCGGCGTGTTCGCCACGCTCGGCTTCATGGCCTACAGCCAGGGGGTCACGGTGGGAGACCTGGAAGGCATCACGGGTGTGAGCCTGTCGTTCATGACGTTCCCGCAAGTGATCTCGATGATGCCGGGCGGCCAGATCTTCGGCGTCCTGTTCTTCGTGTCGCTGCTGTTGGCCGGCTTCACCTCGATGGTGAGCATCATCGAGGTGATCGTGGCGGCAGTCCGGGAGAAGTTCTCGTTGTCCCGCCGCACCGCGGTGGCAGCCATCGTCGGCCTCGAGGCACTGGGGTCGATCCTCCTGTTCGCCACCACGAACGGGCTGAACGCTCTCGACGTGGTCGACAACTTCGTCAACAACATTGGGATCCTCTCGGCCGCCGTCGCGGAGTGCATCATCGTGGCGGTCCTCATCCGCAAGCTGCCCGAGCTCCAGCACCACCTGAACCAGACCTCCACCCTGCAGCTGGGCAACTGGTGGCGGCTGTTGGTGGGCGTCCTCAACCCGGTCGCCCTGCTCTACGTGCTCGTGGCCACCGTGATCACTCTGGTGACCACGGGGTATGGCGGCTACCCGGGCGGCTTCGTGACCGCCTTCGGCTGGGGCACGGTGCTGTTCCTGGTCGTCGCCGCCGGCTTCGCCACCGCACTGCGCTGGCGCACCGACGTGGACCGCTTCACCCCGCTGCCCCTTGACCCCTACATCGCGCGCTCCGGTAAGGAGGTGTCCGCATGACCGCTCCCGCCATCCTGATGATGCTGGTCGCCGTCCTGATCGTGTGGGGCGGGCTGGTGTCCTCCACCGTGTTCATGGTCAAGAACCCGTTGAACTCCGACCCGCACCCGCACGACGAACACGTCTTCGACCGCCACCCGCACGAGTGACGTGGCCGGCGTGCCGCAGGCGCTGCTGACGGGTGCGCGCACGGTCCTGTTCGTGCACGCGCACCCCGACGACGAGACGCTGGCCACCGGCGGCATCCTCGCCGATCTCGCCGAGCGCGGGGTCAGCGTCGCCGTGCTCACGGCCACGCGGGGCGAGCGCGGGGAGGTCGTCCCCGGGCCGCTGTCCCGGCTCGCCGGCACCGCTGCCCTCGCTGAGCACCGCGAGCGCGAGGTCGAGTGCGCCTGCCGGGCGCTCGGCGTCCGGTCCGGGGCGTTCCTCGGGGAGCCGCCGGCCCGGTCCGAGGGGCTGCCGCCGCGCCGGTACACCGACTCGGGGATGCGCTGGCTCGACGAGGCCGAGACGGTGGCCGGGCCAGGGGAGGGGGCAAGCCCCGACGCGCTCACGCTCGCCGACCCCGCCGAGGTCGCCGGCGACATCGCCGCGTACGCCCGTCACCTGGGCGCAGACCTGATCATCAGCTACGACGCCGCCGGGGGCTACGGCCACCCCGATCACGTCGCCCTCCACGCGCCCAGCCGCGCGGCGGCGTCCGACGTGGGGGCGGGGTTCCTGGAGGTGGCCTCCGAGCCGAACGCAGCCGGGCTGGTGGTGGACGCTCGCCGGCATGTCGAGGTCGTGCGGGAGGCCCTCGCGCACCACGCCAGCCAGCTCACCCTCGACGGCGACGTGGTGGTGCACGTCGGTGGGCAGCGCCAGCCGATCCAGCTCACCTACACGCTGCGCGAGCCGCGAGACCGCCTCACGTGAGCTGAGCTCTCAGCACGTCCAGGGGCAGGGAGCCCAGGTTGAGCGCGCGCGTGTGGAAGTCCTTCAGCGAGAACGCCTCGCCGCGGGCGCGCGCCCCTGCCTGGGCCTCCGCACGGATCTGCTCCCAGAGACGCTGCCCGACTTTGTAGCTCGGCGCCTGCGCCGGCCAACCCATGTAGCGGTTCAGCTCGAACCGGAGGAATCCCTCGTCCATGGTCACGTTGTCCTTCATCAGCGCCCACGCCTTGTCGTAGTCCCACACCCCGCCGCCGTAGCGGTCGAAGGCGGGCTTGCCGAGGTGGACGCCGATGTCGAGCACGACCCGTGTCGCACGCAGGCGCTGGGCGTCCAGCATGCCGAAGCGGTCGCCGTCGTCGTCGAGGAACCCGAACTCCTCCATCAGCCGCTCCGCGTACAGGGCCCAGCCTTCCCCGTGACCGGACATCCAACAGATCTGGCGTCGCCACCAGTTCAGCTCGGCGGCGTTGTACACGGCCTGGGCGATCTGCAGGTGGTGTCCCGGGACGCCCTCGTGATACACGGTGGTCTTCTCCCGCCACGTGTTGAACTCGGTGACCCCGGGTGGCACGCTCCACCACATCCGCCCCGGACGGGACCAGTCGTCGGTGGGTCCGGTGTAGTAGATGCCTCCGTTCTGGGTCGGGGCGATCATGCACTCGATGGTCCGCAGGGGTTCGGCGATGTCGAAGTCGACGCCCGCCAGCGCCGCGATCGCGTCGTCTGCCGTCTCCTGCATCCACTCTCGCAGGGCGTCCGTCCCCTGCAGGGTGCGTGCTGGGTCGGCGTCCAGCACCGCGACCGCGTCCGGCACGCTCGCACCCGGGCCCGCGATCCGCGCGGCCAGGGCGTGCTGTTCGGCGGTGATCCGGGCCAGTTCTTCCACCCCCCAGGCGTAGGTCTCGTCGAGGTCGATGGTGGCGCCGACGAACCGGCGCGAGGCGCGTTGGTAGCGCTCCCTGCCGACCGCGTCGTCCGTGGCTGCCTGCTCCGCCAGCTCCGCGCGCAGGAACCTCGCGAGCCGCCCATAGGCGGCGCGCGCGGCGTCCGCTCCGGCGGTCAGCGCGTTCGCCAACGCGCCGGACGCCTCCGCGCCCCCCGGGCGGGCTCCCGCGGCGAACGCGGTGAAGAACGATCCGTCGGGATCAGCCAGCCCTTCGGTCTCGACGATCGCCAGCTCCACCTGACGGAGCGCCACCGCCCGCCCCGCTCGGAGGCCCTCGCGGAGCGTGTCCATGTACCCCTCGACGGCCTGGGGCAGCGCCCGCATCCGCCCCGCGATCGCCGCCCAGTGGTCGGCGTTCTCGTGCGGCATCAGGTCGAAGACATCGCGCAGGTCCTGCACCGGCGAGGCGATGTTGTTCAGGTCGACGGTGTGGTCGCCGGCCTCGAAGCACTCCAGCGCGAGCCCCAGGCGGTCCCGCATCGCGGCGACCGTGACCGCGTCCACGGCGTCGGCGGGGTCGACGCCGTCCAGTGCGGCCAGGGTGCGACGGTTGAGGTCGGCGTCCGCTCGATGGCCGGCGGGGGACAGGTCGTCGACGAGGTGGTCGCTGCCAGGCACGCCGAGCTGCGTGGCCAGCAGAGGGCTGAGGGCCACCATCTGGCGGGTGTGTTCCTCGGCGATGCGGTCGATCTCGGTCTGTTCCCTCACTCGGGTAACCTACCGGCGCAGTGCGCGTGGGCGGCCCCCACCCGAGGGCATCACTCTTCACAAAGCCACGGCGTTCACCGTCTCGTCGACTCGCCGTGCCACGATGCCGCCATGACCGAGGTCTGGGCCCACCGGGGCGCGAGCGGGTACGCGCCAGAGAACACCATCCCCGCCTTCGAGCTGGCGCTCGAGCAGGGTGCTGACGCCTTCGAGCTCGACGTGCAGCTCACCCGCGATGACCACGTGGTCGTGATCCACGACGAGACCCTCGAGCGCACCACCACCGGTACCGGCTGGGTGGCCGACCACAGCCTCGACGACCTGCGCACGCTCGACGCGAGCGCGGGTCGCGACGAGTACGCGGGCGTGCGCATCCCGACGCTGGCGGAGGTGTTCGAACTCGTGCGGGACACCCCCACCCGGCTCAACATCGAGTTGAAGAACTCGCGCATGGCCTACATGGGGCTGGAGGAGAGGGTGCTGGAGTTGGTCGCCTCGTGGGGCATGGCCGACCGCGTCATCTTGTCGACGTTCAACCACTACTCGCTGCGGCGCCTGGTCGCCCTCGGCGCCACCCAGCCGCTGGGTGCCCTCTACTCGGAGCCCCTGTGGAAGCCCTGGGCGTACGCGTCCCGGCTCGGCGCGACCGCCCTGCACCCGTCGATGGCCGCCACTCGACGCAAAATCGTCGACAAGAGCCACGAGCATGGGCTTGCCGTGCACGTCTGGACCGTCAACGAGCCCGACGACGTCACGCGGATGATCCGGCTGGGAGTCGACGCGGTGATCACTAACTATCCCAACCTGGCGCGCTCGCTGGTCGGCTGACCCGCGACCCACCGCGTCCCCGGGGATTCGGGGATTCGGGTTACTGCTCGAGGCCGATAAACCGGCGCAACGCGAAGACGCCCTCGACGGTGATGTCAGGACCGCGGATCAGGTCTTCCTTGAACAGGAGCAGCTGGGTCGTCGTCGCCGCCGATCCGCCGCGCTTGACCCACGCCTCGCCGTTGGTGCGGTAGCCCACCTTCTGGCTCACGCGGAGCGACGCCGGGTTGTCCGAGAACGCCGACGACGTGATCACCTCGAACTCCAGGTGATCGAACAAGAACGCGCACATGGCCCGCCGCATCGCCGTGCCGATCCCGCGGCCCTGGTAACGCTGCCCCAACCACGAGCCCGTCTCGCCGTAGCGCAGGGTCAGAAAATCGCGCGTCGCGACGCCCTGGACTCCGACTACCTCCCCGTCCCAGAGGACGCACAGATCGAGGCCCCAGGCGTCCGGTGCCCACGTGGCCAGTCCCCGTGCCCACCACTGTAGGTAGTTCAGCGGGAGGTCTTCGGGGGTCGCCTGGGTCCAGGGGTAGCTGAACGGCATCCTGTCGGCCGGGTGGACGCCGTCGCGCACCACGTCGAGCAGGGCCAGCACCTCGGAGTCGGAGATGCCGCGCAACTCGAGCTCGCCGCAGGTGATGCGGACGCCGAGCGGCGGGAAAATCTCGGTGAGGCGCGGGTCCATGCCTCGTTCCTCGCTCGCTTCGGAGGATTCCTAGCTCTCGCCCGTGGTGTCGCCCGAAGCGTCAGGGGTGGTCGCGTCCTTGCCGGCCTTGCGGGCGCGCAGCAGCTCCTCGGCCCTCTCGTCGGACACTTGGCCCGTCTCGGTCGAGTCGCCGTAACCCGAGCTGATGTCGCCGCCGTCTTCGACGTTGTCGGTGCTCATGGTGTGATCCTCTCTGTGGGGCCGACCGTCGAGTTGGAGCCCGGTGGCCCGGCATCGCGGTCGTCCACGTCAAGGCTAGTCAGCGGCGCGACAGGTCGCCATGGTATGTGGTGCCTAGATGCTTGCTATACCAGGTACCTGGTGTTACCCTTTTGCCATGGCTGAGGAGAATCGCACCGCACAGATCCGCAAGGGCGTCGTCGAGCTCGCCGTGCTGGGCCTCCTGGCCGACGGGGAGCGTTACGGCTCCCAAGTCGTCGACGAGTTGTCCGCCCAGCCCGCGCTGGCGCTGACCGCGGGAACCGTCTACCCCTTGCTGTCCCGCCTGCTGAAGGCCGGGCTCATCGACTCGACCTGGCAGGAGTCGCCGGTCGGGCCGCCCCGCAAGTACTACCGGTTGACCGCCGCCGGGCGAGCGGCGCATTCGGAGCTCCATGACGCCTGGGTGTCGGTCCGCGACGCCCTCGACACCCTCCTGAAGGAGTACCGATGATCACGTCCCTGGACCAACTGGCCCCCGACACCCGGCGTGCGGCGTCCGCCTGGCTGGAGGCGTCCGTCGGCGTCGTGGACGCCGACCTGCGCGCCGGCGTCCGCGACGAGCTCACTATCGCCCTGTGCGAGAGCCTGGACACGTCGGCGACACCCACCGACCTCGCCGCGGTGATCGAACGGCTCGGGCCGATCGAGGCTGAAGACGCAGACTCCGCGGACGCCGACCCGCGGCGCGGCACGTGGCACGGGATCCCGTACGACTGGCGACCGCCCACGGCCGAGCGGGTCCGGGCCGCGCTGTGGGACCCGGCCTCCCCCCGTCTGTTCCGGCCGCGCGCGTTCGGCGCGGGCTGGGACCTTAACTTCGGCGCGTTGGCCGTCCGGTCCGGCCTGATCGAACCGGACGCCGAGGACGAGCCGTTCGCCTCGACCCCGAACGACGCGTTCGCGCTGGCCGCTGTGATCCCAGCCCTCGGGACCGTGGCCGTGGCCGCCCACTACGCCGTCCGCGGTCGATCGCTGCCCGCCCTCCTCCCCCAGCACTGGGACGCCGCCGGTCGCCCCGATCGCTGGATCTCCAAGGGCGCCGCCGCCACCACCGACCTCGCGGTCTCGGTGGGGGCGACCGCGCTCGGGCTCGCGGCGGCGGCGTCCCGCGCCCACGGGGGCGGGCGTGCGGCCCGGCTGGCGATCGCGTGCGCGGTGGCCGGCGTTGCCAAAGCGGTGACCGTCACCCGGACCGCCCGCGGAGGCGGCTGGTGGGTCGGTCCCGGGTTGATCGCCTCGATCGTGTTGCCTGCGGGCGCGGTGCTGGTCGGGCTGGCGCGGGCAGGGAGGGACGCCGAGCGTCGACGCGACCTGGGGGCGTAGGGCGGGCGCGCGAGTAGCGCTCGAGGGCGGAGGCGGCGCGCTAGTCGGCCAGGCCGTACAGCCGGTCGCCCGCGTCACCCAAGCCGGGCACGATGTACCCGCGGTTGTCGAGCCGCTCGTCGACGGCGGCGACGACCAGCGTGCACGGGACGCCGACCGGGTCGACGAGGCGGCGCATGTTCTCGATCCCCTCGGGGGCGGCCAGCAGGCAGATGCAGGTGATGTGGTCGGCGCCACGGTCGACCAGGAACTTCACGGTCCCGCCCAACGAGCCCCCGGTGGCCAGCATGGGGTCGAGCACGTAGCACTGCCGCCCGGACAGGTCGTGCGGCAGCCGTTCGGCGTAGGTGAACGGCTGCAGTGTCTCCTCGTCGCGGACCATCCCCACGAAGCCCACCTCGGCGGTCGGGATCACCCGCATCATGCCGTCCAGCATCCCCAGCCCGGCGCGAAGGATCGGCACCACCAGCGGCAGTGGGTGCGACAACCGCGTGCCGGTGGTGGCCGCCACGGGCGTCTGGACCTCGATCTCCTCCACGCGCACCTCGCGCGTGGCCTCGTACGCCAACAGGGTCACGAGTTCGTCCACCAGCCGCCGAAAAGTTGGGGAATCCGTGGCCACGTCCCGCAGCAGGCGAACCTTGTGGGCGACGAGCGGGTGGTCGGCGACGATGAGTTCCACGGGGTCATTCTTGCAGCCCTGCCGCCTCACCGCGGTCGGCGTCCGGGCCGCCTGCGGGGTGTGCCGAAACCTCGGGAGTCTGACACGATGGGGACCGACGAAAGGAGCCACCATGGCCGGACGCGACGAGGATTTCGACGTCGAACTCGCCGACAGCGGGGACGACCGGCCGGGCGTGGACGAGGTCGAGGGTGACGATTTCAGCGCCTTGGGCCTGGACGATGACGCGTACCCCCGCGCGGGTGACGACGCAGACGATGACGACGACGATGGCGATGACGATGAGGACGGCGACGACGACGAAGAGGACGACGACTACCCCGAGGACGCCATCGACGACGAGATCGACCTGGTAGCCGCGCTTTATCGTGAGGACGGCCAGCCGTCGGGCACGGCGCTGGGCAAGGAGCTCGCCAACGACTTGGACGGCTTGATCGAGGCCCTGCGTCGCGAGCCGGGCGACGCCGGCGCCGTCGGCGTCGTCAGCATCGACCAGGAGTTCTTCGTGATCGTCCGGGTGCGAGGTCGCGTTGTGCAGGTGCTGCTGTCCGACATCGTCGCGGCGGCGGACTGGCCGATCGCTCGCGACGCCGCCGACTTCCTGGGCGCCGACCTGCCCGAAGACGACGACGAGTCCGAGCCCGTGGGCGACCTCGACCTGTTCACCGACGTCGGCCTGTCCGAGATGGAGCTGGAGGCGATCTGCTCCGACGAAGACCTGGAGCCCCTCGAGGCACTGGAGACGGTCCTGGAGAAGATCGGCTTCGCCGACGCCTACGACAAGGTCGCCAACGCCTTCGAGTTGTGAGCACCGCGCCCGGCGGCGTCCGCTGGCTGGGCGCCATGGAGGCGGCCCTCGCCGAGGCGCGCCGCGCGGCCGAGCACGGCGACGTGCCCATTGGGGCGGTGGTGCTGGGTCCCGACGACGCGGTGTTGGCCAGCGCCGGCAACGAGCGGGAACTCACAGGGGACCCCACCGCCCACGCCGAGATCCTCGCCCTCCGCCGCGCCGCGGTGTCCCGCGGCGCGGCGACCGGCGGCCGGGACTGGGCGTTCGAGAACTGCACCCTGGTGGTCACCCTCGAGCCCTGCGCCATGTGCGCGGGCGCTCTCGTCAACGCCCGGGTCGGACGCCTCGTGTTCGGCGCCCTGGACCCGAAGGCAGGGGCCGTCGCGTCCATCTTCGACATCGTCCGCGAGCCGCGGCTGAACCATCGCGTCGAGGTGGTCGCCGGCGTGGCCGCCGACCGGTGCGCAGAACTCCTGCGCGCGTTCTTCTCCGGGCATCGGTGAGCCCGCGCCGAATCGCCGATTCGCCCTCCGCGCGGTCGGATTGCTAACCTCATCGGCGGTGGCGTGTCCGAGCGGCCGAAGGAGCGCGCCTCGAAAGCGCGTGAAGGGTCTTCCCTTCCGTGGGTTCAAATCCCACCGCCACCGCCCTGACGAACAGCCGGACCCGACTTCTCGGGCCCGGCTGTTCGACTTGTGCAGCAGGTGGACGAGAAAGTTTCGAGTCAAACTCGGCACTCGATGGCATGAACGGCGAGTGCCTGAGTCCCTCACAAGGGCGTTCTTCGTGGTCGCGAGAATCGAGCGCCCGATTTGACTCAGCCGGGCGTGGCTCTGGGGCTCAGGGCAGGCGATCCAGCGGGATCGACGAATCCACGAGCCGCGCGGCGTCCACCGGACGCCCGACGAGCGCTCGCAGCGTGTCGTTGACGTCCCAGGTGTTGACGTTCATCGCCGCGGTGAGCACGCCGTCCCGCAGCCAGAAGGCCACGAACTCCCCCGAGGCCTCGTCTCCCCGGATCACCACATCGTCGGCGGGATCGCCACGGCCCACGTACTCCATGCCGAGGTCGTACTGGTCGGTGTAGAAGTAGGGCTGCCAGTCGTAGACCTTGTCCTGGCCCAGAATCGTCCGGGCGGCCAGCTGGCCCTGGCGGATCGCGTTGTCCCAATGCTCCACCCGCAGGCGACCCAGCGTGGTGTGCAGGGCGTTGGCCGCGTCCCCCGCCGCGAGGATCTGCGGGTCGCTCGTCCGCAGGCGCTCGTCGACCAGGATGCCGTGGTCAACTGCCAGGTGAGACGCCTCGGCGAGAGCGGTGTCGGGGATGGCACCGATCCCGACGACGACGAGGTCTGCGGGAATCACCTCGTCGCCCACGCGGACGCCCGTGACGCGGCCGCCCGCCCCTTCGATGCCGTCCACGGTGGCGCGGACGCGTACGTCGACGCCCCGCGA
>JBKHWW010000113.1:0-7160 GCA_046566345.1 Actinomycetes bacterium
GCTCTTCCGATCTAACATGGCATAAGTCAGCACGTCCTCGTCGCTGGCGTCGGCCCCGTCCAGCTGCGCCGCGTCCGTCTTCAAGGTGTCCCACTCGGGCGCGAGCAGGTCCGCCGGACGCACCGTGATCGGGTCCTTCTTGGCCTGCTTGCGGGCCAACTCGACCACCTCCGGGTTGCGCTCGCCGATGCATTCGCCGTAATAGCCGAGCATCAGGTCGGCGAACTCACCGGTCATCACCTTGTACCGGCCCATGAGCACGTTGAAAACCGCCTGCGTGCCGACGATCTGGCTGGACGGGGTGACCAGGGGTGGATGGCCGGCGTCGGCCTTGACCAGCGGAACCTCGGCCATCACCTGCTTGATCTTGTCGCCGGCGCCCTGCGCTTTGAGCTGGCTCTCCATGTTGGAGAGCATCCCGCCGGGGATCTGGCTGCTGAAGATGTCGGTGTCGACGAGGGTGGCCGACTCGAACTGCGCGTACTTGGGGCGGACCTTGGCGAAGTGGTCGCGGATCCGGAGCAGGCGCTCCATGTCGAGCTCGGTGGTGTACTCGGTGCCCTGGAGCATCGCGACGAGGGACTCGGTGGGGTTGTGGCCCGGCCCGAGGCTGATCGAGCTGATCGCGGTGTCGACCACGTCGGCGCCGGCCTCGATGGCCTTCATCAGGCTGACCAGGGTGACCCCCGTCGTCGCGTGGCAGTGCACGTTGATCTGGACGTCGCCGTAGGTCTCCTTGATGCCCCGGATGATGTCGTAGGCGGGCTGCGGCTGCAGGAGCGCGGCCATGTCCTTCAGCGCGATCGACTCGGCCCCCATGTCGAGCAGCTGCCCGGCGAGCTTGATGTAGCCCTCGGTGGTGTGCAGCGGGCTGATGGTGTAGCAGATGGTGCCCTGGGCGTGCTTACCGGTCTTCTTGACCGCCTTCATCGCCTGTTCCATGTTGCGGGGGTCGTTGAGCGCATCGAAGACCCGGAAGACGTCCATCCCGTTCTCGGCGGACTTGTCGACGAACCGCTCCACGACGGCGTCCTCGTAGTGGCGGTAGCCGAGCAGGTTCTGACCGCGCAGCAGCATCTGCAGCCGGCTGTTGGGCATCAGCTCACGGAAGGTACGCAGGCGCTTCCAGGGGTCCTCGTTGAGGAACCGGATGCAGGCGTCGTAGGTGGCTCCACCCCAACACTCCACGCTCCAATAACCCGCCTGGTCGATGTCGCTGCAAGCGTCCACCATGTCCTCGAGGGCCATGCGGGTCGCCATCAAACTCTGGTGCGCGTCGCGCAGTGCAACTTCCGTCACGCCGATGGTTCGTGGGCTCATGGCTCGATTCTGCCACCTAATCTCCTACAACGTGTAGGAGCTACTAAAAGGCCCCAATCAGCGAGACCGCCAATATCACATTCCGGACGCCGGCGCTACGCCAGCGCGGCGAGAGGCCTCCGACGCCCGGCCGCGTCGCGCCCCTTCGGTGTTCCAAAGAACACCCATCGCGATCGCCCCGGCGAGCGCGACGACCAGCAGCGGAACCGCCAGCTGGTACCCCGGCACCGCGAATTCGACCACCACGTCGGCGTCCTGCAGGCCCGGTGGGAGCGGCACCTCGAGCAGGCCCTGGGCGTTCTCGACCACCTCCACGCGCAGACCCGCCACCGTCGCCCAGTAGCCCGGCCAGGCGAGTCGCGCGAAGAGGAGCGCTCCGCCGTCGGGGCCGGTGCTGACGCGGACGCGTTCGGCGGCGTTCGTCGAGGTGGCCTGAACCACCGTCACGCCCGGAGACACTGCGGCCAGCCGGGAGTCGGGCCAGGGCAGCTCGGTGGTGCGACGGAACACGGTGACCTCGTCGTCGGCTTCGGCCCTCTCCCAGCCGGACGGCGCGTCGAAGTCGACGACGTCCCGGACGAGCGCGTTCTGCACGACGATCGTGCGTGCCTTCAGGGCGTCGACCAGGTGCGGGACCTCGACGAGCTGGCCGGCGTCGTCGAAGGCCTTCCCGAGCGCCTGTCGGCAGTTGGCGCCGGCGTGGTTGAGGCACAGCGTCATCGAGAACTCGTCGTTGCCGATGCCGGTGTAGCTGGTTGTGCTCTCCACCCCCGTGGCCCCGGGCATGCTGCCGAACAGCAGCCAGTCCGAGGGGCGCTCTTCGAGCGGGATGAGGTCGGGGACGGCGATCTGGACGACCGGTCCGCCCACGCGTTCGGCGTAGGCGTCCAGCTGGGCGGGGGTGCTCGGGAAGTACCACCTCGCCACGTCCATGTTGAGCGGCATCGCGGCCAGCTGGAACGCCAGCACCACCGCGGAGCCGGCGACCATCAGCCCCGGCAACCACGAGCGCCACCGCACAGCGAGCAGCACGAGAAGGGCGGCCAGGCCACCGTGCAGAAGCAGCGACGCGCCCGTCCGCGTGATGGCCTGCGGCGTCGCCGACCAGGCCAGCCACGTGCCCCCGAGGACGATCACCGCGGTCACGACCGTGCGGGTGCGCCAAGCCGATGTCTGCAGCCCCCGGGAGACGAGGACGGCCAACAGCACGAACGTCGGTAGCCAGACGTACTCCAGGAGGCGGGCCGGCCAGCGGAAGAGCCACAGGCTGGACGGCCCCAGCGTCAGCGCGAGGTAGGCGACGAAGACCGTGATGAGACCCGCGAAGCGAGCCGCGTCACGCTTGAGCTCGCCCCACCGAAGCCACGGCAGAAGCGGCAGGAGGAACCACGCCGAGTACGCCAGCGGGACGGTGGTGCCCGACCCACTCCACACGCGGATGAAGGGGGTGAAGCCCGGGGTGCTGCTGGCTGCCAGCATGGTGAGGTCGGGCACCAGGAAGCCGTCGTTGACGATGCCTTCGGACTCCCGCCAGCCCGCGTCCGAACTGAGGACCAGCGGCAGGAAGGCGACGAGAACGGTGAGGCCCACGAGGGCGCCCACGACCACGAGCCGACCTAGGCCGCGCCACCGGCGGGCCAGGGCTAACTCGATCGCCTGCCCCAGCAACACCAGAACGGCGCCGAGCGCCCCGTAGGGATTGCCGTTGGTGATGAGCAGGTAGCCGATGACGAACGTGACGATCGGGTTGAGCGCGCCACGCCCGCAGCGGCGCGCGGCCCACCAGAACCAGGTGAGCCAGGCGAAGGCCATCAGCCCGGCCACCCACGTGGAGGTGTCGTAGTACAGGGTGAAGCCCGCGAACGGGAGGGTGACCGCGACGGCCCAGGCAGGCCACCGGGAGGCGCCGTACTCTCTCGCCAGGGCGTAGGTGCCCGACGCCAGCAAGAGTTGGAAGCCGATCTTGACGACGAGCGCCGCGACCGCCAGGTCGCCGACGACGGCGACGACCATCATCAGCAACAGGTTGACCGGGCTCCACAGCCCGAACTGCGCCTCGACCGCCCAGTTGCCGCCCATCCAGAAGTCGGGGCGCAGGGCGGGCCAGCGGCCGGAGAGGAGGTCCTGTCCGGCGGCGCGCCAGGTGGGCAGGAAGACCGCCGCGCTGTCGTCCCAGAAGTAGAAGTCCCTGCTCCGCAGGAAGGGCAGCAGGCCGAGGACGACGACCGACCCGACCAGCGCCAACGGCAGCAGCCAGGGCCGCCGCGACGGCGCTGACGCTGCCTGGGCGGACGCCGTCGTTTCCACCTGGCGCGTCATGCCGTCTTGTCCTCCATCACCTCGGCGATGCGCTCCTTCGGATCACGCTCCAACAGGATCTTGCGGGACAGCAGGAACGTGATCGGGATCGCGACCACGGCCGCGATCAGCGGCGCGATCCGTTCGTCGACGGACAGGAACTCCACCAGAGCGAAGAGCCCTACGGTTTGGACGACGTAGTTGGTGAGGTTGGTCAGCGGGAAGATCGCGAACTTCCGCCAGGTCGGCTTGGTCCGGAACGTCCAGTAGGTGTTCAGGAAGAACGAGCCCACCATGGCGAAGGCGGTGGCCAGGAGGTGCGCCGCGATATAGGGCATGACCTCGCGGAACAACAGATAGAGCACGTAGTAGACGCCGGTGTTGATGAACCCGACGACGGTGAACTTGGCGGCGTGCTTGACGATGCTCATCGGTGCGTACCGGGGTCACCGGTGGTCAGCTCGAAGCCGCCGGCGTCCGACACGATGAAGGGCGGGCGGCGCTTGACCTCGTTGTAGATGCGCCCGACGTACTCGCCGATCACGCCGAGGAAGAGCAACTGGAGGCCGCCGACCCCCAGGATCGCCGTGATCAGGGTGATGTAGCCGGGCTCGTCCACGCCGCCCATCGCCCAGCCGACCAGCAGGTACACGACGTAGGCCAGCGACAGCAGCGTCACCCCGATACCGATGAACACGGCAGCGCGCAGGGGGGCGTTGTTGAACGACATGATGCCGTCGATGCCGTAGTTGAAGAGCCGCCGCATCGACCACTTCGAGACGCCCCCGCCCTGGCGCTCCTGGTTCTTGTAGTCGATCGTGGCACGCGGGAAGCCGATCCAGGAGAACAGGCCCTTGGAGAACCGGTTGCTCTCGCGCATGGCCACCAGCGCATCCACCGCGCGGCGGGACAAGAGCCGGAAGTCCCCGACTCCGTCCTCCATCGGCACGTCGACGAGCTTGTTGACCAGCCGGTAGTACAGGCGGGAGAACGCGGTGCGCAACGCCGGATCACCGTCGCGGGTCCGCCGGGCCACGACCTGGTCGTAGCCCTGCCGATGGAGTTCGATCATCTCGTTGACCAAGGTCGGCGGGTGCTGCAGGTCGGCGTCCATGATGACGACGGCGTCGCCTTTGGCGTAGCTGAGGCCGGCGAACATCGCCGCCTCCTTACCGAAGTTGCGGCTGAAGCTGACGAAGCGGACGCGAGGGTCGCGCGCGTGGTGCTCGCGCATCATCTCGAGTGTGCGGTCTCGGCTGCCGTCGTTGACGAGGATCAGCTCGATATCGACATCGGGGGCGGTGATAGCCTCGAAGACTTCGGTCACCAGGGCGTCCAGGACGGACTCCTCGTTGTGGCAGGGCACCACGATCGACAACAACATCCTGGGCGACCTCTCGTCTGGGGAATTACCTGACCCGGGCTCACCAGGTTCGCCGGTCAGTTTACGCCCAGACGCTCCGGAGGGCCTGCCCGGTTGCAGGGCGCGCCGCGCTCTACCGCGCTGGGGCGGGGCGACGACGCGAGGGCTGGCAGCGTAGACTCGGACGGCGCCCCCCCGCCCTCGACCGGAAGAACCCGCATGCCCATTCGCGCCGACCTGCGCAACGTAGCCATCATCGCCCACGTCGACCACGGAAAGACAACCCTGGTGGACGCCATGCTGTGGCAGTCCGGCGCGTTCCGCGAGAACCAGGACGTGGAGAAGCGCGTGATGGACTCGATGGATCTCGAGCGCGAGAAGGGCATCACGATCCTCGCCAAGAACACCGCGGTCGAGCACGCAATGGCCAACGGGCAGAAGGTCACGATCAACATCATCGACACCCCCGGCCACGCCGACTTCGGCGGCGAGGTCGAGCGTGGGCTGGAGATGGTCGACGGGGTGGTGCTCCTCGTGGACGCCTCCGAGGGCCCGCTGCCCCAGACTCGGTTTGTGCTGCGCAAGGCCATGGCCAAGCACCTGCCGATCATCGTGGTCATCAACAAGGTGGACCGGTCGGACGCCCGGATCAGTGAGGTCGTCGACGAGGTCTACGCGCTCTTCATGGACCTGGTCGACGACGACGAGGCGGACAAGCTCGACTTCCCGATCGTGTACGCCGCCGCCAAGGCAGGCCGCGCTTCGCTCAACCAGCCGGCCGACGGGGAGATGCCGGACTCTGACAACCTCGAGCCGCTCTTCGAGGTCATTCTGGAGGCGATCCCAGCGCCGACCTACACCGAGGGCGCACCCCTGCAGGCGCACGTCACCAACCTGGACAGTTCGCCCTACTTGGGCCGCCTGGCCCTGTGCCGCATCGTCGAAGGCACGATCAAGCGCGGCCAGCAGGTCGCCTGGATCCGCCGCGACGGGTCGGTGCAGACGGTGAAGCTGTCCGAGCTGCTGATGACCAACGCCCTCGAGCGGGTGCCCGCCGACTCGGCCGGGCCGGGCGACATCGTCGCCATCGCGGGCATCCCCGAGATCACGATCGGCGAGACCCTCTCCGACCCGGCGAACCCTCGTGCGCTCCCGCTGATCCACGTCGACGAGCCGTCGATCTCGATGACCATCGGTATCAACACCTCGCCGCTGGCCGGCAAGTCCGGCAAGAAACTCACCGCGCGCCTCGTCAAGGCCCGCCTTGACCAAGAACTCATCGGCAACGTGTCGATCAGGGTCAACAACACCGACCGGCCGGACACCTGGGAGGTCCAGGGGCGAGGCGAGCTGCAGTTGGCCGTCCTCGTCGAAATGATGCGCCGGGAGGGCTTCGAGCTCACGGTCGGCAAGCCCGAGGTGCTGACCCGCGTCATCGACGGCAGAGTGCACGAGCCGGTCGAACTGCTCACCGTCGACGTGCCCGAGGAGCATCTGGGCACCGTCACGCAGCTGATGGGCGCGCGCAAGGGCCGCATGGAGCAGATGATCAACCACGGCACCGGGTGGGTCCGCCTCGAGTTCACGGTGCCGGCCCGGGGTCTGATCGGCTTCCGCACGGAGTTCCTCACCGAGACCCGTGGCACCGGCATCATGCACCACGTCTTCGAGGGCTACGAGCCGTGGGCGGGCGAGATCAAGACGAGGCAGACCGGGTCCCTGGTGGCCGACCGCACCGGGGTGGTCACCTCCTACGCTCTGTTCAACCTGCAGGAGCGCGGCGTCCTGTTCGTCCCGCCGGGCGAGAGCGTCTACGAGGGCATGATCGTCGGGGAGAACCCTCGGCCCGACGACATGGACGTCAACCCCACCAAGGAGAAGAAGCTGACCAACGTCCGCTCCTCGACCGGCGACGAGCTGGAGCGACTGGTTCCCCCGCGACTGCACTCCCTGGAGCAGGCGCTGGAGTTCTGTCGGGGCGACGAATGCCTCGAGGTGACCCCGGCAGCGGTGCGGATCCGCAAGACCGTCCTGGACGCCAACGAGCGCGCAAAGGTGCGCAACCGCGCCAAGAAGGACGGCTGACAGCCTCGGGCGGGCTCGCACGGTCCCTCTCGGTGGAGGATCGTGGCGGCTTGTCCAACCCGGATCCTTCAGTGGAGGCCCCGGCCGGAAGGGC
>JBKHWW010000114.1:0-24542 GCA_046566345.1 Actinomycetes bacterium
CCCGGCGCACGAGGTGGCCCGGCCCCTTCGGGGCGACCATGCAGACGTCGACGCCTGCGGGCGCCGTGATGTAGCCGAACCTGATGTTGAACCCGTGGGCGAAGAACAGCGCGTCGCCAGGCTGCAGGTTCGGCTCGATCTCTTCGGCATAGATCTTCCGCTGATGCTGGTCGGGAGCCAGGATCATGATCACGTCGGCCTCGGCGGCGGCGTCCGACACCGACACCACCCGCAGGCCCTCGGCCTCGGCCTTGGCGCGGGACGCCGAGCCCTCACGAAGACCGACGCGCACGTCGACGCCGGAGTCGCGCAGGCTGAGCGCGTGGGCGTGGCCCTGCGAGCCGTAGCCGATGACTGCGACGGTGCGACCCTGGATGATCGACAGGTCGGCGTCGGCGTCGTAGAACATCTCTGCCATGGGTTTCTTCCTCACTGTTGCTGTTGCTGTTGCTGATGCTGATGCGGTGGGGGTTGCGGTTCAGCGGACGGCCGGACGCGTCCGGTCACCCTTGGTGGAACGATCCGTCAGCGACTTGGCGCCGCGGCCAAGCGCCACGAGACCAGACTGGACCAACTCGCGGACGCCGTAGGGCCGCAGCATCTCGAGCAGGGCCTCCAGCTTCTCGGGGCTGCCGGTGGCCTCCACCACGAGGGAGTCGTTGTGGACGTCGACGGTCTTCCCGCGGAACAGCTGCACGATCTCGATGATCTGGCTGCGCGAGGCCGGGTCGGCCTTGAGCTTGATCAAGATGAGCTCGCGGCGCACAGCCGAATCCTCGAGCTCGATGATCTTGAGCACCTCGATGAGCTTGTTCAGCTGCTTGGTGACCTGCTCCAGCACGTCGGCGCTCTCGACCCCCACCTGCAGTGTGATGCGGCTCAGCTCGGGACGCTCCGTCGGGCCGACGGCCAAGGACTCGATGTTGAAGCCCCGCCGCGCGAACAGGCCGGCGATGCGTGCCAGCACGCCCGGCTTGTTCTCGACCAGGACGCTCAGGGTGTGGGTCTTCACAGGATCTCTTCCTCCCAGTCGGGCGCCAGGTCCTTGGCGATCAGGATCTCGTCGTTGCTCGTACCGGCCGGGACCATCGGCCACACCATGGCGTCCTTGTGGACGACAAACTCGACCACGACCGGCCTGTCGTTGATGTCCAGCGCCTTCTTGATGACGTCGTCGACCTCCTCGGGCCTCTCGGCGCGCAGGCCGACCGCACCCATCGCCTCGGCGAGCTTCGGGAAGTCGGGGATGCGGTTCGAGTTGAGGTCGGTGTTGCTGTAGCGCTCGCCGTAGAAGAGCGTCTGCCACTGGCGGACCATGCCCAGGGACTCGTTGTTGATGACCGCGATCTTGATGGGGATGTTGTTGAGCGCGCAGGTGACCAGCTCCTGGTTGGTCATCTGGAAGCAGCCGTCACCGTCGATGCCCCACACCACGTCGTCGGGCGAACCGACCTTTGCGCCCATGGCCGCCGGGACGCAGTAGCCCATGGTCCCCGCCCCGCCGCTGTTGAGCCAGGCACCCGGCCTCTCGAACGGCAGCAGGTGCGCCGCCCACATCTGGTGCTGGCCGACGCCGGCCGCATAGATGGCGTTGCCGGACAGCTCCCCGATGCGCTTGATCACGTACTCGGGGCTGAGGATGCCGTCCTTCGTGGGCTCGGGCGTGACCGCGTACTTGGTCTTCAGGTTGGTGAGGTAGGCCGTCCAGGCCCCGTAGTCGGGCAGGTCCTCTCCGCGCAGCACCTGGTTCAGCTCGCTGATCACCAGCTTCACGTCGCCCACGATCGGGACGTCGACCGCGCGGTTCTTGCCGATCTCGGCCGGGTCGATGTCGGCGTGGATGACCTTCGCGTCCGGGGCGAAGCTGGACAGCTTGCCGGTGACGCGGTCGTCGAAGCGGGCGCCGAGGGTGATCAGCAAGTCGGAGCGCTGCAGCGCGCCCACCGCGGCGACCGTGCCGTGCATGCCGGGCATCCCCATGTGCAGCGCGTGGCTGTCGGGGAACGCGCCCCGGGCCATCAGCGTGGTCACCACAGGGATCCGGGTGATCTTGACCAGCTCGGCCAACTCTTCGTACGCCTGCGCCTTCACCACACCGCCGCCGACGTAGAGCACCGGACGCTGCGCCTCGCGCATGAACTTGGCCGCCTCGCGGATCTGCTTCACGTGCGGCGTGACGGTCGGCTTGTAGCCGGGCAGGTCCATCTCGGGGGGCCACACGAAGGGTGCTCTGCCGTTGAGCGCGTCCTTGGCGATGTCGACCAGGACAGGGCCGGGGCGTCCGGTGCCGGCGATGTGGAAGGCCGACTTGATGGCCCTGGGGACATCCTCGGCGCGGGTGACGAGGTAGCTGTGCTTGGTGATCGGGAACGTGATGCCCCGGATGTCGGCCTCCTGGAAGGCGTCCGTGCCGATCGAGGTGGACGCCACCTGTCCGGTGATCGCCACCAGCGGGACCGAGTCGAGGTAGGCGTCCGCGATGCCCGTCACCAGGTTCGTGGCGCCCGGGCCCGACGTGGCCATGCAGACGCCCACGCGCCCGGTGGCCACCGCGTACCCCTGCGCCGCGTGGGCGGCGCCCTGCTCGTGCCGCACCAGGATGTGCCGGATCAGCTGGCTCTGTCCCAGCGGATCGTAGGCGGGAAGGATCGCCCCCCCGGGGATGCCGAAGATGACGTCTACACCGACTCGCTCCAGCGACTCGACGAGGGCCTGGGCGCCCGTGAGTGTCTTGGTCTGGTCATCATCGGCCATCTGTTCGTCCCTTCGGTGTCAGGTGCATGGGTCATCAGCGTTCTCGGTGCAAAGAAAAACCCCCGCTGCCGGGCTACGGCAGGCGAGGGGGCGCGTCGTCTGGCTCAGAGGCTCAGGCGGCGCGCAAGCAGGATACGAGGGCGCTCATGTGCACGACAGACACACTAGCCGCTGCCCGGCGCCGCCGTCACCCGAACCGCGCCCGAGTCCGGCATACGGACGCCGCGATCCCGCCGCGGGACGTCTCGCCACCGACGCGCGGGCGCGACGACTCGGGCGCCCCCAGACACGACGACTCGGGTGTGGCGACTCGGGCGTGGCGACTCAGGCGTGGCGGGTCGGCTCGCACGTCGCGTGACTCACGGGTTCGAGCTGGAACGTGGAGTGCTCGACGCTGACGGCGAAGTGCTCCCGGACGCACTCCTGCAAGGCGTCCAGCACCTCGTGGGTGTGTCCCTCGCGGAAGCAGGAGTCGTCGAGGACGACGTGCGCGGTGAGGACGGGTAGCTGGGTGCCGATCCGGGAGGCGTGCAGGTCGTGCACCTCGCGGACGTGGTCGAGGGCGCCGATGTGGGTGCGGACGGCGTCCAGGTCGAGTCCCTCGGGCACGGACTCCAACAGCTCGCTCCCGGCGTGGCGCAAAATGACGACGGCGCGGGGCAGGATGAGAACGCTGATGAGCATGCCGGCTGCGGCGTCCGCGCCGGCCCACCCGGTGACGGCGATCACCACCGCGCCGACGACAACGGCTACCGAGCCCAGTGCGTCGGTGACGACCTCGAGGAACGCGGCGCGCAGGTTGAGGTTATGGCTGCGGCTCCCGTAGAGGACCACCGCCGAAGCCACGTTGGCGGCGAGGCCGATCAGCCCCACCACCAGCACCGGGCCAGCCTCCACTCTGGGCGGGTCCGCCAGCCGCTGGGCGCCTTCGATGAGGGCGTACAGGCCCACCGCCAGCAAGACAGACGCTTGGACGCCGGCGGCGAGTGCCTCCAGCCGACCGTAGCCCCAGGTGCGCCGCGCGTCGGGCGGGCGGGCCATCGCGTGGGAGGCGAGCAGGGCCAGCAGCAGCCCGCCGGCGTCGGTGAGCATGTGTCCGGCGTCGACAAGCAGCGCCAGGCTTCCGGTCAGCAGGGCGCCGACCAGCTCGGCCACCAGGACGCTCGCGGTGATCGCGAACGCCCAGGCCAGTCGCACGCGGCTGGCCGACTCGTGCGCGTGGTCGTGGCTCATTGCGGGTCCGGCAGGGGCCTCAGCCGAGGAGGCGGGCGTGGACGGCGTCCAGGTCGGCGCCGGGGACCCGCGTCATCAGGGAGCGCATGCCGGGGTCGTCGTCGTAGCGGGGAACGAGATGGACGTGCAAGTGGAACACCGACTGACCCGAGACGCCGCCGACGTTGGACAGAATGTTCATTCCGGTTGCCCCGAGCCGGCCGATCAACAGGTTCCCGGTGGCGGTGATGGCGGGAGCCAGCGAGGCCAAGACGTCGGCGTTCGACAGGGCGTCTGGGACGTGGGTGCGCGAGACCACCAGCGCGTGCCCCTCCTTGAAGGGCTCCAGGTCCAGGAACGCGATGGCGGCGGCGTCCTCGTGGATGCGGCGGCTCGGGATCTCGCCGGCGACGATCCGGCAGAAGACGCAGGCTGTGGTCGGTTCCGTCGAAGCCATGGTTTCCCCTCTCACCGAACCTCGAAGCCGGCCTCGGCGAGACCGGCCTTCACCTGCGCGACCGTGAGCGTGCCGTAGTGGAACACCGAGGCCGCGAGTACGGCGTCGGCGCCCGCGCGGGCGGCGTCCACGAAGTGCTCGACGGTGCCGGCTCCCCCGGAGGCGATCACCGGGACGTCGACAACCGCGCGCACGGCCTCGATCATCTCCAAGTCGAAGCCGTCGGTCGTGCCGTCGGCGTCCATCGAGTTGAGCAGGATCTCGCCCGCCCCCCGGTCGACCGCTTCTCTGACCCACTCCAAGGCGTCCAGGCCGGCGGAGGTGCGCCCCCCGTGCGTGGTCACGCCGAAGCCGGAAGCCTGGCCCGCCTCACGGCGGGCGTCGAGGCTGAGCACACACACCTGGTTGCCGAAGCGCTGGACAATCTCGTCGATGGTCTCGGGGCGGGCGATGGCGCCGGTGTTGATGCCCACTTTGTCCGCTCCCGTGCGCAGCAGGCGGTCGACGTCTTCGACGCCGCGCACGCCGCCGCCCACGGTCAGCGGGATGAAGACCGTCTCGGCCGTGCGGGTGACCATGTCGTAGGTGGTGGCGCGTCCCTCGCTGGAGGCCGAGATGTCGAGGAACGTCACCTCGTCGGCACCCTGGTCGTCGTAGAGGCGGGCCAACTCGACCGGGTCGCCGGCGTCACGCAGGTTGAGGAAGTTCACGCCCTTCACCACGCGCCCGTTGTGCACGTCCAGGCACGGGATCACCCTGATCGCCAGACTCATGCGGCCCACCCTACCGAGCGGCCGGCGAGCCCTTGGGCTTCGGGGCCCGCCCGAGGATGGGTGTCGGTCCTTCTGTGTGACTTTCGCCCTGCTCGATTTTCGAGGAGCGCGAAAAATCTCAGTCGGGCTGAAGTTGATCGGCCCCTGCGGGAATCGAGCAGGGCGAAAGTCACGCTCCAAGGCGGGGACGTGACAGGCGCTGCCTAAACCCAGGGGCGTGAAGAACGAAACCGACCCACTCCGCAGCCCGCTCTGGCGCCCGCGCGGCCACAGCGAGACCGTACGCGCGCGACGGTCGGTGGCGCGAGGGGAGCTGGTACGACTCCTCCCGGGGCTCTACTGCTCCCCCGAGGCCGCCAACGACCTGGCCGTGCGCGCGGTCGCCGTCACGATGCACGACCCGAACGCCGTGATCGTCGGCGCGGCCGCCGCCCGATTGCACTGGTGGCCCGAGCTTCGGGCGGACCTCCTGACCGCCGCACGCCGCAATGGGGCCCCGTCCGCTGAGGGCTTCGGCTGGGAGCGGCGCGTGGTCCCGGCCGAGCTCATCTGGAGACCAAGCGGAGTCCCACTCACGAGCCCTGCGCTCACCGTGCTCGACCTCATCCCCAGCCTCGGGGGGAGGGCGATCGATGAGGCGCTGCGCCGCCGGGCGGCCACCCTGGAACAGATGTGGCGCGCGCTCGAACTCACCCCTGGCCGCCGAGGCAACGCCCTTCGTACCATCCTGCTCGAAGACTCCCGCGACGAACCCTGGTCGGAAGCCGAGCGCAACCTTCACCGCCGCTACCGCTCCTGCGACCTGCCGTGGCGCTACCGGACGAACTTCTGGGTGACCCTCAACGACGGGCGGCGCACGGCACTCGACCTGGCGGTTCCCGAACTCACGCTGGGATTCGAGTCCGACGGGTTCGAGTACCACGGCAGCCGGTCGGCGTTCGAGTACGACCGCGACAGGGACTCCGACCTGACCGCCCAACGCTGGCACGTGGTTCGCCTCAGCGCCTCCTTCTTGGAGCACAGCCCCGACGAGGCGCGTCGCCGGATCGCCTGCATCACCCACGAACGAGCCCGCCTCCTGGGGCTCGAGTGAGGCCGGGCTCGGGACGCGCTCGCGCGAAAGACCTAGTCGTCTTCGAGGTAGGCGGCGTCCACGACGCCCTTGCGGAGGCGTCCGATCGCCTCGCGAGCCCGGTCGCGAACCGGGCCGGGGCCCACCGCGTCCGCCAGCTGACCCAGGAGATCGATCACCATGCGCATCCAGCGCACGAAGTCGCCGGCCGTCAGCTCCGTCTGGGCGAGGATGTCGCCGAGCGGCAGCCCGGTGGCCCACCAATGCACGGCCTCGGCGAAGCCGATGTCGGGCTCGCGGCCCTTGTCGAGTTTGTGATCCCGCTCCATCAGCGAGACGTCGCGCCAGATGCGGCGCACCGTGCTTTGCGCGATCTCGGTGGAACGGTTGGGCATCCGGGCCGGACGCCGTGCGTCCCCACCCCTCGACTCGTAGGTGAGGGTGCTCAGGACGGCGGCGAGCTCGGCGGCGTCCAACTCGTCGAAGACCCCGGCGCGGACACACTCGGCCGCCACGAGGTCGAGTTCGGAGTAGATGCGGCCGAGCATCCGGCCCGCGTCGGTCACGTGGGCGCCGTCTTCGCTGAGGTAGCCCAACGCCGCCAGCACCGTGCACACCTTGTCGAAGCGGGTCGCGATGGTGTTGGTGCGTCGCTCGGTCTGGGCGCGTAGGTCGGCGGTGTCGCGCTCCACCCGCAGTGCCTTCTCGGCGGCGCGGGCATGCTCTTCACGGTCGGGGCAGGCGTGGCACGGGTGCGCTCGGAGGGCGTCCCTGAGGCGGGACACCTCGTCGGCGATCTCGGCGTCCATCGCCCCGGGCTGGTAGCGGGCGGCGCGGGTGTCCAGGCTTGCCAGCTTCGTCGCGAAGGCGGCCGACAGGTTGCGGCGGTCCTTCGCCTGGCGCGGGTCGAAGTGTTTGGGCACGCGCATCCGGCCGATGATCGCCGGCGGCGACGGGAAATCGGTGAGTGACAGCTTCTTGACCTGGCGCTCGTCGGTCATCACCGTCGGCGACGGCTGCGCCCGGTCGCGGCCCACGCCCGGGTCGATCACCACGGCCCAGCCCTCGTGCCGCCCGGACGGGACGCCGATGATGTCACCCGGCGCCAGGCCCAGGAGGGCCGAGATCGCCTCGGCCCGACGGTCGGACCGCCTGCTGCGCGCGGCCTCGGCCTCGAGGCGTCCGATCTCGGCGCGCAGGCGCGCGTACTCCTGGAAGTCGCCGCGTTCGCAGGCGGCGTCCGCCCAGAGCAGCGCCAGCTTCTCGGTGTTGCGGGCCACGGCGCGGGCCAGCCCGACCACGGATCGATCGGACTGGTATTGCGCAAAGGACTGCTCCAGCAGCACCCGGGCACGCTCGCGGCCGACGCCGGCCACGAGGTTGACGGCCATGTTGTAGGTGGGCGAGAACGACGAGCGCAGCGGATAGGTACGCCGGGACGCGAGCCCGGCGACGTGCCGCGGGTCGAGATTCCGCTGCCAGAGGACCACGGCGTGGCCCTCGATGTCGATGCCGCGGCGGCCGGCGCGGCCGGTGAGCTGGGTGTACTCCCCCGGCGTGATGTCGACGTGCGCCTCGCCGTTGTACTTGACAAGCTTCTCCAGCACGACCGAGCGTGCGGGCATGTTGATGCCCAGGGCGAGCGTCTCGGTGGCGAACACGACCTTGACCAGGCCCGCGACGAAGGCCTGCTCGACGCACTCCTTGAACGCGGGAAGCATGCCGGCGTGGTGCGACGCAATCCCGCGCCGCAGGGCCTCGGCGAACGTGCGGAAGTCGAGCGCCTCCAGGTCAGCCTCGCTGAGCCCGGATGTGGCGGCGCGCGCCAGGGCGTCGAGTTCGGTGCGCTCGGCGGAGGTGGTCAGGCGGAGCCCCGAGTTCATCACCTGCCGCACGGCCTGGTCGCAGCCGGCACGGGAGAAGATGAAGTAAATGGCGGGCAGCAGGCCCTCGGCGTCCAGCTTCTCGACGGCGCCGTCGCGGCGCGGCACCAGACTCGCGGTGCTCGCGCCCGGGGGGCGGTCGACGCGGCCCTGGCGTCCCTCGATCTTGCTGCGCAGCACCTTGCCGCGCGGGCGTCGCCCGTCGTCGCGGACGGAGCGGGCCTCTTCCTTGGACAGGCGCAGCAGCTCGGGGTTGACGTCCGCGCGCGGGACGCCCGCCCGGTCAGCCGGCGCCTCCAGGCCGGCGAAGGCCACCGTGGGAGCGACCGAGTCGAACAGGTCGTAGAGGCGGCGTCCGGCCATCACGTGCTGGAACAGCGGCACCGGACGCCGCTCGCTGACGACGACCTCGACCCCGCCGCGCACCTCGTCGAGCCAGTCGCCGAACTCCTCGGCGTTGCTGACCGTCGCCGAGAGGGACACCACCTGCACCGACGGGGCCAGCCCGATGATCACCTCCTCCCACACCGCGCCGCGGAACCGATCGGCGAGGTAGTGCACCTCGTCCATGACCACGTACCCGAGGTTCCTCAGCGTCGAGGAGCCGGCGTAGATCATGTTGCGGAGCACCTCGGTGGTCATCACGACGACCTCGGCGTCGCCGTTGATCGTGGTGTCCCCCGTGAGCAGGCCGACGCGGTGCGCCCCGAACCGCTCGGCGAGGTCGTGGTACTTCTGATTGCTCAGGGCCTTGATCGGAGTGGTGTAGAAACACTTGCGCCCCTCGCGCAGGGCGAGGAACACCGCGAACTCCCCCACCACGGTCTTACCCGCGCCGGTCGGTGCGGCGATGAGGACGCCGGCGCCCGCCTCGATGTGCGCGCAGCCGTCGCGCTGGTAGTCGTCCAGCGCGAACGGGAACGCCGCCTCGAAGGCCGTGTAGGCCGGGCCGGGCTCAGGCAGACGCCGCTGTGGATTCGCCGGCGGTGCGGTCATGGGGACGCCTCCTCTCGCCCGGCGCCGGAGTGCGGGTCACCGGAGGTCTCCTCGTGCACGTAGACCCGGAGCGCGCCGGGCGCGGCCGTGCAGGTGAACGGGGGGCGTCCGAGCGCCTCGCCGTCGGCCATGCCGTAGAGGCCGGGCCCGTCGACGACGACCTGCCGCGCTCGGAAACGTTCGATGGCCGGGTGGTCGAAGCGGCGTCCGGAGGCCAGCCGCGGGAACATGGTCAGCAGCGTCAGACGCGGGACCGGGTGCACGACGACGACGTCGAGCAACCCGTCGGTGAGGTCGTAGTCGGGGGCGATCCGGATCCCGCCGCCGAAGATGCCGGCGTTGGCGACCGCGACGAGCATCGCGTCCAGCTCGCGCTCGACGCCGTCGACGACGAGGCGGTAGGTCAGCGGTGTGAAGGACCGCAGTTCGGCGAGGATGGCCCACAGGTACGTAGGCGCGCCGAGGTCGAAGGGCAGGTGGTTGGCGCGGAAGTTGACCCGCTCGTCGAAGCCGGTCGACACGACGCTGCCCACGTAGGCAAGGTGGCCGTCGACGAGCTCGCCGGTGACCTCGGCGAGGTCGATGGTGCGGGTGCTTCCGGCGAGGACGGCGGCGACGGCGTCCGACCAGTGCTGGCCGTTGCCGATGGCCCGGCAGAAGTCGTTGCCGGTGCCGGCGGGGACGATCGCCAGCGGCACGTCGGTGTTGGCGCAGGCGTTGAGGCCCAGGTGTGCCATCCCGTCGCCGCCGACGACCACGAGCCCATCCACGCCGGACGCGACGGCGTCCTCGCAGGCCCGCAGAGCGTGCTCGGCCGAGGTGGCGTGCCGCGTCGTGACCCGGAGGCCGGCCGCGGCCAGGCGGGCCTCGACGTCGGGGGTCACCCGCCGGGCGCGGCCGTGGCCGGCGGAAGGGTTGACCACGAGGGCCACCTGCCTCATGCGGTGACCAGGTCCGTTCCCGCGCGCTTGGCGCGGCGCTTGTCGTTGAACCGGCAGATCAGCTCTGCGAGGAGGAACAGCAGCATCATCGGGATCGCCAGCGCGATCATCGAGAACGGGTCGCCGCCCGGCGTGGCGGCGGCGGCGAACACGGCGCAGCCGAACATCACGTACGAGCGCGCGGAGCCGAGCGCGGCGGCCGACACCACGCCCATCAGGTTGAGCGACACCACCACGACCGGCATCAGGAATCCGACGCCGAAGACGAGCATCAGCTGCAGCATCAGGGTCAAGAAGCTGTCCACGGGGACCAGGTTTTGGATCTCGAACACATCGGGGGTGAACCCGAGCATCAGCGCGAAGGCCTGCGGCGCCACCACGTAGCCGAGCACGATCCCGGCCAGGAAGAGCGGGACCGCGGCGAGCAGGAACAGCAGGGCGTACCGCTTCTCCTTGGCCAGCAGCGCCGGCGCCAGGTAGGCCCAGACGTGGTAGAGCCAGATCGGGCTGGTGAGCACGACACCGCCGACCGCGCACACCATCAGCGCGAGGATGATCGGCGCGGTGACGCCGGACAGCACGGCGGTCACCTCGAGGTTGGGGCGGATCCCGGCCAGGATCTCGGTGGCGTTGCGCCACGGCTCGAGGAGGAACTCGAACAAAGGCATATAGAAGACCGCGCACAGGATCGTTCCGACGGCGATCGTGACCATCGAGAAGATCAACCGGTAGCGGAGCTCCCGGAGGTGGTCGGCCAGCGACATGACCCCGTCGGCCGGGACCTTGGGGGGTTTGAGCCAGCCCAGACTGAGGCGGGCCACGAACGCGTCAGGCCTGGTCGTGCTTCTCGGGCTTGGGCTGCGGGTCGAGCAGTTCGGCTTCGACGACCTCGGTGGAGGCCGTGCCCTGCTCGCCTGCGATCTGGCCCGGGTCGCGCTTGGCGCGCTCTTCGTCGAGGCGGATCTGCCTCGTCTCGTCCTTGAACTCCCTCAGGGCGCGACCTGCGTTCTTGCCGGCACCCGCGAGGCGTGAGCCGCCGAAGATGAGGAGCGCGAGAACGATCAGGATGACCCATTCCCAGCCCTGCATATTGATCGGCATGGTTTCTCCTAGCTGTGGTGTACGTCGCTTCAGTGTACGGAGTCGTGTGAGCGTCCGGTAACCGCGGTCAGGGGCTGGCGCGCCTGCCGCCGGGGTCGGTTGCCAGCGGGCCGGGCAGGGAGTCGACGCCGTCGGCGAGCGCGCCGAAGCCCTCGGCCAGGCGCCCGAGCTCGCCCAGCTCGTGGAACAGCGCCTTGGCCTCGCGCCACAGCACGACCGCGAACACGGCCAGCATGACCAGCCCGCCCACCGCGGCGGCGACGACCACCCAGACCCACGTCACGGCCCGAACCCTACCCGGAGCCATCCGTTGCGAGCGCCTCGCGCGCCGCTTCGATGGCGGACGCCGCCGCCTCGGGCGGGTCGACGCGGGCCACGTGAGGCCCGAGCCGGAGCAGCAGCCGCCGGAACCAGGCAGGGTCCGCGACGAGCATCCGCGCCCGGACCAGGCCATCGGCCAGTGGTTCGACCGCGACCATCGGGTGGTACTCGGTGATCCACTGCCCGCCGGGTCGCAGGTCGAGGGTGACCTCGGCGGCGTCCGGGCGCTCGTCGAGCCAGCCCGAAGCCAGCGCCGGGGCGGGCCCGTGCTCTCCGGCTGCAGTGTCGGTGAGCTCGACGCCGACGACGCGGTCGAGCCGGTAGGTGCGCCAGGCGTCCCGCTCGTGGGCCCAGGCGGACAGGTAGCCGTAGCCGTCGCGCGTGGCCAGCTGCACCGGGTCGACGAGCGGGGTGGTCACTGCCCCGCGCGAGGCGCCGTGGTAGGTGAGCCGGACGGCCACCCCGGCGGCGATCGCGTCGGCGAGGGCGCCGCGGATCGCCTCCTCGCCGGCCGAGACCTGGACGTCGACGCGGTCCGTCACGCCGCCGAAGGCTCGCTCGAGCTTGGCCCGGGCCGAGCGGACGGCCGGGGCGCGGGCGGCGTCCGCCATCTCTTCCAGTGCCCGCAGGGCGACCACCAGGCTCATCGCCTCCTCGACGCTGAACCGGAGGGGGCGGCTCAGGAACTCGGCGTTGGTGAGCCGGATCCTGCCCTCGTCGAGGGCGTCCATGTCGACCTCGATCAGGTCCCCTGGCCGGCCGCCGGGCAGCCCGCAGAACCACAGGACGTTGAGGTCGGCGACCAGCTGGCGCGGCGTTACACCGAACACGGACGCCGTGCCCGCCACGTCGGCGTCCGGGTGCGCCTGCAGGTAGGGCACCAGCGCCAGCAGCCGGGACACTTGGCCGGCCGAGGTCATCGCCACGCCGCCACCGCCTGGAGGTGCTCACGGACCGCGCGGGCCAGCTCGGGCGGGTCGAGCACGACCACGTCGGCGCCGTGCCAGGCCAGCTCGCCTGCGGCGTCCGCCGGGAGTTGAACGCGCCAGGCCGTGAAGCCGGGCGGGGCGTCGGCGTCCGCCCGTTCGGCGAAGCGGACGAGCTCGGGCGCCGCCCCGTCGCGGACGGCGACCACGGCGGTGGCGTCGCGTCGGGCCGCCAGCGAGGCGACGTGACGGGCGACCATTTCGGGGTCGGGCGGGGGGACGCTGCCGGCGAGGCGGCGGGGAGCGTCTTCGACCCGGGACACCTTGAAGGAACGGCCTTCGCCGCGGGTCCGGTCGCGCCCGACGAGGTACCAGGAGCCGTTGCGCGAGGTGAGCCGCCACGGCTCGACGACCCGGTTGACGCCGCGGTAGCGGAACGCGACCGGCGTCTGGGCGAGCACGGCCTCCCACAGGGCCTCGAAGGCAGGCTCGCGGGCGGCCACGGACGGCGCGAACGCCGCCACGCGGTTGGTGTCGGGGTCGAGGCCGGACGCCCGCAGCTTGGCCACGGCCTTGGTCGCCTGGCCGTTGAGGCGCGCGTCGTCCCAGACGGTCGACGCCAGCCCGAGCGCCGCGGTCTCGGCGGGGTCGAAGTCGATCTCGGGGAGCTCGAAGTCGCGGCGGCGGATCCGGTAGCCGATCTCGTCGGGGAACAGGACCGAGTTGCTGCCGGTCTCGACCGGCACCCCGAGCGTGCGCAGTTCCTCCTTGTCGCGCTCGAACATGCGCTCGAAGGCGGCGTCGGAGAGGCCGCGGTAGCCCTCGACCACCTCGCGGATCTGCTCGCGCTCGACGAACCGCCGGGCCATGAGCAGGCAGATCGTGAGGTTCATGATCCGCTCCGACTTGCGCGCTGACACGCCTCTCAGGCTAGCGGGCGCACCCGAGGGCTCAGGCCAGGGACACCAGCTGGTCCACGTCGTCGGCCGGGAGTTCGGGGTCGACGACCGCGCCGACCTCCATCGCGTCGAGGGTCAGGATGCCCGAGAGGGTGGTGAGGAAGCTGGTGTCGGAGGCGTCGCGCCCGGTCGCGATCCGGGCCATCGTGCTGCGGGGCGCCAGGGCGGTGGCGTCGACGACGCGCCACTGGCCGTCGAGGAGCGCCTCGGCGACGGCGTGGAAGTCCATCGGCGACAGGCCGGGGGCGTACACCGAGACCAAGCGGGCGGGGACGCCGAGGGCGCGCAGCATCGCCACGACGAGGTGCGCGAAGTCGCGGCACACGCCCTGGCGCATCAGGTAGGTGTTGACGGCCCCGTCGGTGGGCCGGCTGGAGCCGGGCACGTACGCCAGCTGCTGGCCGACCCAGGAGCTGACGGCGTCGAGCAGATCCTTGCCCGCCAGGCCGATGAAGGTGGCCGCGGCGACCGGGGCCAGCTTGTCGGAGTCGACGTACCGCGAAGGGCGCGTGTAGACGATCGGGTCGAGCTGGGTGGGTACGGCGAACGGCGCCTGTCCCTCGATCTCGGCGGCGTAGTCGACGACGAGCTGGCCCGAGGGGATGCCCTCGACCAGGTGCAGCCGGGCGTCGCCCTCGAGGAGCTCGGTGTACTGCATCGGCGCCCCGTCCAGGGTGATGCTGAGGTGTTCGGTGGCGACGGGGAGGCCGGCGGCCACGGCCACCGACAAGACGATGCTGGTGGGGCCGGTGACGGTGGACTCGAGGTGGGCGGAGACGGTGCGACGCATGGCTCAACCGTGACACGGTGTGCAGCGAGCCCGGCGCCGCGTTCGGCATACGGTCCCCGGCGGTGGCCGGAGAGGAGGGGGTTGGCATGGCAGGACGGTTCGCGCCCAGCCCGACATCGGACCTGCACGTCGGCAACCTGCGCACGGCCGTGGTCTCGTGGCTGATGGCGCGCGCCGCCGGCGTGGCCCACCTCATCCGCATCGAGGACCTCGACGCCACCCGGGTCCGCGCGGCCGGTGCCATCGCCACCCGCCAACTGGCCGACCTGGCCGCGCTCGGGATCCACCCCGACGGCGAGGTGGTCGTGCAGTCGCAGCGGGTGGCCCTCTACGCGGACGCCCTCACCCGCCTGCCGACCTACGAGTGCTACTGCACGCGCCGCGAGATCGCTGAGGCCGCTTCCGCCCCGCACGACGACGGGTATCGCCCCTACCCCGGCACCTGCCGAGACCTGACGGACGCCGACCGCGCGGCCCGGCGCGCCGAGCGGCCCCCCGCTCTGCGCGTGGACGCCGGCGGCGTCCGCGAGACGGTCACCGACCAGTGGGCCGGGACGGTGACCGCGGTGGACGACGTTTTCGTGGTGCGCCGCAACGACGGGGCCTTCGCCTACAACCTCGCCGTGGTCGTCGACGACCTCGACCAGGGAGTCACGCAGGTGGTCCGGGGCGACGACCTGCTGTCCAGTTCTCCGCGGCAGGGCTGGCTTGCCCGCGCCCTCGGCGGCACCGCTCCGCTGTACGCCCACGTCGGCCTGGTGACCAACACGTCAGGACGGAGGCTGGCCAAGCGCGACGGCGCCGTGACCATGGCAGACCTGGACGCCCTCGGCTGGAGCCCCGTGCGCGTGCTGGCGGTGCTGGGGGCGTCCCTGGGCCTGTGCGAGGCCGACGAACCGGTGACGCTGGCCGTCCTGCTGGACCGGTTCGACCCCGGCGTCCGGCCGGCGAGCTGGGTGTGGCGCGACCCGGCGCGCTGAGGCTCGGGGCGGGCACTCAGTGTCGCCGCAACGAGCGCCACAGCCAGGTGGCGGGGACGTGTCTGCCGGTGGCCAGGTACTCCACCGTGTGGTCGTAGAAGAGGGCGTCGGCCATCGTGTCGAAGGCGCGACGGCGTCCGACGGCAATGATCGCGTCGTCGGGCTGGAGGGGGGTGTCCAGGGCAGGCACGTACGTCGCCTTGCCGTGGCGCACCAGCGTCACCGGCACCGCGCCGACCGTGTGGTCGCGGTCGTCCGGGTGCCGGAACAGGTCGCCGAGCCGCAGCTCGCGCCCGCGGACCCACCGCGTCGCGGCCGGCGCCTCGTGCTGGTTGAGCACGAACCGGCGGCTGTCGGGGGAACCCCGCCCGACCTCTCTCACCAGCCGCTCCAGCAGCCCGGACGCCTCGTCGTCGGGCATCGCCCACACGTGGGCGACGAAGTCCCAGAAGTCGGGGGTGATCACCCGGGCGAGCGCCTCTTGGACGGTGAGCTGCGCCGGGACGAAAATCGAGTCGGGCGCGAACGCGCGCAGCAGCGCCTCGTGGTTGCGGGACCGCTGCCGGACCGACAGGAAGATGTCGGGGTTGACCAGCCGGGCGTGTCCGGCCAGGGCGAGGTTGGCTGCGTCGTCGACCCCGCCGGCGATGAAGCCGACGGCCCCGGACACGTCGGGGGCCCCGTCGGCCGGAGACACCACGGTCGAGTCCAGGCCCGCGTCGTCGAGGTCGGCGGCGATCTCGCGGCCGAAGTGGTCGTCGGTGGCGATGACCCACAGGCCGTCCTCGTGCTCCTCGCTCCCGGGGGCGACCGGCTCGCCGGGCGACGCCATCAGCCACGTGACCAACCGGTAGGTGGCCGGACGCCGCAGCCGCATCACCAGGTAGTTGCCATAGCGCTCGAACGGGTTCACCACGGCCTCGGCGCCGAACTCGCGCATCGCCTTGCTCGTGATGCGGTCGTTCGCGCGTGCGATCACCGGCAGGTCATGCCGAAGCAGCGTCACCGCCATCACGATCGACAGGTTGACGGCGTCGTTGTCGGTCAAGGCCAGCACGCCCTGGCAGTGCCGGTTGCCCAGCCCCGCCAGGCCGAGGACGCCCGGGTCGCGCGCGTCTCCGACCAGGCCCGGGATGTCGCCGGACAGGTTGGCCTGGCTGAGCGCGTCGATCGAGGCCTGGTCGTTCGCGACGACCACGACGCTGCGGCCCAGCGAGTCGAGGGTCTCGGCGGCGAGGCGTCCCATCTGCCCGTAGCCGACCAGGATGAGGAACGGCCGGTGGAGGCGTCCGACCTGGCGCAGGAACGCCTGCCGGGCCATCGCCTCGCGGAAGGCCCGGTCCTGCAGCAGGGCGAACAGGGTGCCGATCGCGTACGCCCAGCCGACGACCGACCCGAAGATGCACACGGTCACCCACAGGCGCTGCTCGCGGGTGAGCGCGTAGGGGATCTCGCCGAACCCGATCGTGGTCGCGGTGTAGGACATCAGGTAGAAGGCGTCGAACACCGACATCATGTACGGACGCCCCTGGTCGTCGGCCCCGGGGATCACGCACAGCCCCGCCACCGAGACCGCAAAGGCGGCGACGACGACGATCAGTGGCCGGCGCATGCGCCGCAGCAGCAGGAAGACGGCGTCGGTGGAGGGCTCGTCGGCGGGAACCCGGACATAGCGGCGGCGCAGCGTTCGACGGACGAGGCTGGCGCTATCGGGCTCGGTCGGGGCCGTCGGCAGGGTCATCGGTCAGGTGTCTTCAGTGGCGGCGGAAGTTCGCCGTCTCGATCACCAGCAGGACCAGCGACACCAGGTTCGCCAGCAGCGCGCCGAGGGCCAGCGAGACCACGCTCGCCATCGCGTGCACCGAAATGGGGCCGGGTTGGATTTGGGTGTACCAGATCCAGGCCAGCGCGGCTGCCATCAGCTGGATGGTCGCAACCAGGCTGCTGGCCAGGTGGATCGCGCCGATCTGAGTGCGGTCGCCGAACTTGAGGATCGTGGCGACCACGTTGACCACGACGGCGGCGTACAGCTCGATGACGTTGTGATGCTCGGGGTTGCCGATGTCGCCGGTGACGTAGCCGAAGTTCAACGTCGCTGCGAGCAGGACGAAGAAGCCGAAGACGACCTTCTCCAGGTTCATGGCGACACCCTAGCGGCGCGCCCCGACAGCCCGGCCGGGCGCGCCGGTAGCCGCACGGCGCCGACAGCCCGCGCCGCCGAAGGCCCAGCGCCCCCGGTCTGCCCGGGGCTAGGACACGGCCCTAGGACACAGCGGAGCTGAACAGGATGTCCACCACGTAGACCATGGTGTCGCCCGCCTCCACGCCGAGGTCGGGGTGGCCGGTGGGGTAGGCGTCCGGGGCCACGACGACGACCCGCGAGCCGATCGGCTGGCCGACGACGCCGTCCCGGAAACCGGGAATCGTCTCGGCGATCTGACCGGCGTCGGGGGTCTCGAACTTGTCCTCGATGAGCCTGCCGGTCTTCCACGACCAGGAGCGGTAGTGGACCATCACGTAGTCGTTGGATCCGACCGCCCGCTGGGCACCCCGGATCATCGTTGTCGCGCTGTTGGCCGTGGGCAGCGCGGCGCCCGCCGGGATCGTCACCGTCGGCTTGCCGCCCTCGTCGCCGAGGGTGACCGGCGGCTGCTCGGTTCCGGTGGCCCCGGTCACAGTCTTCACCGAGACCGCCAGGACGTCGATGGCGAACACCAGCGAGTCGCCGACCTCGATGCCCGCCTGGGCGTTCCCCCCCGACCCGTCGTACCCGTCGGAGCCCGGCATGACGACCAGGACGCGCTCGCCCGGCTGGGCCCCGGTGAGGCCCTTGGTGAAGCCCGGGACCACCTGCTCCAGGGAGAACAGCGCCGGCTGGCCGCGCTCCCAGGAGGAGTCGAACGTCGCACCGGTCCGGGCGTTGACGCCGACGTAGTTGACCTCGACGATCGAGTCCGCGCCCGCCTCGGGGCCGGTGCCCGGGGACAGGGTGCTGCTGCGCGTCTCGTCGATCGCGAACGGCGCGGGCACGCTCACCGCGGGCGCCGACCCCGCCGCGCCGTTCACCGTGATCGAGTCGATCGCGTTCGACACCGGGACCGGGGTGGGCGAGGCAGCCGGGCTCGGGGTGGCCGTGTCGGACGCCGCGGGCGTCGCCGTGACCGACTCCGAGGGGGCGGGCGACGGCGTGGCGGCCGGGCTGCCGCAGGCGGTGAGGGTGGCGGCCAGGAGGAGGGCCGCGGCGCCCAGAGCCCTGCGGGAGGATCGGTTCAACGAGTGCACCGGGCCATGCTATCCAGTGGTGCGGTCGCCGCCGGACGGCGCCCGTCCCGGGGACGGCGGCGGCACGAAGCCGCCCAGCGCCGCGACGCGCGGCTCGGCGAGCATGCGCGCGACCAGGGCGGACGCCTCGGGCACCTCGTCGGCGAAGGGGTCGTCGAGCACCAGGCCGACCGGGCGGGGACGCAGGCCGCCGGCGTCCGGCAGGTCGTGAACCGAGAAGGTGGCCCAGTCGACGGAGAACGACCGGTCCCGCTCGCGCGCGGCGGCGACCAGCGCGCCGCGCACCCGGGCCCGGGACGCCGACGGCGCGCGCCGGGTGGCCGCCGAGATTGCCTCGTCGCTGGCCACCCGGCGGACGCCGCCGCTCGCCTCGAGCATCCGCGCCAGGCCGACCGGACGACCCTGCGCGTCGCCGAGTTCGTGCCAGCGGAGGTCCAACGCGTCCAGGCGGGCGTCGTCGTCAGCGAGCTGATGCCGATCGCGCCAGCGCTCGATGAGCCGACGTTTTGCGTCCCACTCCACCCCGCTCGGGCGGCCCGCGTCCAGGGTGTCCAGCGCGTCGCGCCACGCCAGCCAGCCGGCGCCGGTCTCGTCGGCGTCCGTCGCTAGGTCGGCGGTGGCGGCCAGGTAGGAGCGTTGCAGCCCGCGCGCCGTGACGGGCGCGCCCGCGGCGGCGGGGACGCCGGCGTCCGGGTCGAGGTTCCAGGCCCGGAGGGCGGCCAGCGGGTCGGCCGGGCCGGGCGGCGGCGTCCCACCGGCCTCCGCGCGGCGCAACACCAGCTCGGTGGTCACCACCACCAGCCACATCGTGTTCTCCAGGGAGTTGGTGTCCCCCGAGATGACGTGCAGCCGCCGGTAGCGCGTCGGGTCGGCGTGCGGTTCGTCGCGGGTGTTGATGAGCGGACGGCTGCGGGTGGTCTGGTTCGAAACCACGTCAGCGAGCACGTCGCCGCGCTGGGACAGCGTGAAGCGGCCCCGCCGCCAGTGTCCCGCTCCCCCGATGAGAAGCCGGCTGACCAGGAACGGGACCAGCCAGGCAGCCAGCCCGTGGGGGTCGGCGGCCCGGGAGACGAGGTAGTTCTCGTGGCTGCCCCACGTGTTCCCGAAGGGGTCCACGTTGTTCCGGCTGAGCCGGAACCGAGTGAGCCGCCCCTGCTCGGCCTCGGCCGCCTCCGCCTCCGCGGCCAGCCGGAGCAGGAGGGCGTCCCCGGCGCGCTGGGCCACGACCAGGTCGGACGCCGACGTGCACTCCGGGGTGGCGTACTCGGGGTGGGACCCGATGTCGAGGTAGAGGCGTCCGCCCCCGGGCAGGAAGGCGTTGGTGGACGCCTCCCGCCGCGCGAGGGGGGCGAACAGGCGCTGGGCCGCCTCGTCGGCGGCCAGTCGGCGCCCGTTTGAACGGCCGACCAGCCCGTACTCGGTCTCGACGCCGTAGATCCGGGGCATCTACAGCTTGACCGCGTCCAGCAGGGCGCCGAGCTCCTCGCGGGTGAGGTCGCGCAGGCTGCCCGGCTTGAGTTGCCCCATTTTGACCGGGCCGATCTGGGTGCGTGAGAGGGCGCGCACCGGGTGGCCCACGGCCTCGAAGAGGCGGCGGACGATCCGATTGCGCCCCTCGTGGAGCACCACCGTGACCATCGTCCGCTTCTCGGTGCGCGCGCCCAGCTTGACGCGGTCCGGCTTGACGAAGCCGTCCTCGAGCTCGACGCCGCGGGAGAGTCGGCGGAGGGTGGCGGCGTCCACGAAGCCCTCAACCTCGGCCACGTAGGTCTTGGTGAGTTCGTAGCTGGGGTGCATCATGCGCTGGGCGAAGTCGCCGTCGTTGGTGAGGAAGATCATCCCGTCCGTGTCGGTGTCGAGGCGTCCGACGTGGTACAGCCGCTCGCGGGAGTGCTTGCCGAGGTAGTCGCTGATTGTGGGGCGGCCTTCGGGGTCGTCCATCGTCGACACCACGCCGCGCGGCTTGTTGAACACCACGTAGGCGTGGCGGCGCGGCGGCGGGATCCGGGCGCCGTCGACGCGGATCGCATCCGAGTCGGGGTCGACGCGCCGGCCCTGCTCGGTGACCACGCGGCCGTTCACTTCGACGCGGCCCTGCTCGATCATGATTTCCGCCGCCCGCCTGCTGGCCACCCCCGCCTGGGCGAGGACTTTCTGGAGCCGGACGCCCTCCGCGTCGGCTCCCGCGCCATCGCCGGGTCGCGCCACCGCCGTCAGGACTCGTCAGAGAGGCGATTCAGCACGTCGTCGCCGGGGATGTTGCTGGACGCCTCGCGCTCGCTGGGCTCCTTCTCTTCGGCCTCCTCAGCGGTGATCCACGTCGAGACCAAGTCGTGGGTCGGCATCTCGTTCAGTTCGCTCATGGGCCCCATCATCGCGCGGTTCCTCCGCGGACGCGACCCGCTCGGGCGAGGTGAGTCCGATGAGCTCGGCCTCGAGCAGGGACGCCTCGGGCAGGTGCGGCGCTAGCGGTGGTAGCTCGTCGAGCGAGGTGTAGCCCATGCGCTCCAGGAAAAAGGATGTGGTGCCGAAGAGCACGGCGCCCGTGTCCTCGGAGTGCCCCGCCTCCTCGACCAGGCCGCGGGTGGTGAGCGTGCGCAGCACCCCGTCGACGTTGACGCCCCGGATCGCCGACACGCGGGATCGGGAGATGGGCTGCAGGTAGGCCACCACGGCGAGGGTCTCCAGGGCTGCCGGCGACAACCTGGCGTGCTGGCCCTCCAACACCCAGCGGCTGATCACGTCGGCGTGCTCGGGGCGGGTGTAGAGCCGCCACCCGTCGGCTACCTGCCGCAACTCGAACCCGCGCCCGGTCTCGTCGTAGAACGACGCCAGCCCCTCCAACGCCTCCCACACCACTGGGGTAGGCACGTCGAGCGCCTGCGCCAACTCGGCGGCTCCCAGCGGCTCGGTGGCCAGCAGCAGCAGCGCCTCCACAGCCGGGCCGACCGGGTGCGCATCGCGGGGGGCCATCGCGTCGTCGGTCATGGTGCATCCTCGGTGTGGTCGTGTTCTGTGTGGTCCGGTTCTGTGTGGTCGAGTTCGGTGTCGAGTGCCGTGGGCTCGAACTCGGTATCGTCGAACTCGTCGGAGATCGTCAGGTCGCCGGCCGCAGCCCCGGTCCAGTGGATGGTCAGCTCGCCCAGGGGCGCCGACTGGTCGAACGAGACCGCCCGCTCGCGTGCGAGTTCGAGCAGCGCGAGGAACCGGGCCACGACGACGAGCCGAGCGTCGGCGTCCGCCACCAGTGCGCGGAAGGTGGACCTGCCGAGCCCGCGCAGCCGGGTGACGAGCAGGTCGGCCTGCTCCCGGACGCTGACCGCCGGCGCGTGCAGATGGGCCAACGACACCGCCGGCGCCTCCTTGGGCTGAAGGGCGCGGGCGGCCAGCCAGGCGAGCTGGTGCCCGTCGACGGTGAGTTCGACCTCGGGGAGAAGCGTGAGGAAGGCGTCCTCGAGGCCGCCGGGGCGTGGGTGCCGGGCGGACTCCGCGTCCAGGCGCGAGGCGAGATAGGTGGCGACCTCCTTGAAGGCGCGGTACTGGAGGAGACGGGCGAACAGCAGGTCACGGGCCTCGAGCACGGCCAGGTCGTCGGGATCATCCACCTCGCCCTGGGGCAGGAGCCGGGCCGCCTTCAGATCCGACAGGGTGGCCGCCACCACGATGAAGGAACTGGTCTGATCGAGGTCCCAGTCGGGGCCGAGGGCGCGCAGGTGCGCGACGAACTCGTCGGTGACCTGCGAGAGCGCCACCTCGGTGACGTCGAGCCGGTGCCGGTTGATGAGCTGCAGGAGCAGGTCGAAGGGGCCCTCGAAGTTGCTCAGCTTGACCGTGAACTGGCCGGGCTCGGTCACGAGGCCGAAGCCAGGCGGCGCACCACGTCGGAGGCCTCCCCCTCGGCGTCGATGGCGGCCAGCGCGGACGCGATGGCCGCGCGCACGATCCGGCCGCGGTCCACGGCGAGGCCGTGCTCGGCGCGCAGGTCGATGCGCAGCCGCTCCAGGGCCAGGAGTTCGTCGCTGCTCACGTACACCGTGATCTTCTCGTCGTGACGGACCCGCCCGGTGTGTTCCACGGTGCGGGCGTCCGCGGCCGCAGCAGAGTCCGGCCTGGTGGGAACCGCCTCGGGCGCCGCGCGCTCGGCGCTCTCGGTTCGCTCGGCGCTCTCCACCGCCAGGACGTGACCGGCCTGACGAGCGGCCTCGGCCTCGCGTGCGAGTTCGGAGGCGGTCGAGCGGAACAGCTCGGAGGCGCCGGGGAGCCCTACGCGTCGGGGCATCGCGCCAGCACCTCCCGGGCCAGGTGACGGTAGGCGGCGGCGCCCGGACTCGAGCTGGCGTAGGTCGTGATGGGCTCACCGGCGACCGTGGTCTCGGGGAACTTGACCGTGCGCTTGATCACCGTGTGGAAGACGCGTTCCCCGAACGCCTCGACCACCCGCTGCAGCACCTCGCGGCTGTGCAGCGTGCGCCCGTCGTACATGGTCCCGACGATGCCGAGGACCTCGAGCTCGGGGTTGAGCCGCTCGGTGACCTTCGCGATCGTGTCGGTGAGCAGGGCCACGCCACGGAGGGCGAAGAACTCGCATTCGAGTGGGATCAACGCGTAGTCGGCTGCGGTCAGGGCATTGACCGTGAGCAGACCGAGGCTGGGGGCACAGTCGATAATGATCACGTCGTAGGAGGAGCGCGCAGGCTTCAACACCCGCCGCAGCGTCTGTTCGCGGGCCACTTCGGAGACGAGTTGGACCTCGGCGGCGGACAGGTCGATGTTGGCTGGCAAGAGGTCGAGCCCGTCCACGCCGGTCTCAATGATCACGTCGTTGATGTCGGTGTCGCGCCCGAGCAGCAGATTGTAGATCGACAGGTCGAGCAGGTGCGGGTTGACTCCGAGGCCAACCGAAGCCGAGCCCTGGGGATCGAAGTCGACGAGCAGGATCCTGCGGCCGGTCTCAGCCAGGGCCGCACCGAGGTTGATGGTGGTCGTCGTCTTGCCGACGCCGCCTTTCTGATTGGTCATCGCGATGACGACGGCGTTCTTCGGGCCGGCCTTCGGCGCCCGCGTCTCGGGGAGGTCCGGCCAGGGGCGGCCGGTGGGGCCGAGGTCGTCCTCCTCGGCTTCGATCTCGTCCTCGAAAAGCGCGGGATTATGGCTCACGGCAGTCCTTCCGGTTGTTCTCGCCGCAGCCTACGCCGGGAAATGGCGACAAAGTGACATCGCGGGGGGCGTGTTGCGCGTCGGATCGGCGCGCCCGGGGGTGGGTCCCGACCTCCAGCTGTGACTTTTGGCCTGCTCGATTTTCTGACTCGCGCGTAGAGCCCAGTGGGACTGAGGTTTTCCGGAGTCTCCCAAGATCGAGCATGGCGAAAGTCACATCTGGGTGCTGCCGCCGCGCGTCGGAGCATCCTCTCCGACAGGCGTGGGCGGTCACGAACCCGCCTACCCCCGCCAATCTGTTAGTTGACGCATCTAGCATCTGCTATCCTGGAGCCATGGACGTGAGGTGGCTGAACGAGGACGAGATCAAGACCTGGCTGAAATTCCGGGCGGTCGTCGAGCTGTACCCGGGCGTTCTCGACCACCAACTCCGTCGCGACTCCCAGCTGTCCCACATGGAGTATCAGGTCCTCGCGATGCTCTCGGAGTCCCCCGACCGCACGCTGCGCATGACCGCCCTGGCGAACCGCTCCAACGCCTCGCTGACGCGTATGTCGCACGTGGTCACCCGCCTGTCTGAACGAGGCATCCTCCAGCGCAGCGCCTGTCCCGACGACGGGCGCGCCACCAACGTGCATCTCACCGACCAGGGGTACGCCCTGCTGGTCGCGGCGGCCCCGGGCCACGTCACGCAGGTGCGCGAGTCCTTCCTCGACGCCCTCGCCCCCGAACAACTGGAGCAGCTCGACGCCATCTGCGACGCGATCCTCGACCGCATCGACCCCGACGGGCTGATGACGGCCCGCTGAAGCACCCCAGCCGCGACTCTCACCCGAGCGTTCCCGCGGCGCTCAGAGCGGGCCGAGATCACCGCGCCCGCGGGTGCGCCGGCAGGAACACCTCGCGCAGGTGTTCAACCGTGACCAGGGTGTAGATCT
>JBKHWW010000115.1:0-18220 GCA_046566345.1 Actinomycetes bacterium
AGGCGCTCGACGATCATGGCCAGCAGTTCGGGGACCGTGGCGTCCGACCCGTACGCCCGCAAGGCCAGTTCCATCCGTGCGAGCAGGTCGATGCTGGACGTCGGGGCGTCCGGGTTGCCGGGCCGCATCAGGGGCACGGTCCGGTAGGCAAGATAGGCCAGGTCCCACAGGCGCGGCCCGGGGGCGGCGAAGTCCCAGTCGATCACCCCCACGAGTTCCTGGTCGCGGAACACCATGTTGTAGGGCGCGAAGTCGTTGTGGCAGATCACCTCGGCAGGCTTGTGGGGGGCGGCCCGCCAGTGCGGTTCGGGGTCGGTGTAGCCCTCGGTTGCGTCGTGGAGGCGGCGCAGCCACTTGGCCGCCCGCTTGAGCACGGCGTCGCTGTAGACCCACTCCGGAAGCGGGTAGGTGGGCACCTTGCCCTTGAGGTAGCTCAGGGCCTCGCGCCCGTCCTTGGTCCAGCCGTGCGGCTCGGGCACCCAGTCCAGGCCCCGCTCACGTAGGTGTGTCAGGAGCCGTTGGATGGTCGGCGTCCAGGGCCCCGCCTCGCGGAGCACCTCGTCGCCCCTGCGGGCGACCGGGGTCATGTTGCCCCCCTCGAGAGGCTTCTCTGGTTTGCCCATGGAGCCACCCTATCCGCAGCGCCTTCCCCCGGCGGGGCCGCAGGTGGCACGGCCGGAGGAGCGACGGCCCCGCGACCTAGAATGGTCGCATGCGCGAGGGCGAGTTGGTGGGCGGGCGGTACCGCCTCGGGGCGCCCTTGGGGCGCGGCGGGATGGGGCAGGTGTTCCGCGCCACCGACGAACGCCTGCAGCGCCAGGTCGCGATCAAGGTCGTCGACCTCACGCAAGCCTCCGACCCCACGGTGGCGGAGCGGTTCCACCGCGAGGCGATCGCGACGGCGAGCCTGAGCCACCCGCGGATCGTGACCATCTTCGACGCCTACACCACGGGATCGCTGGCCTACCTGGTCATGGAGCTGTTGCCCGGGCGTCCGGTCTCGCAGATCCTGCGCGAAGAGGGGCGCGTGAGCCAGGCCCGGGCCGTGCAGATCGCCCGCCAGGTCGCCGACGCCCTCGTTGCGACGCATGCCATCGGCGTCGTGCACCGCGACATCAAGCCCGCCAACATCATGGTGCACGGCGACTCCGTCAAGCTGCTCGACTTCGGCATCGCTCTGGTGGCCTTGGACGCGGAGTCCCACCTGACCGCGCCCGCCACCACCCTGGGGACCGCCGCCTACATGTCGCCCGAGCAGGCCGCCGGCCGGCGGGCGACCGCGGCGTCCGACGTGTACGCCCTGGGCGGGGTCCTGGTCGCGATGCTCACCGGGCAGCCGCCCTACCCCGGCGACAACGCCTTCCAGGTCGCCAACCGGCACCTCACCGATCCCCCCGTTTCGGTGCGCTCGCGCCGACCCGACGTCTCCGCGACGCTGGACGACCTGATCCTGCGGATGATGGCCAAGGAGCCCTCGGCCCGACCGACCGCGTCGATCGTCGCCCGAGCGCTCGCCCAGCTCGAGCTCGACCCGGGGGCCGCCGCCACCGCGGTCCTGCCCGCCGCCGCGGCCGCGGTGGTGACCCCCGCAACCACCGCCGTGATCACGGCCGTCACGCCTCCCTCCAGACCCGGACCGACGCCCGGCTCGACCGCGGTCCTGCCGCCCTCGCCGCCGGCCGCGTTCCGACCCGAGGGCCCCGGGAGCGCGCTCCGACGAGAGGCGGGCGCGTCGACCGGAAGGGGGGTGACCGCTCCCGACGCCGGTACCTTCCGGCGGGTCGCGTCGTGGATCGTGCTCCTGATCGCGTCGCTGCTCGTGTTCGGGATCTCGTGGGCGATCGGCGCCAGCATCGTCGGCGCGGGGGCGGGCACGCCTGCGACCGCCACACCCACCGGCGCGCCGCGCACCACGGCTCCCCCCGAAAACGGTCCGAGCATCGGGCTGCCTTCGATCAACCTGCCGACGCTCCCCTCGGCCCAGGACGCCGCCCTTGCCGCCGCCCTGACCGGGGTGGACGCCGCGCTGTCGGCCCTCCCGGCCGGATCGGACGCGAAGGCGTCGTCGGTGGAGAAGCTCAAGCGCACCTGGGCCAGCTCCCGCTCCGACATCGAGGAGGGCAACCGTCCCGTAAGGGCGTTGAGCCGGTTCTCGGCCGAAGTTGACAAGCAACGCCAAAACGGCGACCTCTCCTTCCTGGAGGCCGAGGCGATCAGGTTGGCGTTGAGGGGGGTTGTCGCGGCCCTCTAGGTTGTGGGCATGACGCTTCCAGCCTCGAACCCGCTCGCCGAGCGCTCGCATCTGCCCTACCAGCTGCCTGACTTCGCCTCGCTGACGCCGGCCGCCTATCGTGATGCGTTCGAGGCGGGCATGAGCAGCCAGCTCGCGGCGCTGGGCGCCGTGGCCGCCGACCCCGAGCCGGCCACGGTCGAGAACGTCCTGCATGCCTGGGAGGCGTCCGGGGAATTGCTGAACCGCGCCTTCTCCGCGTTCCACGCCACCTGGCTGTCCGAGAGCACGGACGCCCTCGACGCGCTCCAGGCGGAGTACAGCCCGAAGATGAGTCAGCACGGTGACCGGATCTACCTCGACCGGCGCCTGTTCGACCGGTTCACCGAGCTCGCCACGCGCGCGGAGGCAGCCGAGGTGACCCTGGATGCCGAGGACGCCTGGCTGCTGGGCGAGACGATCCGCGCGTTCACCCGGGCCGGCGTCGCCCTGGACGAAGCCGACCAGGAGCGGCTGCGGGGCCTGAACACCCGCCTCGCCGAGCTCACCACAGCGTTCACCAGGAAGAACCGTGAGGGCCGCGTCGCGGGCGCCGTCGTGGTCACCGACCGGGCGGAGCTGGACGGCCTCACCGACGCCGAGATTGACTCCCTCGCCACCGGCGACGGCGCCTGGACGATCGAATTGGTCAACACCACTCAGCAGCCACTGATGGCCAGGCTTGAGGACCGGGGCCTGCGGCAGCGGCTGTATGAGGCGTCCGCCCGCCGCGGCATGTCGGGAAAGCACGACACCCGCCAGATCATCGTCGACATCGCCCGCACGCGCGCGGAGCGGGCCCCCCTGCTCGGTTACGACAACCACGCCGCCCTGGCGGCGGAGTCGGCGTGCGCGAAGACCGCGCAGGCGATCAATGCGCTGATGGGGCCTCTCGGCCGGGCCGCCCACGCGCAGGCTAACCGGGACGCCGTCGCTCTGGCCGAGCGCTTCGCCCGGATCGAGCCGGACGCCCGGTTCGAGCCCTGGGACTGGTCCTACGTGGCGGCGAAGGTGCGCGCCGAGACGTTCGGCTTCAGCGACGACGACGTCACCGCCCACCTCGACGTCAACGCCGTTCTGGAAGCCACCTACGCCGCTGCGCACGACCTATACGGGATCACCTTCACCGCGCGGCCCGACCTGCTTGGCCACACCGCGGACGCGGACGTCTATGAGGTCCACGACGCCGACGGGACTCCTGTCGGCCTGTTCGTGATGGACTTCTGGGCGCGGCCCACGAAGCAGGGCGGGGCCTGGATGACCTCCGTCGTTCACCAGAACCACCTGTTCAAGCAGCTGCCGGTCGTCACGAACAATTGCAACTACACCCGGGGCCAGAGCACGATCACCTGGGACGGCGTGATCACCATGTTCCACGAGTTCGGCCACGCTCTGCACGGGCTGTTCGCCGACAGCCGCTACCCCTCGCGGTCAGGGACGTCGACCCCCCGCGACTTCGTCGAGTTCCCGTCCCAGGTCAACGAGCACTGGGCCTGGCAGCCCGGCCGTGTGCTGCCGGCGGAGCTGCTGACCAAGCTCGAGGCGTCCCGCCCCTTCAACCAGGGGTTCGGGACGCTGGAGTTAATGGCGGCCACGCTCCTTGACCAGGCCTGGCACCAGACCCCGCTGGAGGCACTGCCCATCTCCGGTGAGGACGTGGAGGACTTCGAGCGCCACGCCCTCGAGGAGTGGGGGGTCGCGGCCGACCTGGTGCCGCCGCGCTACCGGTCTGCGTATTTCAGCCACATCTGGGGTGCCGGGTACGCCGCCGGCTACTACGGCTACAAATGGGCCGAAGTGATGGACGCCGACGCCGTCGCCTGGTTCTCCGAGCACGGCGGGGGGACCCGTGAGAACGGGGACTGGTTCCGGCGCACCCTGCTGGCTCCGGGCGGTTCGGTGGACGCCATGGACACCTACCGAGCCTTCCGCGGCCGCGAGCCCGAGATCGGCCCGCTGATGGCCCGGCTCGGCCTCGAGTTGTGACTCAGCGCTGGTAGACCCGCCGGCCGCGCACCCAGGTCGCGGCCACCCGGACGTCGGCCAGTTCGGCGTCCGGGACGGCGAAGCAGTCGCGGTCCAGCACGACGAACGTGGCGTCGTAGCCGGGTGCCAGCCGGCCGACCCCGCGGTTGGTGGTGATATCGGCGGCATGCCCGGTGAACAACGTCAGGGCCTCCGCCAGGTGCACCGCCTGGGCGTGGTTGAGGTCGCTGCCGTCGTGGGCCCGGCGCGTCACCGCGGCGTACGCCGACGTGAACACGTTGTCGCTGTTCGCCCACGCCGTGGTCGGCGCGTCGGACGCCAGCGCCACCGGGACGCCGGCGTCCAGAATGCTGCGGAGCGGGTAGGCGTGCGCGAAGGCGGACGGGGGGAGGTTGGCCCGGTAGGAGTCCCACTCGGCGAACAGGAAAATGGTGTGGGTGACCAGGGCGAACCCCATCCGGGACGCCTTGAGGCGGGCGACGAGGGGGGGCGGCACCACGGCGGCGTGCTCAAGGACGACCGAGGGGCGGTCCCGAAGCCACGGCTCTTCGTCACCGAACAGATCGAGCAGATGGGCGAGGCCGCGGTCACCCATGACGTGGATCCGACACTGGACGCCGTGGGCGCGCGCCCACGCCACGCCTGCGCGCAGATCCTCGTCGGTGGCGGTTGCCAGGCCGTGGTCGTCGCCCTCGCCGGGGTACGGCTCCTCCACCCACGCCGTTCGGGCGGCGTACGCGCCGTCCGCGAACAGCTTCACCCCGCCCAGACGCACGTGGCCGGACAGGTCGGCGTCCGTCACGTCGGGCATGCCGTCGGGGCTCCAGCCGTAGAAGACGGCTACCTTCGGGACGAAGCCGCGCTCGGCGGCCAGCCGGTATACCCCCAGCGGGTCGGGCACCACGGTGCCGAGCAGGTCGTCCACGGCCACGATCCCCAGCCGCACGAAGTGGTCGTTCAGCGCCACCAGGCGGTCGGCCAGCTCGGACGCCGTGGGCAGCGTTCGCCGGGACTGCACCAGGTCGACGGCGGACATCTCGACGAGGCGGCCGTCGAGCCGGCCGGAGTCGGTGCGCCCGAGGCGTCCGCCCGCCGGGTCGGGGCTGTCGTCGTCGAGCCCGGCCAGCGCCAGGGCGACGCTGTTCGCGACGGCGTTGTGGCCGTCGGCACGGTGCAGGAGGATCGGCTGCGTGCTCGAGAGCGCGTCCAGGTCGGCGCGGAGCGGCCCTCCGTCGGGGTAGGCGTCCTCGTTGTAGCCGAACCCGACCACCCACGCGTCCGGGCCCGCGCCGAGCCGCGGGCTGGCCGCCATGGCCGAGAGCACGTCGGCCTTGCTGCGGCAGGCCGGGGGGAGCAGCACGGTGGCGTCCGCAAGCAGCGCCATCATCAGCGGGTGCGTGTGCACGTCGAGCAGGCCGGGCAGGACGCGTGCGCCGCCGAGGTCCACCACGGTGCCTTCCAGGGGTGCGTCGCCCACGGGTCCCACCCAGGTGATCCGGCCGTCCTCGACGGCGAAGGCGGACGCCCGCCCGTCGGACTCCCAGGGCGATGACCGCGCGGTGAACGCCCCGGTGAACAGGTGGGCGTTGGTGAACGTGGTCTGGCCGGTGCGGGTGGCCACCTCGCGCGCCTTCGCAGCGACCCGGGCGTCGAACTTCGCGCGGTTGATCACGGCCCGGTGGTGGGTGCCCTCGCCGATCTTCTCAACCTCGTCGTAGAGGAGGATTCGGAAGGTCACCACCCGGCCCTCGACGCCGGTGACCTCCGCGTCCGCGGTCACCCGCACGCCCACGGGGGTGGCGGCGGTGTGGTCGAAGCGGACGTCGATGCCCACGCTGCCCTCGCCCTCGTCGAGGGCAGGGGCGAGCGCGTCCATCGCCGCGGCCTCGGCGAGGCCGACCATGTAGGCGGTCGCGAAGACGGCGGGCATGTCGTCGAATCGCGGGTACTGAGCCGAGACCGAGGGGACGGTGAGGCTGTCGTCGACGGTGATGGTGACCGAGCCGCGGGCACCGGGAGCGAGCGGCTTCATGGCTTGCCGCCAGGCCAGCTGTTGACGAAGGGGCGGACGGGCATGCGTTCGTTCAGCTCCAAGGGGTCGAGGTTGCGGCCGTCCTCGTCGGTGGCGGCCCCGGCGATGATGACCACCACGGTCCAGGCGGTGAGAGACCACGTGGTGCCGTCGGGCGCCTCGTAGGTGGTGGTCTGGCCGGCGAGGTGCTCCAGCGCCTCGCGGGCGTGCAGCGCGTTGAAGGCCCAACTGAGCGCCTCCAGGCTCATCCCGGGGCGCACGACCAGGCCATAGGCGTCCATCACGCCGCGGTAGAGGGGCAGGTAGCGTTCGAGCACGTGCTGGCGGTACTGGGCCATCGCCTTCTGCACCGGGGGGTATTCGGGCCACAGCGACTGGAGGGCCTCGGCGACGCGCACCACCTTCTGGCTGTCGGAGTAGCTGTAAGCCTCGTAGGCGAAGCGGCGGACGAACTCGCCCAGCGTCCCCTGCGACTCCTCCAAGACCTTGATCACGAGTTGCTCGAACTTGGGGTCGAAGCGGGCCGGGCGCATCACATAGTTGATGACGTCGTTGTACCAGTCGGTGGCCAGCGGCCACCGCCGCAACATCTGGTGCTGACTCATCTCGAGGACCGACTCCACGAAGGGCTGGTGGCCCAGGGAACTGGAGAGGATGCGTGGTACCGAGTCCCGGCCCTCGCGCGTGGGCGGAGCGTCGTCGAGGAGCCGGTCGGCCAGGTGCTGCGCCGCGCGCGCGAGCATGTACTGGGTGACGGGGTTCTGGGGGCCGTTCGCGCCGCTGGTGGACGAGATCGAGGTGAGCACGCCGGAGAGGTCCTCGATGACGATCTGGCCGCGGAGGCGAAGCGGTCCGCCGCCGCGGTCTTGGACCCACACGGCGGCCTCTTCGCCGGGGACACCCTCGATCAACCGTTCCACAGGGTCATCGTGCCTCATCACGAGGACCTGGGGGGAGGCTTCCCCCTATCCAGTTTTCCGGCAGCGCGGACTTGTCAGCACTCGATAACGTTGACGGCGAGCCCGCCCAGCGCCGTCTCCTTGTACTTGCTCTTCATGTCGCGGCCCGTCTCACGCATGGTCTTGATGACGCTGTCGAGGCTGACGATGTGGGTCCCGTCCCCGCGCATCGCCGTTCGGGCGGCGGCAACCGCCTTCACCGCGGCGATGGCATTGCGCTCGATGCAGGGGATTTGGACGAGGCCGCCGACAGGGTCGCACGTGAGGCCCAGGTTGTGCTCCATGCCGATCTCGGCGGCGTTCTCCACCTGCTCGGGGGTGCCGCCCAACACAGCGGCCAGGCCGGCCGCGGCCATCGAGCACGCGGAGCCGACCTCGCCCTGGCAGCCGACCTCGGCCCCCGAGATCGAGGCGGTGTTCTTGAAGATCATCCCGATCGCGGCGGCGGTCAGCAGGAACCGAACGACGCCGGTCTCGTTGGCGCCGGGGATGAAGTTCCAGTAGTAGTGCAGCACCGAGGGGACGATGCCTGCGGCGCCGTTGGTGAGTGCCGTGACCACGCGGCCGCCCGCGGCGTTCTCCTCGTTGACCGCGAGGGCGTAGAAGGTCAGCCAGTCCATCCCTCGGAGCGGGTCGTCCGTGGGCCCTTCGGAGGTCAGCTTGGTGTACAGCGCCGGCGCCCGGCGCAGCACCCTGAGGCCGCCGGGGAGGCGTCCTTCGTTCTCGGCGCCATTGCGGACGCACTCCTGCATGACGCCCCAGATCGTGAGGAGTCGGGCGCGGACCTCGTCGCGCGGGCGGCGAACCAGCTCGTTCTCCATAGCGACCTTGGCGATCGAGAAGCCCGTGCGGTCGCAGATCTCCATCAGGTCGGCGGCGGTGTGGTAAGGGTAGGGGACCGCCACGTCGTCGGAGACGATGGGGTCGGAGCCGTTGGCGTCCCCCCGGACGACGAAGCCGCCGCCGACCGAGTAGTACGTCGAGTCGGCCAACAGGTTCTGGTCGGCGTCCCAGGCGTGGAGCTGCATGCCGTTGGGGTGCACGGGGAGCTCCTGGGAGCCGTCCAGCACGATGTCGGTGGCCGGGTGGAACGTGATCATGTGTCGGTTCGCGAGGGCGAGCGTGTGGCTCATGAAGACTTGGCGAACCGTGCCGGCCGCCTGACGCGGGTCGAGGGTCTCGGGCTCCTCCCCCATGAGGCCCAGGATCACCGCGCTGTCGGTTCCGTGCCCCCGCCCCGTCGCGCCGAGGGAGCCGTACAAGTCGCAGCGGACGCGGGCGACCTGCTCGAGCCTGTCGCCGAGTTCAGCCAGGAACATGCCCGCCGCCCTCATCGGCCCCACGGTGTGCGACGACGACGGGCCGATGCCGATCGAGAAGAGATCGAACACGCTCAGTGCCATGCATCGACAGTACTTCGCCTCGTCGCGTCCGGCACCCCTCGCCGGCGCGGCGGCGCCGAGGACCTCTTCTCGGACCGCTCAGCGGCGAAGCCGAGCGCCGCGGGGCACCTGATGAAACCCCGCGCCCAGCAGGGCCGCGACGAACGGGTGGTCGGATCCCAAGGCCGCGACACCGTCCACCTTCTCGATCGTCAAGGCGGCGAGGCGCCCCGAGCGCACGAGTCCGGCCAGGGCGGACGCCGCACTGGCGAGCGCGTCTGGTTCAATGGACCAGGTCAGGGCGGTGCGGCCACCGCGCTCCAGCCAGGCCACCAGACGCCCGGCGTCGAGGACGACCAGCGCGCCGGCCTTCCGTCCGGGCCGGTGATCGCCGGAGTCGGGCCACGGCAGGGCCGCGCCGAATGGGTTCGCCGGATCGGACGCCGCCAGCACGACGGCGTCCGACGCGCCGGGGCCGGCGCCGGACCGGCCGATCCCGCGGAGCCGGTCGATGGCGCCGGTCGTCGCGAACTGAGCCGCGCCGAGGCCTTCGACGAAGTAGCCGCGGCGGAGGCGTCCGGCGTCTTCGGCTGCGCTGTACACCTTGTACACCCCCGCGAAGCCGCCCTCGATCCCCTCGGCCTGCACCGAGCCGCGCGTGACGATCCCGTAGCGGTCGAGCAGGATTTCAGAGGTCGTTGCCAGCGCCTCGGTGGCCTCGACCGACGCCGTGGGCCAGACCGACCACCGGCCGCCGACGTCGCGGGCGACCTCGAGCCGCGGGGCCCTCGGGGCGCGGGGCCGTCCGTACCGCGAGCGGGGCGACGGCGTCCGGAGCCGGTGCGTGGTCGTCCCGCCGCCGAGCCGCGAGCGCAGCGGTGCCAGGGTGTCGTTGGTGACGTGGCCCTTCCAGACCAGGGCCCACAGGGCTGCCGACGCGCCCCCGCCGGCGGGGTCGCCGACCGCCGCCGTCAGCGCGCTGAAGAACGAGGCGCCGCCGGCGCGGAGCGCCTCGAGCACGCCGAGCTCCAACTCGCCCGCGGGGTCGGCCAGTGGCGGCCCGGCCATGTGGGCCAGGTCGGCGGGCCACAACGCCACCCAGCCGTCGTTGCGGGCCAGCGATCCGTGGCCGCGCCACAGCACTTCGCCGGAGGCGCACAGTTCGTCGAGCATGCCCGGCGTGTAGTCGCGGACGCGGGCAGGCAGGATCAGCGCCTCCACGGCTGACGCGGGCAGCACAGCCCCGGCGAGCTGTTCGACCGCGCGCAGGACGCCGTCCACCCCTCGGTAGCCGGCGGGCGAGCTGGCCGAAGCGACGCCCTGCCAGGCCGGCAGGAAGCGAGCGAAGTCCTCGACGGGGACCGGCTCCACCTCGGCCCGCAGCGCGGCGACCGACCGGCGCCGGATGGTGCGCAGGACGCCGGGGTCGCAGAACTCGCGCCCCGAACCCCCCGGGGTGAACTCGCCCTCGACGACACGTCCGTCGGCTTGGAGACGACGCAGGCCATCCAGCGCGATCGCTCGGCCGACGCCCAGCCAGGCCGCCACGTCGTCGACGCCGAAGGGGACGTGGGTGCGGGCGTAGCGGACGAGCAGGTCCCCGAACGGGTCCGCCACGGGTTCGCTGAACACGAACGGCACACCGGGGGGGAGGGCGACGCCGAGCGCGTCCCGGAGTCTGCCCGCGTCCTCGATGGCCGCCCAGCGGTCACCGACCTCGAAGACGCGACGCGCGGCGGCGAGGCCGTGCAGCCAGGCGGGCACGGCGTCCGGCTCTGCCGACCGGTCGGCCACGTCGGACGCCGACAGCGGGCCGAGCGTACGCAGCAGGTCGGTGACCTCGTCGGCGTCGCGCACCTTACGGCCCGGGGCCAGGTGCTGCAGCTCGGCGTGGGTGCGCGCCAGGGCCTCGGGGTCGAGCAGTTCGCGCAGGCTGAGCCCCTCGGAGGTCCCGAGCAGCTCGGCCAGCAGGTCGGGGTCGAGGGACAGCGCCGCCGCGCGCTTCTCTGCCAGCGGCTGGTCGCCCTCGTAGAGGTACTGGGCGACGTAGCCGAACAACAGCGAGGACGCGAACGGGCTCGGCTTGGGCGTGGTCACCTCGACGACTTGCACCGCGCGCGATCGGATGCGCGTCATCAGGTCGACCAGCCCGGGGAGGTCGAAGACGTCTTGAAGGCACTCGCGCACCGCCTCGAGCACGATCGGGAAGGCGGGGTACTGGCTGGCCACCTCGAGGAGCGCCGCCGACCGCTGGCGCTGCTGCCAGAGCGCCTGGCGGTGGCCGGGGCGCCGGTTCGGCAGGAGTAACGCCCGGCCGGCGCACTCGCGGAACCGCGACGCGAAGAGAGCCGACCCGCCGACCTGCTCGGTGACCAGCGCAGAGACCTCTTCAGGGTCGAGCAGGAGGTGGTCCAGCAGGTCGGGGGGAGGGCTCGACGCGTCGAGCGCGCCGGAGTCGAGGGACAGGCCCGTGTCGGGCAGCCGCAGGACGATGCCGTCGTCGGCGTGCATCGCCTGGACGTCGACGCCGTACCGCTCCCGGAGCCGCGCCGAAATCGCCAGCGCCCACGGCGCGTGCACCCGGGCGCCAAACGGGGAGTGCAGCACCACACGCCAGTCGCCCAGCTCATCGGTGAAACGCTCGACCACGATGGTCCGGTCGGTCGGGATTGCGCCGGCGGCGTCCCGTTGTTCGGTCAGGTAGGCGACGAGGTTGTCGGACGCCAGCGCGTCCAGCCCCGCATCGGCAAGTCGGGCGCGGGCGGCGTCCCGGGAGAGGGAGGAGATCTCACGGACGAAGCCGCCGAGCGCCGCGCCCAGCTCCGCGGGCCGCCCGATGGTGTCGCCCTTCAAGAACGGCAGGCGCCCTGGCTGGCCGGGGGCGGGCGAGACGAGCACCTGGTCGTGGGTGATGTCCTCGATGAGCCACGTGGACGTGCCGAGGGTGATGACGTCGCCGACGCGCGACTCGTAGACCATCTCCTCGTCGAGCTCGCCCACGCGGCGCCCGGGACCGTCGCCGGCGACGAACACGCCGAAGAGGCCGCGGTCGGGGATCGTGCCGCCGGAGGTGACCGCGACGCGCTGGGCGCCGCGGCGTCCGGTGAGGGTGCCCGCGACGCGGTCCCAGGTGAGGCGGGGGCGGAGCTCGGAGAACTCCTCGGCCGGGTATCGGCCCGAGAGCATGTCGAGGACCGCCTCGAGGACGCCGCGGCTGAGGGCCTGGTAGGGGGCGGCCCGCCGCACGATGGCAAACGGGTCGTCGACGGACCAGTCGTCGACGGCGACCATGGCGACGATCTGTTGGGCGAGCACGTCGAGGGGGTTGGCCGGGACCGCCAGAGCCTCGATCGCGCCGGCGCGCATCCTTTCGACGATGACACTGGTCGCCACCAGGTCGCCGCGGTACTTGGGGAAGAAGACGCCGCGTGAAACGGCGCCGACCTGGTGGCCGGCCCGCCCGACGCGCTGCAGGCCCGAGGCGACGCTGGGCGGCGCCTCGACCTGGACCACGAGGTCGACCGCGCCCATGTCGATGCCCAGCTCGAGGCTGCTGGTGGCGACGACGGCGGGGAGTCGCCCGGCCTTGAGCGCCTCTTCGGTGACGGATCGCTGCTCGCGGGACACCGACCCATGGTGGGCGCGCGCCAGCGGCCCTTCGGTCCGCTCCGGGAGGGGGGCGGAGTACGACGTGGTGCCGTAGCCCGTCGAGTGCGGGGCGGGCGCCATGCCCGCGGAGTCGGCGCGCGGGTCGAGGCCGCTGCGGCGCTCTTCGGCGATCTCGTTCAGGCGGGTGGTCAGCGTCTCGGCCAAGCGCCGGGAGTTGGCGAAGACCAGCGTCGAGCGGTGCTGTTCGACCAGATCGACGACGCGCTCCTCGACGTGCGGCCAAATAGACGTACGCCGGGGGCCGCCCGCGGCAGGGCCGGACAGGTCGTCCTCGATGACCTGACCCAGCGCGCCCATGTCCTCGACCGGAACGACGACCGAGAGGTCCCACCGCTTGTCGGGCGGCGGGGCGACCGTCGTCACCGGACGCCCGCCCGCCAGGAAGCGGGCGACCTCGTCCATCGGCCGCACCGTCGCGGACAGCCCGATCCGCTGGGTGGGTCGCTCGAGCAGGGCGTCGAGCCGCTCGAGGGTGAGCGCCAGGTGCGCGCCCCGCTTGGTGCCCGCGACCGCGTGCACCTCGTCGACGATGACGGTTTCGACTCCGCGCAGGGCCTCGCGGGCGCGCGAGGTGAGCAGGAGGTACAGCGATTCGGGCGTGGTGATCAGGATGTCGTCGGGGTGCCGAGCGAACCGCCGCCGCTCGTCGGCTGGGGTGTCTCCGGAGCGGACGCCGACGCTGATGCTGGGTCGCTCCAGGGCCAGGCGCGCCGCGGCGTGCCCGATCCCGACCAGGGGCGAGCGCAGATTGCGTTCGACATCAACCGCCAGCGCCTTGAGCGGGGACACGTACACCACCCGGCAGCCCGCCTCCGTGCCGCTCGCGGCGCGGGCAGCGAGCTTGTCGATCGCCCAGAGGAACGCCGCGAGGGTCTTGCCCGAGCCGGTGGGGGCGACCACGAGGGTGTGCTCGCCTGAGGAGATCGCCGACCACGCGCCGGTCTGGGCGGCGGTGGGCGCGGCGAAGCTGCTGGAGAACCAGGCCCGCGTGGCGGGGGAGAAGCGCTCCAGGACGTCGGCGTCCGGCATCTGTGTCATCGCCGCCCACTCTGCCATCCGCCACCGACAGTGCGGCAGCTCACTCCCTCAGGAGGCCGCGGGCGTCCGGAGTGGGGTCGGACCGGACCAGCCGCCACGTGGGCACGAACGGCGGGCCGGGAGGCGTGGGGGAGTAGTCCGGAACGCTCTTACGCAGCCGGTGCCCGGACGGCAGCACGTCCCGCGGAGGATGCCCGCTCACCAGCGGCGTCCGTTGATGCGAACGCATGCGGCGAGCAGCGTCTCGGCCAGCGGGGTCAGCTCGATCTTGGGGTACGTGCCGCAACGCAGGTACTCGCGCACGCTGGCCAGGTAGACCGCGCACCGGGCTGGGTGATCCAACTCGTCCCAGGTCTCGCCCTCAGCCGGCATGCTGCCGCCGGCCTCGGCGTAGCCGGCCACGAAGGATTGCCAGCTGTCCTGGTCGAGCAGCCCAGCGGCCCACATGCCGGCCGGACGCCCCAGGTCCCAGGTGGCGGGTCCGAAGCCGAGCGTCTCTGGCTGGGTGAACAGCCAGGTCGGGGTGCCGGGAAGGCGTCCGATCGTGCCCAGGTGGACAGCGCCGTGGACGAGCACCGGCCGGGACGCCGTCGGCCAAGTGCGCAAGAGGGTGCGGCCCAGCTCGCGAAGAATGTCGGTGGATCCGCCCGGGTGCAGCGCGTCGGCGCGGGCGAGGGACGCCTGAACCGCGGCGCGGCCGCCGTGTTCGGGCAGTGGGTTGCGGGCGGGCAGAGGCATCGCCTGTAGGCGCGCCACCAGAGAACCTGCCTCGCGCCACGGGATCGGGCTGATCTCCGCAGCCGAGTCTGTGACCGGTTCCAAGGACAGCAGCCGTCCGTCTGGCGCCGTGATCGGCACCGCGGTCAGAGGGGGGGCAAACAGGGCGCGAATCGGGTCCGTCGAAGCGGCCTTGAGCCGCGCTGCGAGGTCGCGCGTGCGCATCGAGCCGGGATGCTTCGTGACCACGAAGTCATCGACCACCTGCCGGACCATGGGTGACACCCTAATCCGTTGTGCCCGGGGCGGTGCCCGTCGCGGAGCGAGCGCTCGTCCGATCCCTGTTGTGCTGCGTTGTGGGCAGGGGAACTACCGGTTCGCGGACGCCCGTTCTCCACAGCGTTGTCCACAGGTGGGGAAAACTACAGTCGTGTAACTCCGCACGGAGGAGGTCGTGTGGGAGTGAGCTAGGGGGCGCAACCGTTGCCAGAGCATTCGCCGAAGATGCCGGAAGTGCGGCCGTTGAAGGTGTCACCCCGGAACGTGCCGCTGAGGGTGCCCTCGAGCACGCCCGATAGTTCCAATCTGCCCGACTCATCCGTTCCCGCGGTACGGCTCTCGACCCCTGGAACGAGGCCCGGCCCATCGTGATACGAACCCTGAGCGCGCCCGCTGGAACTGACGCCTCCCCTGCCCGAGCGCGCCCACATCGCAGGCGACAGAGGAGGGCGAGTGGCCGAGCCCCGCCGCTGCCGCCGGCGCGATCGTGGCCAGAACGGCGGTAAGGAGTACTGAAGCCGCTGTGCCGACCAGGCCGCGAATGCTTCCATTCATCCCGTTCCTCCCCAGCAGGAAGAGAAAGCCGATCGGACAAGGCTACGCCGAGAGACGCCAGGCTTCAACGAAGCCTGGTCGCCGATCTTCGCCAGGACAAGGGGCATCAGGTGAGGTTGACGCTGTCTGGGATCGTTGAGTTTCTTTCGCTCCCGACGGTCCTGGGCTGCGAACACGCGGCGGTGTCTGGGGTGGCCAGATGCGGCGGTTGCCGGCGTGTATCTCCCATATATGTCTGCGGCCTACCGTTACCGCACTCAATAGAGGAGGAGTGATGCGACGGCTCATGGCACTCGTTCTTCTCACCCTGGCTGCGCTCGTGGCTCCCATGGTCGCGATGGCCGATACGGTGAAGGCTTTCGACCCGGCAAAAGGCGAACTACCTGAGGGGATTGCCTTCAACCGGCGGGGCTCGCTTTATGTCAGCTTGGCGCCACTCGGTGAGATCCGGCGGCGATCCCCCGACGGGACGTGGTCAACCCTCGCGCGCCTCGGGAGCGATCCGGCCGGCGGACTGGCGGTGCTCGGTCTTGCGGCTGATGCGCGGGGGACGGTCTACGCGGCCGCTCCTACCGCCGATCCGCGTTGGCACGGTGTCGTTGTTATCTCACCGAAGGGGAATGTGCGGCGACTCCCAGGGTCTGAGGCCATGCAGTTCCCCAACGCGATTGCATGGGATAAGAGCGGCAACCACTACGTGACCGACAGCGTGGGTGGCTCTATTTGGAGGATCACGCCCCGTGGCGAGGTAAGGCTCTGGTTGGAGCACCGCCTGCTGGAAGGCACCGCGGCCCTCAATCCGTTCCCACTCGGGGCGAACGGCGTCGTCCATGACCGGGGTCGGCTCTACGTCGCCAACACCGAGAAGAAGCACGTTGTCGAGGTCCCCATCGAGAGGAACGGCCTACCTGGCAAACCGAGGATCGTGTATGCGTTTCGCGGCGCAACCGATTTCCTGGACGGGATCACGGTAGATCGTGCTGGCCGTCTGTACGTCCTCCTGGTCGCAAAGAGCGAGTTGGTCCGCATCGACAAGCAGGGCCGAATCACGACGCTGGCGGGTGCATCGGACGGGCTGAACATTCCGGCCAGCCTCACCTTCGGCGTACGCGGCTGGGATCGCCAGGCGCTCTACGTCACGAACATGGCCCTCCCCGACCTGACATCTACGCCCAGCCCGGCAGTCATCGTCTTGAGGGGCGAACTTCGTGGCTCATTGAAATGAATACATGATGACTGAACACAGAGACTGCGCAACGCTCGCGAATCGACTGAACCCGCGGGCACAGCGCCAGCTCTCTTAGGGGAAATGTGTGGATGCGCGGCGCGTGTCTTCTCTCGTCCGCAACGAAAACCAGAATCATGCCTCAGCGAGCGGCATGAACACATGTGAGGGAGTGTGTAATGTCAACAATAATGAGACGCCGAGTGGGTGCTTCGAGTGCAGCAGCAATGGCGTTCCTGTGCACCTTGGGGACCTTGACCGCACAGGCCGCCGACCAGACGATCGACCTTCCCCTGGGTATCGCCTGCTCAGATTTTCCCTTGCGCATCGAGATCACGAGCAATCAACATCGCGTCGTCGAGGAATTCAGGGACGAAGACAGCAACGTCGTCCTCATCATCGAGGCCGGTAAGGCCGACGACTACCTTCTGACCAACATGACGACCGGGAAGACGATGTTCTTGAAAGGCAAGGGATCGGCTGCGCAGACGACCCTCAATGCTGATGGATCGACCACGGTGGAGAACAACGGGCACACCGGTGTGGTGTTGTTCCCGACCGATGTGCCCCTGCCGGGAGGGAGCGTGCCGTCGACCACGCTCTACATCGGTCGCGTCGTGTACACCATCGGCGCCGATGGCATCTACAGAGTCGAGAGCGCCGCGGGGAAAACCGTGGACATGTGCGCCGCCCTGAGTTGAGCCGCACGGCCACCGCGATCCTCGCGGTGGCGGCACCGTCAGCGGTTGACGCACCGAATCACCCGACTTGGTCGTCCAACTGTCCGGAGAGGTGAAGGGCAAATCCCCATCGTTCGACCAGCGCACACGCCTCGGCCAAGGTGCGCCGCGCGCGGTCGGGTTGGCCCAGACCGGCGTAAGCCTGGCTCAGGCACCTCAGTGCGCTCGCCACACCTCGTGGGTCCTCGCGATGACGGAAGTCGGCTAGCGCCTCACCGGCAATGGTCAAGGCGTCCGAAAAGCGAGACTGTGCGAGTCGCACCCGGGCTAGGTCAACGAGCGTAAAGCCGGCATCCACCGTCACCCGCGACCGCCGGTATCGGTCGCGGGCTCGGACGAGCAAGTTCGCGGCCGCGTCGAGGTCGCCCTCGGCCATCGCGAGTTCGCCGAGCATCTGATCAGAAAATGCTATGGCTTCGTCGTCGTGGGTGCCCATGGCGAGCGCCTGGGCCCGCACCAAATGCGCGCGCGCCTCGGATAGCTGGCGCCTTCTAAGAAGTTCGTACCCGCGCCAGCCGAGCGCCAGTGCCAACAGATCGTCCTCCCCAGCTCGCTCGGCGGCGACCACGGCGTCCTCGGTAGCGCCCAGCGCGTCGAGGCCCGAGGCGCAGGTCAGGCACGCTCGGCCGACAAGTGCACGCGGCCAATGCGGATCGCACGGGTCTGCTCCAGCCATCGCCTCTTCGAGAAGCGCCATGCCATCGCGGACGAAACCTGTTCGGAACCAAAAGAGCGTGAGCCACGCGGCGAGAGCGAAGGCCGGCCCGGCGTCCCCACGGTCGAGTGACCAGCGGAGCGCGGCCAAGAAGTTCTCCTGCTCAAGTTGGCCGCGGACCAGCCAGGGGCCCAAGCCCGCGTTGCACATATTCCGACCGACCGACTCGGCGAGCGCAACGAAGGCGTCGCGATGGCGCTGCCGGGCCTGCCGCTCCTCGCCGTGCTCGACCAGGCGCTCGCGTCCGAAGGTTCGCACGGTCACCAGCAGCCGGAAACGCGGCGGGTCAGCCGCCACCAGGGACGCATCGACGAGCCGGGCCAGGATCGCCAGCGACTCCTTCCCCGCCACGGCCTCTGCGGCACTGGCCTCGAAGCTCCCCGGAAAGACCGACAGCAGGCGCAGCACGCCTTGTTCCGCGGGCGTGAGAAGGTCATAGCTCCACCTGATAGCCATCTGCAAAGTGCGATGACGGGTGGGTGCATCACGCGGCCCGTCCTCCAGCAGAGCCAATCGTTCTCTCAGACCCGTGGCCAGGTCGGTGACGGATACCGAGCGCAGCTTGGCAGCCGCGAGCTCGATGGCCAGCGGAAGCCCATCTAGCTGCCTGACCACCTCCGATGCTGCGGCAGAGTCGGCAAGGGGCCTGTCCGC
>JBKHWW010000116.1:0-14708 GCA_046566345.1 Actinomycetes bacterium
AAACGCGAGTCGGGATCGGCGACCTCGGCGGCGGCGGCCGCGGTCGATCCCCCCTCGGTGACGAACGCGCCCGGTAGGACCCGCGCGACCCAGTCGCGGGTCTGGGCGTGGGCGTGCGGGTGCGTGATGATCCGTCGGACGTCACTGATGTGGGTCCCCGGCCGGACAGCCAGCACGAACGAGACCGGTAGCAGCACCTCGGACACGATGATCAGCGGCTCGCCCGCCGCCAAGTTGTCCAGCGTGGCGGTGACGCCGCCCTCGACGGAGTTCTCGATGGGCACCAGCCCCGCCTCGACCTCGCCGGAACGCACCGCGTCCAGCACTCCGGGCACCGTGAGGAACGGGGTCGCCTCGGCGTTCGTCACCGTCAGGAGGGCCTGGTGCGTGAAGGTTCCCGCGGGGCCGAAGTATCCGAGCACCAGGGCAGTCTAGGTCGCGGCCCCGCTCAGCGGTGGTCGCGCCTGGGGGCCGGACGCCGCCAGCGCCGCACCACGGGGGCGGCCGGGATCAGCGCCTCAGCCTCGGCGCGCGGCCCGGAGAAAAGCAGCTGAGACCAGCCGTTGCGCAAGAAGGCCCAACTGGGCCGCTCGCGGCTCTGAGTCAAGAACCAGTGCACGATCGCGACGAGCACGAACCACTGGACCGCCGAGCTCAGCACGTCGCGCACCACGAACGACACCACATTCACCATGACGTCGCTGAACCCGGTTGTGCGGCCGGTCACGTACGCGACCGAGAGCGCGGTGCCGCGCAGGGCGAGCAGCCAGTCGAGGCGGTTGGGGACGAGCAGGGCCAGCGGCGCCCAGGCGATCAGGTCGTACCAGCTGAGGGTGTAGGGCGAGGTGACCAGCCACGCCGTGCACAGCACCACCGCGGTGCGCACCGCGATCGTGAGGGGGTCGCGCTCCGCGGGGACCGTCGCTCCGGGCACCGGGCTCCACGGCAGGACGCGCGACAGCATCCAGCCGATCACGAACATGCCGAGCCAGCCCAAGGCGCTGGTGATGCCGCGTGCGATGTCTTGGGGCAGCACCCACGCCAGCGCCGAGTCGACCCAGGGCGCCCACGAGCCGCCGGAGACGTAGCCGGTGTTGCGCCCGGCGGCGAACAGCGCCTGCGGGGCGAACACTCCGTACAAAAGTGCGATGGGGATGAGCGCACCCGCCCCCAGGGCGAGAACCTTGCGCCAGTCGTGGCGGTAGCCCCACACCATGGCCAGCCCGTAGAACACCAGCGACACCTTCACCGTGCCGGCCAGCCCGATGAAGATGCCGCTGACGAAGGCGCTTCGTCGCATGAAAAAGAGACCCACGATCGCGAACACCAGCGTGAGCGCCTCGTTGTGGGCCCCGGCCACCACCGACCAGATCAGTAGCGGATTGAGGATCGTGAAGAGCACCGAGCGCGTCTGCAGCGCCGCGTCGCCGTGGGCGAGCTTGATCATCACCGCACAGATGACGATGAACGCGGACACGTGAATCACCTGGAGCCAGAACACCACGTCGTGCATCGAGTCGCCGCCGAGCACGTTGGCCAGCCACTGGGTGGCGGACGCGATGGGCCCGTACACGCTCGGCGTGTCCTGCCAGGGGCGCTCGGTCCACACCAGGACCGGGTCGAAGGTCTGCCGGAAGATCTCGGCGGGCGTGATGCTGTACGGGTCCAGCCCCTGTCGCTGGAGGCGCCCGTAGGCGGCGTACATCAGCACGTCGGCGCTGGTCAGCGGCGGAACAGCGGCAGTAGCGAGACTCAGCCCGACCCCGAGGTAGAACAGGCGGTGGATCCGGGGCCGCCAGCCGGCCGTCACCGCGCGCCACGCAATCACCAAGCCGATGGCCCCCACGATGATCCCGATCCACAGGGCGGGCACCACCACCCACTCCGGTAAGGGGAGGCCGATCCGCTCGCCCCACTCCACGGGGATGAAGTAGGGGGGCAGCAGGCTGCCGCGAGCCGGCCCCACGTTGAGGGTGACCGTGGAGGGGCCGAGGAACGCCACAACGATCGTGGTGAGGCAGCTGGCCACGATCAGCCGTAAGCCGAGGTGGCCGTCCCGGGTCCATGCCTGCTCCCCGAGGCGGCGCCATCGCTCGGAGATGCTGGTCACTCATGCCTCCATCGGGTCCCAAGGGTGGAGCTAAGGCTACTGGTCAGCGACCGGTGCGCCGTCAGGTGCCCGCGGTTGGCCTACTTCAGCAGCTTCGACAACCGCCGGTCGGCGAGGAGCTTGCCCCCGGTCTGGCAACCCGGGCAGTAGTTGAGGAAGGTGTCGGCGAAGCTGACCTCAGCGATCGGGGTCCCGCAGGTGGCGCACGGCTGCCCCTTGCGGCCGTGCACCCGCATGTGGGAGCGCTTGTCGTCCTTGAGCGCCGACGGGGGCGCCCCGACGGCACGCTCGATGGCCGCCCCCAGCTCGCCCCTTGTCGCCTCGTAGAGGGCGGTCACCTCCTCGGGGGAGAGCGAGCCGGCCAGCTTGAAGGGGCTCAGCCGGGCCGCCTGCAGAATCTCGTCGGAGTACGCGTTGCCGATCCCCGCGAAGACCGACTGGTCCTTCAGCAGTCCCTTGATCTGCGTGCGACCGTGCTCGGCGAGGACCGCGGCGAAATCATCCCGGGTGAAGCCCTGCTCGAGCGGGTCGGGCCCGAGGCGTCCGATGCCGGCCACACCGGCCAGGTCGTCGCTCACGTAGATCGCCAGGTGCTTTTGGGTGCCCGCCTCGGTGAGGTTGAACGCGACCGGCCCGGGGCCGGCGGCGATGGCGTCCGAGCTCGAGGGGGCGCCCTCGAAGGTGACCCGTAAGGCGAGCGGACCCTTGCTGGGTTTGGCGGGCGCGGTCGGGGCCGGGTCGTGCCAGCTGAGCCAGCCCGCACGGGCGAGGTGGAACACCAGCCAGGTGCCGTCCACGTCCAAACACAGGAACTTGCCGCGGCGCTCGACGCCGGTGACCTCCTGCCCGTGCAACGCGCTCAGCGGGATCGCGAACGTCTTCAGGGCGCTGAACGCGGCCAGCTCCGCGCGAACGAGGGTCCTGCCCACCAGATTGGTCGCCAGGAACGCGCGGAGCGCCTCGACTTCGGGCATCTCGGGCATGGCGTCACCCTAGTCTGAGGCGTCCCCAGTCGGGAGGGGGCAGCGGGAGCGCCTCGGACAGCAACCGCAGGTAGTCGACGCGGTCGATCGCTACTGCGCCCAGGCTGGCCAGGTGCGGGGTGACCCACTGCACGTCGAGGAGCCGGCCCTCGAACCCGTCGTCCAGCACCCGAGCGAGGCCGACCAGCGCGACCTTCGATGCGTCGCGTCCGATCAGCGGGTCGTGGAACATTGACTCACCCGCGAAGAGTCCGCCCAGGCTGACGCCGTACAGGCCGCCGGCGAGCTCGCCGGTGGGCGTCCACGCTTCGACCGAGTGCACCACCCCGAGCCGGTGGAGTTCGGTATAGACCTCGATCACCTCGCGGTCGATCCAGCCAGACGGACGCCGCGGGTCGGCGCAGCGGGCGATCACCTCGTCGAAGGCGCGGTCAGCGGTCAGCACGAACTTCTTGGCCGACTGCCTGAGCGAGCGGGTGATCCGCACGTCGTCGAGCGGAAGGATCCCGCGATGCACCGGAGACCACCAGCCCATCGCGTCCTCAAAGCCGGTCTCGCGCAGAGGCATGGGGAAGACCCCGGCGCGGTACGCCTCGGCCACGAGGTCGGCGTCGAACTCGACCGAGAGGGCGATCAAGTCCTGATCCGGCCAGCTGTGTTCAGGCCCGAACACACCTGACAACGTCATGGAGGCAGTCTGACACGGGACACTGCGAGTTCAGGGGACGATCCGGGCGCACCCCGCGGACACCGTTGATGTCGACCGCCTAGCCTTGCCCCATGGCCGAGGAATCGCGTGACGTCAGCAAGAACCCGGTGACGCGCGCGCCCGAAGTCGGCGGCACGATGCTGCGCAACCTCCTCGAGATCGCGATCAACGGAACCAGCGTGGTGCCGGGCGCGAAGGCGGCCGCGGCCAAGCACCTGGTCCGCAAGGCGACCGTCGAGGAGGCGATCGATTCCCTCGTCGTCACCCACGTGGGGCTGGCCACCGCCCAGGGGTTCGTGACGAACATCGGTGGCCTGGCCACGCTCGCCGTCGCGCTGCCCGCCAACATCGCCGGCGTCGCGATCGTCCAGATACGGATGGTGGCCGCCATTGCCCACCTGCGGGGCTACGACATCGACTCCAGGCGGGTGCGCACGGCGCTCATCTTGTGCCTGATGGGCAACGACGGCGTGAACAGGCTCGTCGACGAGGGCGTGCTGCCCACCCCGCCGCTGGCGATCGCCACGGCCCCCGTCTTCGACGAGTCACTCGACAAGCTGGTCTCGGAAAAGGTCTTGGGAGAACTGCTCTCCCGCATCGGCGGCCGTCACGCCGCCGTTCTGCTCGCCCGCCGGATCCCGCTGCTGGGCGGCGGCGTGGGCGGCGCGATGGACGGGCTGTCCACGATCGCGATCGGCGGCTACGCCCGCGAGCAGTTCGTCAGCCGGCGCAGGATCACCCAGGGCTAGCGCGGCGCGTCTTAGCGACAGGAGCGCGTCACGCGGGCGCCGATGAGGCACGTCACCTCGTAAGGGATCGTCCCCATCAGGTCCGCCAACTCCTGCACGGTGATCCCCTCGTTGCCCTGCCTGCCGACCAGGACGGCCTCGGCGCCGACCGCGACCTCGGCGTCCGGCCCCAGGTCGATCATGGTCTGGTCCATGCACACGCGGCCCACGATCGGGTGCGAGGTCCCGGCCACGAGGACGTGGCCGCGGTTGGACAGAAGCCGGCTGTAGCCGTCCCCGTACCCGACAGGGAGCGTCGCGATCGTGGTGTCGCGCGGCGCCGTCCAGGTGCGGCCGTAGCCGACCGTCTCGCCCGCGGCGACCCGCTTGACGAACGTCACCCGCGTCGTCCACTCCAGGCCCGGAAGCAGCGCCACGGTCTCGCGGGTGGCCGGGTCCGGCTTCGACCCGTAGATCATGATCCCGGGCCGCACCATGTCAAACCACGACTCGGGGTGCATCATCACGCCGCCGGAGTTGGCCAGGTGGACGATCTCGACCCGCCCGCGGGCCGCCACGACGGCGTCCGCCACGGCCGCGAAGCGGGCGACCTGCGCGTGGGTGAAGTCGCGTCCGGCATCGGTGTCGGCGATGGGCATGTGGGAGAACAGGCCCCGCAGGATCAAGCCGGCGGCGTCCGCCCTGCGGGCCAGGGCGGGGGCAGCAGCCGGCTCGCAACCGATCCGACGCATGCCGGTGTCCACCTTCAGGTGCACCGAGGCGGTGCGCCCCCGCTCGGCGGCGACCCGGGCGACCTGGTCGATCGAGGCGGCCGACACCACGGTGAGGTCCACGTCCCGCTCGACGCAGGCCGCGACCTCGGCGTCCGACAGCGCATGGCTGAGCTTGAGCACAGGCAGCTGGACGCCGGCGTCGCGCAGCTGGACCGCCTCGTCGGCGGTGGCCACGCCGAGCCAGTCCGCCGCCCCGGTTGCCTCGATCATCCGCGACACCTCGACCGCGCCGTGCCCGTACGCGTTCGCCTTCACCGCGGCGAGCACGAGCCTGTCACCCACCCGCCCGCGGATGGCGGTGAGGTTGGCCCGGATGTTCCCCAGGAGCGTCGTGGCTGTCGTGGCGTGGAGCATAACGCCCGACTCAGAAGAGGAGCGACAGTGCCGGATCTTCCAGCAGCTGGGCCACGTCGGCCAGGAAGCGCGACCCCTGCTCTCCGTCCAGCACGCGGTGGTCGATCGTGAGCGTGAGCTTGGCGACCGTGCGCACCTCGAGGCGCTCGTCCTCGTCCTTGCCCACCGCCCACGGGCGCCGGTTGAACGTGCCGAGCAGCAGGATCGCCGACTCCCCCGGGTTGAGGATGGGCGTTCCTCCCTCGACGCCGAACACGCCGACGTTCGTGATCGTGAACGTGCCGTTGGAGGCGTCCGCCGGCGAGATGCGGCCTTCGCGGACCTTGGCGACCATCTGGTTCAACTCCTGAGCGAGCTCGAGGAGGTTCATCTCGTTGGCCGCCTTGATGTTCGGAACGACCAGGCCACGCTGGGTGGCGGCGGCGATCCCCAGGTTCACGTCAGGGTGCACGACGATCTCCTGGCGATCGAGGTCCAGGGTCGAGTTCACCTCCGGGTGCCGTGCGAGCGCGAGGCACACCGCCTTGGCGAGCACCACGATCGGAGAGACCCGCAGGCCGGCGAACTCGCGGCGCTGCTTGAGCTGCTCGATGAGGGCCACCGTGTTGGTCACGTCGACGTCGAGCCAGACCGAGGCTTGCGGCACCGGTAGGGAGGCGGTCATCGACTGCACCATCTGGCGTCGGACGCCGCGAAGCGGGATCCGCGTCGGCCCCTTCCGCGACGACGCCTCGCCCGCGGCCGCCTGGGCGACGTCGATCGGGGTGATGGTCCCGCCCGGTCCGGTGCCCGCGATCGTCGCCAGCTCGATCCCCAGGTCGCGCGCGAGCCTGCGGACCGCGGGCTTGGCCAGCGGACGGCCGGCGGGGTCGAGCGCGACCGCGGCACCCGGACGCTGGCCCTCCTCGGGTCGCGGCAGCGGCGGCTCGACCGCGGCATGGTCGACCGCGCCGGTGTCGTAGACCTCTTCGACGCGGTGGCCCGGCGTCTCCTCCAGGGAGTACGAATCGTGCACCTGGTCCGTCTGCGGCACCGGGGCCACCGCCCGGCCCTTGCGCGGACGCCGGGTGACCCGCGAAGCGGCCGTCCCGTAGCCCACCAGCACGGAGCCGGACGCCGCGGGCGCCGCAGTCTCCGCCGGTGCGGGCTCGGCGTCCGCCTGCGCCAGCTCGGGGAGCGCCTGCTCCGCGATCGGAGCGGGGGCGCTGGCGTCCGGAGACTCGCCGGGCTCGAGGATGGTCATGATCACCGACCCCACCGGCACCACGTCGCCCTCCGCGACCAGCTGGGCTCCGACGACGCCGGCGACCGGGGCGGGTAGCTCCACCAGCGACTTCGCGGTCTCTATCTCGATGACGATGTCATTGACGGCGACCTCGTCACCCGGAGCGACGAGCCACGTGACGATCTCGGCCTCCAGCAGGCCCTCGCCCGGGTCGGGCAGCTTCATCTCGAACATCGGGTCTCCTCGTCAGTGGGCCAGGGAGCGGTCGACGGCATCGAGGATGCGGTCGAGGTCGGGAAGGTAGTCCTTCTCCGTGCGGCTGGGCGGGTAGGGCATGTCGTAGGCCGTCACCCTCAACACGGGTGACTCCAACGAGTAGAAGCACGTCTCCTGGATCCGGGCGGCGACCTCGGCGCCCACCCCGCCGCTGCGGACGGCCTCGTGCACGACGATCGCCCGGCCCGTCCTCTCGACCGAGCCGCGGATGGCGGAGTCGTCGAGCGGAGACAGACTGCGCAGATCGACGACCTCGACCGAACGCCCTTCAGCAGCGGCGGCCAGCGCCGCTTCGACGCAGGTCTTCACCATGGGACCGTAGGTGAGCAGGGTGACGTCCGACCCCTGCAGCACCGTGCGAGCGGCGTCCAACGGGAGGGGCGGTGCTTCGAGGTCGACCTCGCCCTTCTCGTGATAGCGCCGCTTGGGCTCGAGGAAGATGACGGGGTCGTCGGAGGCGATCGCCTGCTGGATCATCCAGTAGGCGTCCAGCGGCGTCGAGGGTGAGACCACGACCAGGCCGGGGGTGTGCGCGAAGTAGGCTTCGGGCGACTCGGAGTGGTGTTCGATCGCGCCGATGCCGCCGCCGAAGGGGATCCGGACGACCAGGGGCGCCGCGAGGCGTCCCATCGAGCGAAACCGCATCCGGGACACCTGCGAGACGATCTGGTCGAACGCGGGGTAGACGAAACCGTCGAACTGGATTTCGACCACGGGCCGGTAGCCGCGCAGGGCCAGCCCGAGGGCCGTCCCGACGATGCCCGACTCGGCCAACGGCGAGTCGATGACCCGCTCGGCACCGAAGTCGCGCTGCAGGTGCTCGGTGATGCGGAAGACCCCACCCAGCTTGCCGATGTCTTCGCCCGCGAGCAGCACCTTGGGGTCGGCCTCGAGGGCACGGCGCAGGCCCGCGTTGAGGGCCTTGGCCATGGTCATGGTCTCCGTCATCAGGCCTCCCGCTCGGCGAAGGAGGCCTCGTAGGACACGTACTCGTCCCGCTGGGCCGCCAGCGACGGAGGAAGGGAGGCGTAGACGAGCTCCCAGTAGTCTTCCAGGCGCGGCTCGGGCAAGGTGAGGCATCCCTCCCGGATCCGGACGCCCAAGGCTTCGGACTCCTGGTCGAGCTCATCAAGCCAGGCGTCGTCGATCGCCCCGCTGTCCAGGAGATACGCGGTAACGCGGGCGATGGGGTCCTTGGCCTTCCAGGCCAGCTCCTCCTCGCGGCGGCGGTACTTGCTCGGATCGTCGGAGGTGGTGTGTGCTCCCATGCGGTAGGTGAAGGCCTCGACCAGGGCCGGGCCTTCCCCGCGGCGGGCACGGTCGAGCGCCCATTCGGTGACCGCCTGTACCGCCAGCACGTCGTTGCCGTCCACGCGCACGCTCGGGATGCCGAAGCCTGACGCGCGCCGGTACAGCGGGATCCTGCTCTGAACCTCGATGGGCTCCGAGATCGCCCACTGGTTATTCTGGACGAGGAACACGACGGGCGCCTGGTAGGACGCGGCGAACACCAGCGCCTCGTTCACGTCGCCCTGGCTCGTGGCGCCGTCGCCGAAGTAGACCAGGGCGGCACCGTTGTCGGCCGGGTCGTCGTTGCCGACCAGCCCGTCGCGTTGCATGCCCATCGCGTAGCCCACCGCGTGGAGCGCCTGCGTGCCGATCACGAACGAGTAGAGGTGGAAGCGGTGCGCGCGGGAGTCCCAGTCGACCATGGCCGTGCCCCGGAAGGTCCTCAGCATCTCGAGCGGGTCGATCCCCTTCATGAGGGCGACCGCGTGCTCGCGATAGCTGGGGATGATCTCGTCGGCGTACGCCGCGGCCGCGCCGGACCCCACCTGCGCGGCCTCCTGGCCGAGCAGCGGCGGCCAGAGGGCCAGCTGGCCCTTTCGCTGCAATGCGGTGGCCTCGACGTCGAAGCGTCGGGCGAGCACCATGTGGCGCAGGTTTGCGGCGATGGTGGCGTCGTCGTGCCGGAACCGGTAGCTGGGGTCCTCGACGCGCTCCCCCTCAGGGGTCAGCAACTGGATGAACTCGGGTCCGGGGACCGGGTGGCGTGGCGTCACCCTCTGACCATACAGTTACGTAACCGTAGGTTAATAGTCCTGGTGGCAACATTGCCTCCGGGCCGACGGCGCTCTGGTCGAATGAGGGGCGGTCACTTACCCTCGGGGGACGTCCCTACGCGGAAGGACCCCATGCTCACGGACGCCGACCGGCAACGCAGCTTCACTGCGGTCCTGGGGAACACCTTTGTTGCGAACCTGACCACGAGTTTCTTGTGGTATTGCGTGACCTTCTGGATGTACCTCGAGACCCGCAACGTCATGGTTACCGCCATCCTCGGTGGCGCCTACATGCTCGGCTTCGCGGTCTTCGGGGTTCCCTTCGGCTCGTGGATCGACCGCACGCGCAAAAGGGACGTGATGATTCGGGCCCAGGCCTTCACGTCGGTTCTCTTCGCCCTGGCCGCAGGACTCTACTTCGCCACCCCGACCCAGGCGATCCTGACGATCGGCAGCTGGCAGTTCGTGCTGTTCATCCTGCTGCTCCTGGCCGGCGGCATCATGGAGTCGGCCAGGGGCATCGCCCTGTCGACGGTCGTCACTTTGCTGATCCCCGACGCCGAACGAGCGCGGGCCAACGGACTCGTGGGCATGGTGACCGGGCTGAGCTTCATGATCACCTCTGTGCTCGCGGGTCTCGCCGTGGGGCAGCTCGGGATGACCTGGTCGCTGGTCGCGTCTCTGGTCCTGACGGTCCTGTCGCTGGCCCACATGCTCACCGTCGGTATCCCCGAGCCCGAGATCGTTCATGCCGACGGCGCCCCCAAGCCCGTGGACTTCGCTGGCGCGTGGAGAGCGATCCGGGCGGTCCCGGCGCTGATCTGGCTCATCGCGTTCACCACTTTCAACAACCTCATCGGCGGGCTCTTCATGGCCTTGCTGGACCCGTACGGCCTCACTCTGGTGTCGGTCGAGGTGTGGGGCATCGCGTTCGGCGTCCTGGGCACAGGATTCCTAGCTGGCGGTGCGGTCATCGCCAAGTGGGGCCTGGGCAGTCGACCGCTGCGGACGCTGCTGCTGGCCAACGTGGCGATGTGGATCATCGGCGGCACCTTCGCGATCCGCGAGTCGTTCGTGCTGCTCGCGGTGGGCATCTTCGTCTACATGGCGATCATCCCGTTCGCCGAAGCCACGGAGCAGACCGTGCTGCAACGGGTCGTGCCCCTAGGAATGCAGGGCCGCGTCTTCGGGTTCGCCCAGAGCGTCGAGGTGGCCGCGGCGCCGATCAGCGCCTTCTTGATCGGGCCGCTCGCCCAGTACGTCCTGATCCCGTACATGGCCACGCCCGAGGGACAAGCCGCCTGGGGCTGGCTCCTCGGTGAGGGCGAGGCCCGCGGCATCGCCCTGGTGTTCGCGCTGAGCAGCCTCGTCGGGCTCCTGGTCACGCTCCTGGCGATGGTGTCCCGTCCCTACCGCACCCTCGCGGACGCCTACGACGCGGCCCAGCAGTCGGAGCGGCAGCCCGGCTAGGGTGGAACACCACGACGGAAGGACCAAGGATGCGCATTCCCCGCACCCTCGCGCTCGTGCTCGCCGGCGGCCAAGGGTCCCGGATGGCGTGCCTCACCGAGGACCGGCCTAAACCCACCCTTCCCGTCGGCGGCACGTACCGGCTCATCGACGTGGCGCTGTCCAACCTGGCCCACTCGCACATCTCCGACGTGGGCCTCGTCCAGCAGTACCTGCCTCGCCGCCTCAACGACTACGTGGCGGGCGGGCGTCCGTGGGATCTGGACCGCAGCCACGGCGGGCTGCACGTGCTCCCCCCCTTCGAGGGCGGCGATGGCGAGGGCTTCGCGCAGGGCAACGCCGACGCGATCCACCGCCAGGCCTCTTTCATCCGCGCCCACGACCCCGAGCTCGTCCTCGTCCTCAGCGCCGACCACCTCTACACGATGGACTTCCTCCGGGTGCTGAGCACGCACCTGGATGCCGAGGCCGACCTCACGATCGTCACCACCGACATCGCCGGCGACCCCAGCCGCTACGGCGTGGTCGAGACCAACGACCGCGGCAGGGTGACCTCGTTCGCGTACAAGCCGACGGCCGAGGAGCTGCCCCCAGGCGCGGCCGACCGGGCCACGACCACGGTCGCGACGGAGGTGTTCGTCTACTCCGCCCCCGCATTGCTCGAGGCGTTGGACCTGCTGGCCACCCGCCACGGACGCCTCGACGACTACGGCGACCAGCTCGTTCCCTGGTTCGTGGAGAACCGGCTCGTGGTCGAGCACCACCACGGCGGCTACTGGCTCGATCTGGGCACGCTGCAGTCCTATTGGACCGCCAACCTGCAGCTGCTCGACGGCGACGGCGCGAGCCTGGCCGACCCGTCGTGGCCGATCTGGTCAGCGCAGCCGCAACTGCCGCCCGCGTTGGTACGACGCGGCGCCGTCGTGACCGACGCGTGGCTGGCGGCGGGCTCCGACGTCGCCGGCGAGGTCGTCCACTCCGTGGTCGGGACCCGCGCCGTCGTGGAGGCCGGCGCCACCGTGCGCGACTCGGTCCTGCTCGACGGCGTCCGGATCGGCGCGGGGGTCACCCTCACCAACTGCATCGTCGACGTCGGCGCCCAGGTCTCGGGCGGGTCGGTGCGCGGCAGCGCCGACACGGTGACCGTGATCGCCGGCGACGGCCGGGTGCACACGCGAGAACCCCTCGACCCCGGCGCGGCCCTGCCGTCTTTGTTGGCCGGCGGGATCACGAAGGAGTCGTCGTGATCCGCGGGGTGGTGTTCGATCTTGGCCAGGTACTGGCCTCCGGCCAGGGTGTCTTCAGCGAGCCCGCCCGGCTCCTGGGGGTGGACGCCGGCCGGTGAGCAACGCCCCCTTCGCACTCGACCTGGGCCTGCTGGACGCCGACTTCGCCCACGAGGCCGACCACTGGTTCGTGTCGGCGTCCATGGGGGTCAGCAAGCCCAGCCGGGCCGCGTACGCCCGGGTCACCGAGGTGCTGGAGCTGGAGCCCTACGAGATCGCCTTCGTCGACGACCGCCCGGCCAACGTGGCGGGCGCCCGAACGAATGGGCTGGATCGCGCACCTGTGGGCGTCGGACGCCGACACCCGCGCCTGGCTGGAGAGCCTGGGCGTCCTCTAGGTCAGGGTGGCCACCAGCACGGCCTTGATCGTGTGCAGACGGTTCTCGGCCTGGTCGAAGACGATGGACGCCTCGGACTCGAACACCTCGTCGGAGACCTCCAGCTCGCGCATCCCCGTCAGGTCGTGGACGAGCCGCGCGGTGGAGGTGTCCAGATCGTGGAAGGCGGGCAGGCAGTGCATGAACTTGGCTGCGGCGTTGCCCGTCATGTCCATCACCCGCTTGGTGACCCGGTACGGCGCCAGGACGCGGCAGCGCTCGGCCCACACGCCCTTCGGCTCCCCCATCGAGACCCACACGTCAGTGTGGACGAAGTCGGCCCCCGCCACGCCGGCCGCGATGTCGTCGGTGACCGTCACCCGGCCTCCCGTCGAGGCGGCGAGTGCCCGCGCCCGGCTCACCAGCTCCGACGAGGGCGCGAAGGCCGGCGGCGAGATCATGCGCACGTCCATGCCGAGCAGCGCGCCCATCACCATCAGCGAGCTGCCCATGTTGAACCGGGCGTCCCCCAGGTAGGCGAAGGAGAGGTCGGAGGCGCGGCGTCCGGCCGATTCGACCATCGTGAACGCGTCGCACAGCGACTGGGTCGGGTGCCACTCGTCGGTCAGTCCGTTCCAGACGGGGACGGAGGAGTACTCGGCCAACTCCTCGACGGTCTCCTGTCGCGCCCCGCGGAATTCGATGCCGTCGAACATGCGGGACAAAACCCGCGCGGTGTCCGCCGGCGACTCCTTGGAGCCGATGTGGGACCCGCTCGGGTCGAGGTAGGTGGTCTGCGCGCCCTGGTGGTGTGCGGCCACCTCGAAGGCCGCGCGGGTGCGGGTGGAGCCCTTCTCGAAGATGAGGGCCAGGTTGAGCCCGGCCAACCGGCGCTCCTCACGGCCCTCTTGCCGGGCCCGCTTCAGGTCGCCGGCCAGGTCGAGGAGGTGGCTCCACTCGTCGACGGTGAAGTCCTCCTCCTTGAGGAAGTGCCGTCCGGTCAGCGCGCCCAAGGCCGTGCCCTTTCTGGGTGCCGGGCCCAGGGGTCGGTCGGGGTGGGTCCCGGAGACGTCATTCTGCCGCACGTGAAAGACTGAGCGCGTGATCATTCGCTTTCTGGTCAGCGCCCTCGCCCTCGGCCTCGCCACCTGGCTCCTCCCAGGCATCTGGCTCGACACCACCGGCGAGCCCGCGAACGCCGCGCTCACCATCCTGCTCGTGGCCGCGATCTTCGGCCTGGTGAACGCCGTGGTGAAACCGCTATTCGTCTTCGTCACCTCACCCCTGCTGCTGATCACCCTGGGGCTGTTCCTGCTCGTGATCAACGCCGCGTTGCTCATGCTCACGTCCTGGGTCTGTGAGCAGCTCAACGTCGGTTGGGGCGTCGACGGCTACTGGACCGCCTTCTGGGGCGCGCTGCTCGTTTCGATCGTCAGCTTCGTCCTCAACTCCATGGTCGGACGCCGCGGTCAGGTGCACAACTGAGCGGAGGCCCTGAGGCGGGGCCCCCGGAGCGCGCCCACCGGGTGCGGCAAGTGACGCCCCGTTAGGATGAGCGCATGCACATCCTCGTGGTGGACGACGACCAGGCCGTCCGGGACTCCCTGAAGCGGTCGCTCCAGTACAGCGGCTACGAGGTTGCTGCTGCCGCCGACGGAATCGAGGCATTGGCCCACCTGTCCGCACACCGTGCGGACGCCGTCATCATGGACGTGATGATGCCTCGTCTCGACGGACTCGAGACCACCCGGGTGCTGCGCCAACAGGGCAACGACATCCCTATCCTGGTGCTGACGGCGCGCGACGCCGTGGGCGACCGGGTCGACGGGCTGGACGCCGGCGCCGACGACTACATGGCCAAGCCCTTCGCGCTCGACGAGCTGATGGCACGGCTGCGCGCGCTCACCCGGCGCTCGCGCCCCGAGAACGAGGACGCGGCGGCCCCCGAGGGCCAGGTGCTCACCTTCGAAGACCTGCGCGTCGACCTGATCACGCGGGAGGTCACCCGGGCCGGACGCCGCATCTCCCTGACCCGCACCGAGTTCGCCCTCCTGCAGACCTTCATGGAACACCCCCGTCGCGTGCTCGAGCGCTCGTGGCTCCTCAACGAGGTGTGGGGCTTCGAGTTCCCCACCACTGCCAACTCGCTCGAGGTCTACATCGGCTACCTCCGCCGCAAGACCGAGGCCAACAACGAGCCACGGCTCATCCACACCGTGCGCGGGGTGGGCTACGTCCTCCGCGAGACGCCGCCGTGACCGGTGGGGGCCGCTCATGCTGAACCGGCTACGTCGCTGGCTGGTGGCCTGGCCCTTGCAGCAGCGGGTGGCGGTGCTGACCACGGTCGCCGTGGCGCTGGCCGTCGCAGTGACCAGCGTCGCCGGATACCTGAC
>JBKHWW010000117.1:0-10778 GCA_046566345.1 Actinomycetes bacterium
CGGCATCCAGTCCAGCCAGTCGACTGCCTGGGTGAAGGCGTCTCGGGTGTCCATCTCGTCCCCACCCAAGTGCGGGTCGGCGTGGATCGCCCGGCGCAGCGATGCGGCATCCGGAAGGATGTGGTCGATCCCGGCCACGAGGCGCTTGAGAAGGTCGGCGGTCACGGAGTCCCAGCCTATCCGGACGCGGCCAGACCGGCGATGACAGTCGGCAGCGAATCGCGGGCGAGTTCGTCCGGAGTTCTCGGTCCGGGCAGGGCGGACGCCGCGCGCGCCTGAAGGGCCGCCGCGAGCGCACCGGCGCGCTGGGCGTCCACGCCGGCGGCCAGGAACGCCCCGGCCATGCCGGCCAGCACGTCGCCCGAGCCGGCGGTTGCGGTCCACGCCGGCCCGGGGCGCACCACCAGCACCGTGCCGTCGGTGGAGGCACTGTAGTGGGTGCCCCCCTTGAGGAGCACGCAAGCGCCCGCGCGCTCGGCAGCCCGGCGGGCGAACGAGACGGGGTCCGACTCCACAGCGGATCGCTCCACCCCCAGCGCCTGCGCGAGCTCGCCCGCGTGCGGGGTGAGCAAGCACCCCGGGGGCAGCTGCGGCAAGGCGTCGGCGTCGCGCAGGCTCGGCAGTGCGCCGGCGTCCAGCACGAGCGGGACGCCGTCGGCCACGCGTCGGGCAAGCCGGCCGGAATCGGGCTCGGGCCACCCCGACCCGCACACCCAGGCCTGGACGCGGCCGGGGACGGCGGGATCCACGGGGGCGACCACGCTGGGGAACGCGGCGAGCACCGCGTCCCGTGCCGGCCCGGCGAAGCGGACCATGCCCGCACCGGCGTGCAAAGCCCCCGACGTGCCCAACAGAGCGGCGCCTGGGTAGGCGGGCGATCCCGTGTCCAGCCCGACCACGCCCCGGGAGTACTTGTCGCTGGCACCGTGCGGCCAGGGATACCAGCGGGTGAGGTCGGCGTCCTCGACCAGCCACACCGCCCCCTCGGGCGGCCGCACCCCGATGTCGACCAAGGTGACCTGCCCACAGTGGCCGGACGCCGGCGTGGCGACCTGGGCCAGTTTGTGGGCGACGAAGGTGACGGTTTCGTCGGCGACGAACGAGTCGTGCGCTACGACGGAGTCGGCGACGAGGCCGGACGGGATGTCGACCGCGAGGACGGGCACCCCGCCGTCAAGGGCGGCTGCCGCGACGCTGGCTAGGGCCCCGGTCAGTCCGGGGCGTCCGCCCAGGCCGGAGACCCCGTCGACGACCAGGCCCACGCCAGGCGCCATCGTGAGGGCCCCGGCGGTGTCCACGACGACCGCCCCGGCCGCCAGCGCGGCGGCGAGCCCGTCGGGGTGCGTGGCGTCGGCGACCGGCCACACCCACAGCGGCACCATCGAGCCGATCAGATCGGGCAGCTCCGCGGCGGCGAACAGTGCGTCGCCGGCGTTGTTGCCCGGGCCGGCGACGACGAGCACGCCCAACGACGCCCGGCCGGAAAGCATCCGGGCCGCCGCTTCGGCGACGGCGTCCGCTGCGAGGCCCATCAGGTCCCCGCCGGGGTGGGCGGCGAACCACGCCTGCTCGGCCTCGCGGATCGACTGGGCGTTGGCGACGGGCTTCATGGCCAAAGGCTAGCCCCGCAGCATCGCCGAGTTCAGCCAGGACTCCTCGACGCCGAGGCCCTCGACAAGCTCCAGAGCCAGCGGCCGCAGGTCCAGGCAGAGGGCGTCGACGGCCTGCGTGATCGCCTTGCTCCGGGAGGCGTCGATGCGCTCGTGCTCGAGGAACCAGGCCCGGTTCTCCTCGATCACCGTGAGCGCGTACAGGTCGCAGACCCGGCTCAGGATCGATGCCACGTACGGGTCGGTGGCCTGTGAGATGCCCTCGATGAACGCCTCGAGCACGATCCGGTCGGTGTGCGCCCGGGCGGCGGCGAGCATGTGCCCGGTGCACGCGTTGACCGCGGCGAAGGCGTCCTCGGCGGGAGCCCTGCCCGCCGCGCGCATCCGCTTGGCCAGACCCTCGACGGTGTGCCGCTCGCGGTCCTCGAACATTTGCACGTGCCAGGCGCGGGAGGTCAGGGCCGACCCCTCCGGACGCCGCGAGGCGCTGAGCAGGATGCGGTCGATGACGCTGCGGGCGGTGGTCCGCTCCAGGAAGGTCTCCCCGAGCATGCGAGCGGTCTTCTGGGCCGTGCCGCGCAGGTCCATGTCGCCCCACGTCTGCTTGTAGTCGAGCAGCAGGGCCTTCGCGACCAGCTGCAGCAGTACCGTGTTGTCGCCCTCGAACGTCGCGAACACGTCGGCGTCCTGGCGGGTCAGGGTGAGGCCGTTCTCGCTGAGGTAGCCGGCGCCCCCGCAGGCCTCGCGGCAGACCTGGATGGTGTCGTTGGCCCAGCGGGTCAGCGTCGCCTTCATCCCGGCGGCGCGGGTCTCAAGCTCGCGCGAGGCGCGAGGGTCGGCGCCCGCGGCGTCCGTGACGCGCTGCAACTGCATCGCCACCTCGTTCTGCGCGAAGCCGTACGCGTACGCCTTGGCGATGTTGGGCAGCAGCTTGCGCTGATGGATCTGGTAGTCCAGGAGCGGGATCTCCTCGCCCAGCCCCGGCAGCCGGAACTGCCTGCGCTGCAGTGCGTAGCGGGTGGCGATCGACAGCGCCTTGCGCGTGGCGGACGCCGCACCGCCCCCCACGCAGATCCGGCCACGCACCAGCGTGCCGAGCATCGTGAAGAACCGCGCGTTCTTGCTCTCGATGCTGGAGTGGTAGACGCCGTCGGCGTCGACGCCGCCGAACCGGTCCAGCAGGTGCTCACGCGGGACGCGGACGTGGTCGAACGCGAGGGTGCCGTTGTCGACGCCCAACAGGCCGCCCTTGTGGCCGTGGTCTCCGATCGCGACGCCGGGCACCGGGGAGAGGTCGTCGTTGCGGATCCTGACCAGCGCCACGTGGACGCCCTGGCTCTCGCCGTCCACCATGAGCTGGCCGAAAACCGCCGCCCAGATGCCGTCGGTGGCGGCGTTGCCGATGTAGGCCTTGGTCGCGGTCGGCGTGGGGCTGTGCACATCGAACTCTCCCGTCGCGGGCAGCCAGGTGATGGTGGTCTCCAGGCTCTGCACATCGGAACCGTGGCCGAGTTCGGTCATCGCGAAGCAGCCGGTCAGCTCGCCGGTGATCGTCCCCGGCAGGAAGGTCTCGTGGTGCCACTGGGTGCCCAGGTTCACGATCGCGCCGCCGAACAGGCCGTGCTGGACGCCGGACTTGATGGTCAGGCTCAGGTCGCCCATCGCGAGCATCTCGAAGTGCGCCACCGACTCGGCCACGCTGCCCGAGCCGCCCTGGGCCGCCGGGAACCCGGCGATCGCGAACCGACGAGAGGCGAGGTCGGCGAGCTTCTCCATCGCCCAGGCGCGGGCTTCGGGGACGTCCAAGTCGGTGCGGCGAACGATGTCGTCGCTGCCGACCTCGGCGCGCCAGCGCTGCTTGACGGCGTGGAAGGGGCCGTCCAGCGCTCGCCGGAGCGCTTCCCCGGTGGCGGTGATGGCGGCACCGTGTGGGAGGGCGGCACCGTGTGGGAGGGCGGCACCGTGCGGGAGGGAGGCACCGTGCGGGAGGGAGGCACCGTGTGGGAGGGAGGCGCCGTGCGGGAGGGCGGCGGACGGGTGAGCGGAGCTCTCGGCGGTGGTCGTCATGGTCGGACTCCTTCGTCGTCGTGCGTGAGGTCAGAGGGCGGCGGGTGTGGGGCTTGTCTGGGCGGCGAAGGCGGGCGCGAACAGGCGCCCGACGAACGCGACGATGTCGGCGCGGGGGCGGCGCAGGTCGGTGAGGATCCACCGGTCGGCCACCGCCCAGGTGAAGCCGACCACGCCGTGGCCCCAGGTGTTGGCGGGTGCGTCGTCGAGGCCGCTGGCCCGAAGCCAGCGCCCGAAGGCCGCCGACACCTCGTCGCCGATCCGGTTGGTGATCCCGAGCACGGGGTCGGTGGTGCCGGCGGGCCGGTTGGACACGAACCGGTAGATCTCTCCGTCGGCCTCCACCACGGCCAGGTAGGCGTCCGCCAGCTCGGTCACCAGCGCTGCGGGTGCCAGGTCGGACGCCAGGGGGGCGGTCAGGTTGCCCAGGATGAACGCGTGCACAGACTCGACGATCGCCTCGTACAGCCCGTTGCGGTCGCCGAAGTGGCGGTAGAACACCGTCTTGGAGGTGCCCGCCTCGGCGGCGAGTTCCTCCATGCCGATGCCGTGCCCATGGCGCCTGATCGCGCGCAGCGAGGACTCCACCAGCTCCCTGCGCCGGTCGGCGTTGTGCTGGGCCCACCGCGTGGTGCGGCCGTCGACGGGGGTTGTCATGAGCCCAGGGTACCCGACACCACAAGTATCTGCTACCTTGGGTTTCGTATTTACCCCAGCCGAGGAGAGACCATGCCCGAGCGCAATGCCGTTATCGTCGGCGGCAACCGCACCCCGTTCGTCAAGGCGGGCGGCGCCTACGCGCAGGCGTCCAACGTCGCTATGCTCACCGCCGCGATCGATGGGCTGCTGGCCCGGTTTGGGCTCTCCGGAGAAAAGGTCGACGAGGTCGTGGCCGGCGCCGTGCTCAAGCACACCCGTGACTTCAACCTGACCCGCGAGGCCGTGCTGGGGTCGGCGCTGAACCCGCACACCCCCGCCTGCGACCTACAGCAGGCCTGCGGCACGGGCCTGGAGGCGGTCATCTACGCCGCCAACAAGATTCGGCTCGGGCAGGCGGAGGTCATGATCGCCGGAGGCGTCGACAGCGCCTCCGACGCGCCGATCGTCGTGAGCGAGGGGCTGCGGCGTGCCCTGCTGCGTGCAGGTGCGGCCCGCACCCTGCCCGACCGGCTCAAGGCGCTGGCGTCCGTTCGCCCCCGCGACCTCAAGCCCGTGCCACCGCACGTGGTCGAGCCGCGTACCGGCCTGTCGATGGGCGAGAGCCAGGCCCTGACCACCGCAAAGTGGGGCATCAGCCGCGAGGCGCAAGACGAGTTCGCGCTCGCGTCGCACCGCAACCTGGCCCGCGCGTGGGAGTCCGGGTTCTTCGACGACCTCGTCACCCCCTTCCTCACGGTAGCCAAGGACTCGGTGCTGCGGCCCGACACCAGCCTCGAGGCGCTCGCGCGGCTCAAGCCGGTCTTCGGCGGCGCCGAGGGCACGATGACGGCCGGCAACTCCACTGCCCTCACCGATGGTGCCGCGGTGGTGCTGCTCGCCGACGAGGAGTACGCCCGGTCCCGGAACTGGCCGCTGCTGGCGCGGGTGGTGGACGCGCAGGTGGCTGCAGCCGACTACGTCACCGGCGCGGAGGACCTGCTTCTGGCGCCGACGCGGGCGATCCCCGAGCTGCTGGAGCGCAACGGTCTAGGGCTGGCCGACTTCGATTTCGTGGAGATCCACGAGGCGTTCGCCGCCACCGTGCTGGCCACCCTTGCCGCCCTCGACCGGCAGGGCCTGACCGTGGATCGCTCCCGGCTGAACGTCGGCGGCAGCTCGCTGGCGGCGGGCCATCCCTTCGCCGCCACCGGTGGCCGGATCGTGGCCAGCCTCGCCAAGATGCTCGCAGAGCGGGGCGCGGGCTCCCGCGGGCTCGTGTCGATCTGCGCCGCGGGCGGCATGGGCGTGGTCGCGATCCTGGAGGCGGTGTGATGAGCGTCCTGGAGTCCGTCCTCACCAGCCGGGTCGGCAGACGGCTGGCCGCGAAGGCAGGGCTCGCCGAGCCCTCCGTGCTGCGTCGGGGCCGGACGCCGGCGCCGGGCCCCATCGTCCTGGCCGCGCTCCCGGGGGGCGGGCCGGCCGCCGAGGCGTTGGCGGCGCTGGGGATCACCCCAGCCGCCCCCGTCCTGGATCTGCCTGAGCATCGGACGCCCGACGACAAGGGCCGCTCACAGCCACCCCGCTATGAGGTCCGTCCTGGCGCCATCGTCGTCGACGCCACCGGCGTGCGGCGCATCGCCGACCTGGAGGCCCTCCGCCAGGTGCTGCGGCCCGCGATGCGCGGGCTGGCGAAGTCGGGCCGGGTCGTCACCCTTACCACGGACGCCGCCGCGGTGTCCGGCTTGGAGGCCAAGGCGGTCGCCCAGGCCCTGGACGGCATCAACCGCACCGTCGGCAAGGAGTTGCGCGGGGGAGCGACGTCCAACCTCGTCTACTTACAGTCCGGTGTGGGCGCCGACGATCTGCTGTCCACGTTGTCTTTCCTCCTCGAGGGCCGCTCGGCGTTCGTGAGCGGGCAGGCGTGGCTGGTCGCGCCCCGCAAGACCGGGGACGCGGTGGTCGCGGGTCACGACCCCCTCCGCCCCCTCGCCGGCCGCGTGGTCGTGGTCACGGGCGCAGCCCGCGGCATTGGCGCCGCGATCGCCCGCGTCTTCGCGCGCGATGGCGCCAAGCTGGTGCTCGTTGACGTCCCCGCGGCCGGCGGCCCGCTCGCGGCTCTGGCCAATGAACTGCGCGGCTCGGCCTTGCAGCTCGACATCACCGTGCCGGACGCCGGCGCCCGCGTCGCCGCTCACGTGGCCCGCGTGCATGGCCCGGCCGCGCGGATCTGGGCGCTGGTGCACAATGCCGGCATCACCCGGGACACGATGCTGGCCAACCTCGACGAGCAGCGCTGGGCGTCGGTCCTCGAGGTGAACCTGGCCGCGGAGATGCGGATCAATGAAATTCTGCTCGATCCAGACCTGCCCGGCGCGCTGGCGTGGAACTGCCGGATCGTGGGGATCGCGTCCACCTCCGGGGTGGCCGGCAACAAGGGCCAGGCCAACTATGCGGCGTCCAAGGCGGGGGTGATGGGGTTGGTGTGGGCGGAGTCCGCCGAGCTCGCTGACCGCCCCGCCACGGTGAACGCCGTCGCTCCGGGCTTCATCGAGACCGAAATGACCGCGGCGATCCCGTTCGTGCAGCGCGAGATCTTCCGGCGCGCCAACTCGCTCCAGCAGGGTGGGCAGCCGGTCGACGTGGCCGAGACGCTGCTGTACCTGTGCGACCCCGCCTCGGGCGGCGTCGACGGGCAGGTGATCCGCGTCTGCGGCCAGAACCTGGTGGGCGCCTGATGGCCGACCCGGTCCTCGACGATCTGGTCCTCGACGATCTGGTTTTCAACGATCTGGTTTTCGACGATCTGCCCCCGCTCGGGCCGCTGTACGCCCGCGCCCTGGCGGGGCACGTCGGGCCGCGCCCGCAGAGTGGCGCGCTGCCGGTCCGCGAGGCCGTGGTTGCTTCATACCGCCACGACGTGTCCCGCCTGGCGCACTACGACCGCGTGTGCGGGTTCACGCTCCGCGACCGCGTGCCGGCGACGTGGCTGCACGTCGTGACGTTCCCGCTGCAGGTCGCCCTCATGGCCGAGCGCGACTTCCCCTACGGCCTTGCCGGTCTGGTGCACACGCGCAACGAGATGACCCTGCACCGGCCGGTGCTGGTCGGAGACACCTTGACGATGCGGGTCCGTGCCGAGCGCGCGCGTCCCCACTGGAAGGGCGCGCTGTTCGACCTGGTCGGGCAGGTGCGCGTGGAGGACGACCTGGCCTGGGAAGGCCGCAGCACCTACCTCGCCCGCGGCGCGACCGCTTCGCCGAGGGCCGGCGATCGAACGCGGGCGGCGGCGGAGCCGCGCCTCGAGGCGTCCGCCCTGCCGGCGCCCAGTCAGCGATGGCGGCTCGCGGCGGGGCTGGGCAGGGAGTACGCCGCGGTCTCGGGGGACGTCAACCCGATCCACCTGCACGTCGTCACGGCGCGCCTGCTGGGGTTGTCCAGGCCGATCGCCCACGGCATGTGGGTCCATGCCCGTGCGCTGGCGGCCCTCGAGGGGCGGCTACCGGCGGGCTACGGCGTCGACGCCCGGTTCATCCGGCCCATCCCGTTGCCGGCGACCGTTGGCTTCGCCGCGGCCCGCGCCGAGGCGGGGATCCGCTTCGGGGTGCTCGGGCGCGACGGCGAGCCGCACCTCCTCGGTGAGATCCGCCTAGGCTGACGCGCATCTTGGAACCGCATGCGCGCTTGGCTGCGGCGGGCTGCGGGGCGACACTGGTAGCGGACGCGGAGGCGTCACTCAGGAGGCGCACCATGAACGACAAGAACGATGCCGGGCCGCTGGACGACCTCATCGAGAACCTGACCGGCCAGGCCGCCGGCGATTGGTCCGACCGCCTCTTCGGGCTCGGGACCGGGGAGCCCCACGACCCCGAAGAGGGCACCGCCCGGACGCCACGCCCGCGCCCCGGCGGGGAGCCGACCGAGCGGGCTGACGCCCCGGACGCCTGACCCAGCCTGGGGTTTCGCCGCGCGTCGTAGCTGGTACCGGCGATTAGACTCCTGGGCATGACCCTCGCCGTCGAAAGCGTGGAGCGGCACCACGCTCCCGTCCTCGTCATCGACTTCGGTGCGCAGTATGCGCAGTTGATCGCGCGGCGGGTGCGCGAGGCGAAGGTGTTCTCGGAGGTCATGCCGCACACCGCTACGGTAGAGTCGCTGGCGGCCAAACACCCTGCGGCGATCATTCTCTCCGGCGGGCCGCAGTCGGTCTACGCCGAAGGCGCCCCCCAGGTGGATCGCGCCTTGTTCGATCTGGGTGTTCCGGTTCTCGGTATCTGCTACGGCTTTCAGGCGATGGCGAAGGCGCTGGGCGGCGAGGTCGCCCGCACGGGCCGCTCCGAGTTCGGCCGGACGCCCACCCTCATCGACGAGCGCGGCACGCTGCTGGACAGCCTGCCCGAGACCTTCTCGACCTGGATGAGCCACGGCGATTCGGTCCAGGTCCCACCCGTCGGGTTCACGACCCTAGCGCACACCCCCGGCGCCCCCGTAGCTGCGTTCGAGGACGCCGATCGCCGGCTGGCCGGCGTCCAGTGGCATCCCGAGGTGCTGCATTCCGAGCACGGGCAGCAGGTGCTGGCCCAGTTCCTCTACGACGTCGCCGGGCTGACCCCCGACTGGACCCCGGCCAACATCGTCGAGGAGTCCGTCGCCGCGATCCGCGATCAGGTGGGCGACAAGCAGGTGCTCTGCGCGCTCTCCGGTGGCGTCGACTCGGCGGTCGCCGCCGCCCTGGTGCACCGCGCCGTCGGAGACCAGCTCACCTGCGCCTTCGTGGACCATGGGCTGCTGCGCAAGGGGGAGCGTGAGCAGGTCAAGGACGACTTCGTCAGGATCACCGGCATCAAGTTGGTGGTGGCGGACGCCGAAGATCAGTTCCTCGCCGCGCTCGACGGCGTCAGCGACCCTGAGACCAAGCGCAAGGCCATCGGCCGCGAGTTCATCCGCGTCTTCGAGCAGTGCGTCCGCGACATCAACGAGCACGAGGACATCGAGTTCCTCGTTCAGGGCACGCTCTACCCCGACGTCGTCGAGTCCGGCGGGGGCGAGGGAGCGGCCAACATCACGAGCCACCACAACGTGGGCGGCCTTCCCGCCGACCTGCAGTTCACCCTCATCGAGCCGCTGCGTAGCCTGTTCAAGGACGAGGTGCGCGCGGTGGGCGAGGAGTTGGGGCTGCCGCACGAGATGGTGTGGCGTCAGCCGTTCCCTGGGCCGGGGCTTGGCATTCGAATCATCGGCGAGGTGACCCGCGAACGCCTCGACCTGCTCCGCGAGGCAGACGCCATCGCTCGCGAGGAGCTGGCCGCCTCCGGCCTGGAACGCGACGTGTGGCAGTTCCCCGTGGTGCTGCTCGCCGACGTGCGCAGCGTGGGCGTCCAGGGCGACGGGCGCACGTACGGGCATCCCGTGGTACTGCGCCCCGTCACTAGCGAGGACGCGATGACGGCGGACTGGTCCCGCCTGCCCTACGACCTGCTTGAGCGCATCTCCACCCGTATCACCAACGAGGTTCGCGAGGTCAATCGGGTGGTGCTCGACGTCACCTCCAAGCCGCCGGGCACGATCGAATGGGAATGAAGCAGGCCCTCCGACCTGCCCAGCGCGCGCTGGGCGAGGCCTTGCGCGGGCGCGTTGCCGGTGAGGACGCCGCAGAGCGCGGCCAGCAGATCTGGGGCAAGCCCGGACGACGCTGGTTCGAGCCCGCGGATCCGATCTGGCGCGTGCACGAGGACGCCGCCATGTTCCCCGGCGGCATCACGGCGCTCCTGCTTCAGTCGCTGCACCCCTCGGCGATGGCGGGAGTGGCGGGCCACTCGGGCTACAAGGGCGACCCGTGGGGACGGTTGAAGCGCACCAGCGACTACATCGCCGTGACGACGTACGGGACGATCGAGGACGCCGAGGCGGTGATCCGCCGCGTGTCGAGCGTGCACGAGCGCGTCCGTGGCCGGGACGAGCGCGGGCGTCCGTACCGGGCGAGCGACCCCCACCTGCTCACGTGGGTACACGTGGCCGAGGCCTGGAGCTTCCTGACCACCTACCGCGCCTACGGGCCCGAACCGCTGAGCGCGACGGACGCCGACACCTACGTCGCGCAGACGGGGGTACCAGCGGCCCTGCTCGGGGTGCCGGATCCGCCGCGGACGGTGGCGCAGTTGGAGGCGGTGTTGGAGTCGTTCCGCCCGGAGTTGGAGCTCACGGCGATGGCGTCCGACACGGTGGACTTCTTGCTGCGGACGCCGCCGCTCCCCGCGGCGGCGAAGCCCGGCTACTGGATGCTGGCGGCGGGCGGGATCGCGGTACTGCCGGAATGGGCCAGAGACTTGCTGGGCACCAGGCTCCCCGTCAGCGTCGGAAAGGCGCTCGGACGCTTCGGTACCGGGGCCGTCCGCTGGGGGCTGGCCGGAGTGGAGTCCGGACGCCGGTCGGCGCCGCCGCCGCCGCAGTCGTGAGAACGCGGGC
>JBKHWW010000118.1:0-3123 GCA_046566345.1 Actinomycetes bacterium
CGCGCTGCTGGAGACCGGCGTCCTCGTCTTTGAAAACGGCGACGAGATGATCATCCACGCGATGCCCGCCCGATAGAAATACCTCGACCTCCTACCCTGACCGCATTAACTCTCATCAGCGTGAGGCGTTTTGTGTCAAGTGCTGGGGTCGGGTGTCCTGGCCTGTCGTCGGTCCCTGCATAGCGGAATGGGGCTTGGTGGCCCGGCAGCGTGTGATCGGGTTGGTTCGACGACGGGCCGGGGCTGCCCATGATGACAGTCGAGATACCGAGGGTTCTCAATGCCGCAGAGGGCTCGCCCCGACCCAGCTCTTGGGGGTTGGTAGACGCCTCACGCGTCGACGAGGATCAGGCCACGATCCGCGCCTCCACGGGGGTGCGGCGGCTGCCGTGGGTCGCGATGGCCGCATCCCAGACGGCGCCGGTGGTCACCACGGCATGCAGCTGCCGCAGCAGGGCGGCGGCGACCGCCGTCTGGGCCTGGGTGGGCTTGAGCGGATGCTCGGCACGGGTGGTCAGGTGGGCGTAGCGGGCGGCGTGGACCGGGTTGTTCCGCAGGGTCCCCCAGATGGCCCGCCACGCGGCGAGGCGGAGTCCGGGGCGGCCAGCCCCGGTGAGGCGCGCCTTGCCGGTGAACGTCCCGGACATGCGTTCGCGGGGGGCGAGACCGGCATGCTTGACGACCGCGCGGGCGGAGGTGAACCGGCGCAGGTCCCCGGTTTCGGCGAGGATGGCCGCCGCACCGACCGCCGACAGGCCCGGGATTGTGCACACCAGGTCCGTCAGGCCGAGCTCGTCCAACACGGCGACCATGCGCTGCTCGACGACCACCCTGTTCGCTCGAGCAGCGTCCCAGTCGGCGAGGACCCAACCCACGCGCTCCAACGCGCCAAGCCGGTGACTCTGCACCCCGGAGGGGTCTGACAAGCCGTTGAACACGTTGCGGACGATGCGTAGGCACGGCTTGCGCTTGCCGCGGCGGACGACTTCCTTGCGGACCTGCTCGACGAACCTGTCGACGCCGAGCCGCCGAGTCCGGGCCAGGTCACCGCCGTCACGGACCACGATCACGGTGAGCGCGGCGACCCAGGTGGTCGACTTGAACGGGTGCTTCGCTGCTTGCAGGGCGGCTGGCCACACGCACTCGAGCAGGTCGCGGATCTGCTGGACGCACGCGGTGTGCTCGGTGAGCAGCGCTTCGCGGCGGGCGCCCAAATGCCGGAGCCGTCCCCACGTTTCGTCGATCGGTTCGGGCAGGTAGCAGCGCAACTGGGCGGCCAGGCGGGCGATCAGGACGGCGTCCTTGTCGTCGGTCTTGTCGCTGGTGAGGTCCTCGGTCTTGCGCGCCCACGACGACAGCATCGGCTGCACGCACACGTAGGGCATGCCCCGGTCAGCCGCGAGTTGCCCCAGCACCCGCCACCGGTGCCCGGTCGGTTCGCACGCCACCGTCACCCCGACGTACCCAGCCTTCGACGCCCGCCCGGCTGCCCAGTCCAAGGCCGAGCCGAGGTCCCACGCCTTACACCGGAACGTCCTCCGCGCCAGCACCTTCGAGTCGTGATCGGTGACCACCACCATCTGCTTACGGTCAGCCAAGTCGACACCAACGATCGCGTTCGACAGCGGGACCGCCTCCCGCAGCCGAGTGAGTCGAGCATTCCTGTTGCGGTCACCCCGGGACACGCCGCTACCGTTGGTCATGAACGTCCTCCTTGTTCTGCGATGGGACACCAAGCCCGACAAGCGCATCAGGGAGGACGTTCCCCACGCCAGCCGACTCGCGCATAACGCATTCCTATGCCGCACGCCGTGCGGGCGCTCCTTCCGAGCGCGGTCCGACAGGTATGCAGGACAATGGGTCAGTGTCGACGAACCCAGGTGCCACGCCCGCAGCTCTGCCTGACCTTGACGAGCGACGTGCCCGTCTGATGGATGCGCATGGCGGGGTGGTCGGGAGCCTGACCTTCGAGGTTCACCGCACTGGCTGGCTGCATTCTCGGGATAGCGTTCGGGTGGTCGGTGACTTGCGTGGTGAGGACGTCGATGATGTGTACGTTGACCAGGACTTGGCTCGCGCAGTCCCAGAATGGCTCCGTGGGGAGTTCGTGCTGGACATGGAGCCGGACCCCGACGAAGTGCTCACTCTCCAGTGGCTGCCGCCGTCAGTCGCTCAAGTCCGACCGGAGCCGCATCTACCACGCCGCGCCATCCCCCGGCGCTCGCCTCAGTCCGACGTGCGCCTGGAATGACGACGCCTAAGAGTGTGACCCATGAGATGCAATGCGCAGTAATGTACGTTTCAGCTCTACCGCGTATGGTGTGGTCATGGGTGAGATGACTGTGAGCGATGCTCGAGCTCGGCTGGCCGACGTGGTTGACGCCGCCCGCGTGGCCCACGACCCCGTCTACCTGACGCGGCGGGGTCACCGGGTCGCTGCGGTCATCGACGCCGACGACCTCGACCGTCTCATCGCCGCCGCTGAGGATCTGGCCGACATCGAGGGGGCCAAAACCGCCCGCGCGGAACTGGCCGCCGGTGAGGAAGGCATCCCTTGGGATCAGGTCAAGGCTGATCTCGGTCTGGCATGACGTACCGGGTTCAGGTCGCGCCGGCCGCGGTCCGGCAACTGCGGAAGCTGGACGGCTTTGCTTTGCGACGAGTGCAGGCCGCCATCGAACTCCTTGCCGAGGAGCCGCGTCCCAGTGGCGCCAAGAAACTCGTCGGTGGCGACGGCGAGTGGCGAGTGCGGACCGGTGATTACCGGATTGTCTATGAGATCAACGACAGTGTCCTCCTCGTCCTCGTGGTCGCAGTAGGTCACCGGCGGGACGTCTACCAACGGCGCTGACTCACGCACGCTCATGCCGCGATCAGCCGATCGAGCAGGGGCTGTCGGCTCTGCAGAGCACTGAGACAATACGGGCGTGGAAACCGTAGGGCGAGCGTTGTCGTGGGTCGTCTGGCTCGCGATCGCCGTTGGCTGGGGTCTCATCCTGCTGCCCGGGATGGTGAAACGCCTTCGCCGTGATCCCCAACCACACTTCCCCTTGGTGCCGCTCGCTCAGCCGCTGGGACATGACGGTTCGGCGAACGCGTCGTTCTTCTGGGAGGCGGTGAGAT
>JBKHWW010000119.1:0-3972 GCA_046566345.1 Actinomycetes bacterium
GTCACCCTCGGCCAGGTGATCGGCGGCTGGGTCGCCCAGCTCGACTTCGCGCTGGAGGGCATCCGCACGGCGGACGCCCGGGCGCGCGACCAGGCCATCGGCGGGACCGCCGTCGGCACCGGCCTCAATGCGCACCCCGACTTCGGACGCCTCACCGCCGAGAAGATCACGGCCGAGACAGGCCTGGAGTTCCGCCAGGCGGAGAACCTGTTCGCCTCGTTGTCGGCGCACGACTCGTTGGTCGAGGTGAGTTCGTCGCTGCGGATGCTCGCCGGGGCGCTGATGAAGATCGCCAACGACGTGCGCTGGTACGCGTCCGGCCCGCGCAACGGGATCGGCGAACTGCGCATCCCCGAGAACGAGCCGGGGAGCTCGATCATGCCGGGCAAGGTGAACCCGACCCAGTCCGAGGCCGTCACGATGGTGGTCGCGCGGGTGTTCGGCAACGACGTGACCGTCGGCTTCTCCGGGTCACAAGGCAACTTCCAGCTCAACGTGTTCAAGCCGGTGATGGCGCACGCCGTGCTGGAGTCGACGCGTTTGCTGGCCGACGCCTGTGCGTCGTTCACCGAGCACTGCGTGGCGGGACTGGAGCCCAACCGGGAGCGGATCGAGTCGAACCTGGCGTCGAACCTGATGCTGGTCACCGCCCTCAACCGACACATCGGCTACGACGCGGCGGCCGCGATCGCCAAGGACGCCAACAAGACCGGCTCGACCCTGCGCGAGGCGGCGCTGCGGTCGGGCCACCTCACCGCCGAGCAGTTCGACGCCTGGGTGGTCCCGATGGACATGACGCACCCGTCCGCCGGCTGAGCGGCCGGTCAGGGCCACCACACCGGGAAGTCCTGAGGGTTCACGTCGGGCCGCGACGCCTGGCGGGGCACGGTCGCCACCGTGCCCCGCCGCGCGGGAGTGGGCGTTGACGAGGTGTGCTGCGGGGCGCCTGAAATGCGGCGCGGGACGGTAATGACGGGTCCCATCGGTGATCGACTCCTCTCCGCCGGCCGTGGACCAGGGCGCTCGCGCGAAGAGAGCGGTGCGGACGCCGGCTGTTGCTCCAGAAGGAGCGTCGCGGTCGCGCCGGTGATACCTGAGGCCGGCGGGTAGCCTCGCAGGGTGCGGATTGCGACCTGGAACGTGAACTCCCTCAAGCAGCGGGTGCCCCGGTTCCTCCCGTGGCTCAAGCAGCGGCGCCCTGACGTGGTCTGCCTCCAGGAGACCAAGCTGTCCGACGCCGCCTTCGACGGACTCCTCGGCGAGCCCCTGGCCGACTTGGGGTACCGGATCGCACACCACGGGCAGGGCCAGTGGAACGGCGTGGCGCTGCTGTCCCGCGTGGGTTTGGAGGACGTCGAGATCGGCTTCGCAGGCCAGCCCGACTTTGAAGGGCGCGCCGAGGCGCGCGCGATCAGCGGGGTGTGCGCCGGCGTCCGGGTGCACAGCCTGTATGTGCCCAACGGCCGCGTGGTCGCCTCGGAGCACTACCTCTACAAGCTCGCCTGGCTGGACGCCCTCGCCGCCGCCGTGGCGTCCTCGCCGGACGACGTGGCGCTGTGCGGCGACATGAACATCGCGCCCTCGGACGCCGACGTGTTCGACCCGGCGGCCTACCGCGGCCACACCCACGTGACCGGCCCCGAGCGGGACCGCATCGCGGCCTTCGGGCTGGTTGATATCGTCCGCCGGCGCTGGCCCGACGAGCGCGTCTTCTCCTACTGGGACTACCGGGCTGGGATGTTCCACAAAGACCTCGGCATGCGCATCGACCTGATCCTCGCCTCCGCGCCGGTCGCGGAACGGACCGCCGCCGCGTGGGTCGATCGCCAGGCCCGCAAGGGCACGGGCCCCAGTGACCACGCGCCCGTGATCGTCGATCTCGACGAGGCACCCGACGGCGACATCGGCCCGGTCGTCCCGCCGCCGTCCAACCCCGCGGGCGCGGGCCGCGGAGTGCGGCTGCCGCAGGCCCGCTGAGGATCGCCTCAGGGGATCGGTGCGCCCTTGACGGGGTGGTAGACCAGGTCGGCGTACTCGGGGTGCCGGGCGATCCAGGCCCCGACGAACGGGCACAGCGGCAGCACCCTCATGCCCTGGGCACGCACGTGGTCGAGGGTGGTGCGGACCAGCACGCTGCCAATGCCGCGGCCCTCCCAGCGCGGGTCCACCTCCGTGTGGTTGAACACGATGAGCTCCGCCGTCTCGTCGTAGGCCGACCACCCGAGCACCTTGCGCCCCCGACGCACCTCGAAGCGGCGCCGCTCGGGGTTGTCGACGACCTGCAAATCCTCCAGGTCGGCAGGAAGCGGGCGGGCCACGTCAGCGCCGCTCGATCGTGGCGACGAAGCGGGCGTGGACCCGGGCCTCGCCCCGGATGTCCTCGGGGACCAGGCCGGGGCCTCCGACGGCGCCCGCCATCATCGCCTCGCGCATCACGCGGGGTTGGGGCCACGGAGAGTCCGGGTCAAGCAGGCCCGGGTCGGCGACTTCGACGACGTCCACCCCGGCCCAGCCGGACGCCTGGGCGATCGCCAAGGCCCGCGAGCGGGCCTCGGCGACCGCGCGGGTGAGCGCGTCGGCCTCGACCTGGCGGCGGGTCTGGTCGGTCAGCGTCCACTCGACATGGTCGAGCCGGACGCCCTCGCGCCCGGCCAGCGCGTTCATCAATTCCGCCAGCCGTTCGAAGTCGGCGAAGGTGGCCCGCACCCGGGCGCTGGCACCGTACTGGAGGGGCAGGACGTGGCCCCGCTCGTGAGGGGGGCGCCACGACCGTGTCATCAGCGGCCCCACGCTGAACGACTCCAACGGGGAACCCGGCTCGTCGCGCAACCGCTGCAGCTCGCTGCCGACGCTGTCGCGCAGGGCGGCGGCGTCCCGGCTGGTGGTGGCGCGATCGGGGCCTTCGAGGTCGATGGTCACGTGCATGGTGGCGCGTTCGGGTGCGCGCTCGTAGGGGTGGGTTCCCACGACGGTGATCTGCATGAGCCGCTCCCTTGTCTGGAATCTTGGCAAACCCCAGCCGGGGACCCGATCCAGTCCTAGTTTAGGAAACCAGCCGACCCATCGTCGGGCCGAGCCTAGCGGGTCAAAAAGGGAGATCCCATGAGCGGCAAGCGCAACGCCGGCCTCAGCAACCGGCGCGTGGTGTCCTACGCGATGGGCGACGTCGCGAACAACCTGGCGTTCCAGATGACGTCGATGTTCCTGATGGTGTACATGACCGACATTGCCGGCATCCCCGCGGCGCTGGCCGGGACCATCTACGCGGTGACCAAGGTCTGGGCCGGCGTGGCCGACCTGATCGCCGGCAACACCGTCGACAAGGCCAACACCCGTTGGGGGCGCCTGCGCCCCTGGCTGCTGTGGGGGTCCGGGCCCCTGGCCCTGACGCTGGTGGCCCTGTTCAGCGGCACCGCGCTGGGCATTCCCCGCGGCAGCACCGAGATCTTCGTCTACGTCCTCCTGGTCGACTGCCTGTTCCAGTTGTGCTACTCGTTCGTCAACATCCCGTACGGTTCTCTCTCGGCGGCCATGACGCAGGACTCAGTGGACCGCTCCCGGCTGTCGGGCTCGCGCGCGATCGCGTCCGCGATCACCGGAGTCGCCCTGTCCGCCGTCATCTCGCCCCAGTTCCAGGGCATCGGCCAGCGGATGGAGAGCGACCCGGTCAGCGTCCAGGTCCAGTTCATGGTGACCTGCGCCGTGCTTGGGGCCCTGGCGATCGCGTTCTACCTGGTCTGCTTCGCCAACACCCGCGAGGTCGTCCCCCGGAGCCCCGGCAAGGTCAAGCTATCCAACACGCTCAAGATGGTGGGCCAGAACCGCCCGCTGCTCACGCTGTGCGCAGGCGCGTTCTTCCTGCTGGGCGCCATGTTCACGATGAATGCAGTGGCGATGTACTACACGCGGTCCATCGTCGGCGGGGCGCAGTTCTTCACGTTCTTGATGCTCGCCCAGACGGTCGGCACGATC
>JBKHWW010000120.1:0-13210 GCA_046566345.1 Actinomycetes bacterium
GTGCTGGTCATCACGTCGGTCGCCCTGTCGATGTTCGTCCTGCTACACAAGAACCGGGGCGGCGGCATGTCCGACCTCTTCGGCGGTGGCATGTCCACCACGATGGGCGGGTCGTCGGTGGCCGAGCGGAACCTGGACCGGCTCACGATCATCGTGGGACTGTTGTGGCTGGCGTGCATCATCGGCCTGTTGGTGCTGTACCGGTGGTTCCCCGACGTCGGCGTCCTCGCCTGACATCGGTAACAAACCCTTTCGTTCGAGGAGTTCTTTGTGGTCGGTGGTAGCGCGATCCGTGGTAGCCGCGTCGGTGCGGGTCCCATGGGCGAAGCGGAACGGGGCGATTCCGCGCCTCGCCTGTACGTCTCCTTCTTCTGCAGCAACGGGCACGAGACGCGTCCGGCCTTCGCTGCGGACGCCCAGCTTCCCGAGGTGTGGGATTGCCCGCGGTGCGGGATGCCGGCCAACCTCGACTCCGAGAACCCGCCGCCGCCACCCAAGATCACCCCGTACAAGACGCACCTGGCTTACGTGAAGGAGCGGCGCTCCGACCTCGAGGCCGAGGCGATCCTGAGCGAGGCGCTCGAGGCGCTCCGCGCGCGCCGGGCCGCCGGCGAAGTCATTTATTGACCGACGCCGCCTCAGGCGGGGTCAGAAGCTGCACTCGTGGTAGGGCAGCCCGGACGCCGCGGCGCGGTCGAGCAGCCACAGGGTCTTCTCGGTTCCGCGGACAACGCCAGCCGGCATCGTCGGGTCGGCGGCGCGTGAGCGGGCGACCGCGGCAGCCTTGTCGTCGCCGCTGACCAGGAACCACACCTCGCGGCTCCGATTGAGCGTGGGCACGGTCAGACTGATCCGCGCCGAGGGCGCCTTGGGCGCGTCGTTGACGCCCACGACCGTGTGCGTGCTCTCCACGAACGACCGGTGGTCAGGGAAGATGGAGGCCACGTGGCCGTCCACGCCCATCCCGAGCAAGCAGATATCGAAGACGGTGTCGCCGAGTTCGCGCGCGTACGTGGCCGCCGAGGCGGCCGCGTCGGCGATGCCGTCTGCGGCGGGCATGGCGTGCGTGCGGGACGACCCGACGGGGAACTTGCGGGCCAGGATCGACAGCGTGTGCCCGGCGTGCCTGTCGGGGTCCTCGGTCGGCACGAACCGCTCGTCGCCCCACCAGAGCTCGATCCGCGCGGGTTCCAACTCAGAGTCGTCCACCAGCTCGGTGAACGCATCGTAGATCCGGTTCGCGATCCAGCCCCCGGTCAGGCAGAGGTGGACCACGCCGTCTTTGGACTTGCGCTGGCGCTCCACCAGCCCCTGCATCAGGCGTTCGGCCACCCCGTCGGTGAGGTCCGCCCCGGTTGCGTACCGCCAGACCTGCTCCACGTCAGGCTCCCGTCGAGGCCGCGGAGTGGTCCATCATGTCCGCGAGCTCGGCCATCGCGGCGCAGAAGACGGCGTCCGTGCCGAGGCGGCGGAGTTCCTCAGTGATCAGCGCGCTCACCTCACGGCGGCGCAGGGCGACGCTGCGGGGAGGCGTCCTCGGGCCGCTGAAGGTCGCCATCTTGCCGTCGGAGCGCGTGAGCCGGATGTCGCCGTCGGCCATGGTGAGCGTGACCTCGGTGATGCCCGGGCCCGTGTTCGCAGCGAACTCGACGTCGACGTGCAGGCGCGAACGGAGCCAGCCGGCCAGGAGCAGCCCGGCCGCGTTGTCCTCGGCTGCGTGAACGGACGCCGACAGCACCGTCCCCGGGTGCTGATCGAGCGCCGACGCGAGCAGAGCCCGCCATGGAGTGAGACGCGTCCAGGTCAGGTCGGTGTCACCCGGGGCCAGGTTGCGGGCGCGGGCCACGAGCGCCTTGAGTGGATCCGCGTTACCCATCGCGTCGGTGACACGCCGCGAGGCCAGGGCACCCACCGGGTCGGTTGCCACCGGCTCGGGCGCCTCGCCCGGCCACCAGGCGATCACCGGCGAGTCGGGCAGCAGCAGGGGCAGCAGGGTGGACGCCTTGTGGTCGGCCAGCTCACCGTGGAACTTGAGGGCGATGATCTCGCCCGCGACGGACTCGCCGATGTGCAACTCGGCGTCCAAACGGTCGGCCTTGGCAGTCCCGGTGCTCGCCAGGATGATGCGGGAAGGGTGCTCCCGACCCGCCTCCAGGCACGCGTCGAAAACCTCGTCGTACTCCCGCGGCGAGGCCACCACCAGCAGGGTGAACACCATCCCCGAGGCGGCGCCCAGCTCTTGGCGGGCCGCCGTGATGGCGTTCTGAATCCCCGTCGACGTGGTGCCCTTGAGTGTCGTGATCATGGCTGTCTCCTTAGGGCCGTCGCCAAGTGAAGCCGTCGCGTTCGAGCATCGCCCGTCCCGACGGCGGACCCCACGTGCCGGCGGCGTACGCCTCGGGCTGGTGCTCCTTGGCGGCCCAGTAGTCGAGGATCGGGTCGAGGATCATCCACGACAGCTCGACCTCGCGGTGCTGCGGGAACAACGGCGGGTCGCCGAGGAGTACGTCGAGGATGAGCCGTTCGTATGCCTCGGGGCTGGACTCGGCGAAGCTCGTGCCGTAGTTGAAGTCCATCGTGACGTCGCGGATCTCCATCTGGGTGGCCGGCACCTTCGCCCCGAACCGGAGCGCGACGCCCTCGTCGGGCTGGATGCGCAGCACCAGCGCGTTGGCGCCCAGCTGCTCGGTGTCGGAGAGGTGGAAGGGCAGGTGCGGTGCGGGCCGCATCACCAGCGCGATCTCGGTCACGCGGCGCGGCATCCGCTTGGCCGCCCGCAGGTAGAACGGGACGCCGGCCCACCGGCGGTTGTCGATATCGACCCGGAAGGCCGCGTAGGTCTCGGTGCACGAGTCGGCAGCGATGCCGTCCTCCTCCAGGTACCCCTTCACCTTCACGCCGCCGGCCCAGCCCGCCGTGTACTGGCCGCGCGCGGTGTGCGACTTGAGGCTGCGCGGGGCGCGGGCCGCTGCCAGCACTTTCTCCTTCTCGGCGCGCAGGTTCCCCGCCTCGAAGGACGCGGGCTCCTCCATCGCGACCAGGGCCAGCAACTGCAGGAGGTGGTTCTGGATCACGTCGCGGGCGGCGCCGATGCCGTCGTAGTAGCCGGCGCGCCCGCCGATGCCGATGTCTTCGGCCATGGTGATCTGCACGTGGCTGACATAGTTCCGGTTCCAGATCGGTTCGAACAACTGGTTGGCGAACCGGAGCGCCAGCATGTTCTGGACCGTCTCCTTGCCCAGGTAGTGGTCGATGCGAAACACCGAATCCGAGTTGAACACGCTCGAGACCTGCTCATCCAGCCTGCGCGCGCTCGCCAGGTCGTGGCCGAACGGCTTCTCGATGACCACGCGGTTCCACGGCTCGGACTTGGCCTTGTCGACGAGCTGGTGCTTGCGGAGTTGCTCGATGACCTGGTCGAAGCCGTCGGGGGGGATGGACAGATAGAAGGCGTGGTTGCCTTCGGTGCCCTGGGCCTCGTCGAGCTCGCGCAGTGCGGCGCCGAGGTTCTCGAAACCATCGTCGGAGTCGAACGCCCCCGAGACGAAGCGGACGCCCTCAGCCAGCTGGTGCCAGACCTCGGCGCGGAAAGGCGTCCGGGCCCGCTCCTTGATCGATTCGAGGACGTAGTCGCTGAACTGCTCGTCGTCCCAGTCGCGTCGACCGTAGCCGACCAGCCCGAAAGCCGGCGGCAGAAGCCCCCGGTTGGCGAGATCGTAGATCGCCGGCAAGAGCTTCTTGCGCGCAAGATCGCCGGTCACCCCGAAAAGAACCAGGGCACAGGGCCCGGCCACACGGGGCAACCGGCGATCGGTGGGATCGCGCAGGGGATTGACGAAGGCGGCATCGGTCACGGGCCGATCCTAGCCGTCGCACCCCTCGTCGTTAGACCTTCACGGACTCCAGCGCGGTCTTGACCGAGTCCTCCAGCTCGTGCCAGCTGACGACGAACTTGTCGACGCCCTCCTCTTCGAGCACCCGGAACACGTCATCGAGGTCCACGCCGGCGTCGGCCACCTCGGCCAGCACCTTGCGGCCCTCCGCCTCCGTGCCCTCCATGCGGTGACCGATCTCGCCGTGCTCGCCATAGGCGCGCATCGTCTTCTCGGGCATCGTGTTGACGATGCCCTCAGCGACCAACTCGGACACGTAGAGGGTGTCGGGGTAGGAGGGATCCTTGGTTCCCGTGGACGCCCACAGTGGACGCTGCTTGTTGGCGCCCTTGGCCTCCAGCGCCTTGAACCGCTCGCCGGAGAAGACCTCCTCGAACGCACCCAGGGCCACCTGGGCGTTCGCGATGGCGGCCTTGCCCTTGAGCTCCTCCTTGCCGAGCTTGACCAGGCGCTTGTCGATCTCGGTATCCACCCGAGAGATGAAGAAGGACGCGACCGAATGGATCTTGGACAGGTCGATGCCTGCCGCGTCCGCCTTCTCGAGGCCGGCCAGGTAGGCGTCCATGACTTCGCGGTAGCGCTGCTCGGAGAAGATGAGCGTCACGTTCACCGAGATGCCCGAACCGATGACCTCGGTGATGGCGGGCAGTCCCTCCTTCGTGGCGGGGATCTTGATCAAGACGTTCTCGCGGTCGACTAGGGCGTGCAGTTCCTTGGCCTGTTCGATCGTCGCCTGCGTCTCGCGAGCCAGGGTCGGCGCCACCTCGATCGAGACGCGCCCGTCGTAGCCCTTGCTGGCGGCGTAGATGTCGGCGAGCAGGTCGCACGCGTTGCGGACGTCGGTGGACGTGCACTCCTTGATAGCGTGCTCGACGTCGACGTCGCCGAGACTCGAGAGCTGTTCGGCGTAGTCAGCACCCTGGGTGAGGGCGGCGGCGAAGATGGTGGGGTTGGTCGTCACGCCGGAGACCGAGTAGCGGTCGATGCCCAGCTGCAGGTTGCCCGTGGTCAAGCGATTACGGGACAGGTCGTCCAGCCAGATCGACACGCCGGCGTCGGCGAGGGCCTTCAGGCGTTCATTCATGAGTACTCCTGTTGTCGTCGGGGGCGTCCCGTGACACCCACGACCCGACTGTACTTGCCCTCCGCGCGCCTGGCGGGCAATCGGGGAATCGTCGGGGCCTGGCCCGCTTGGTAAGATGCCGAGGACGTCCGCTCTCGCCGGAGCGGCCGCCCACTCAACGTCGGAGGATGTCCATGCACCCAGCACCGTCGGACGCGCCCCCCTCCACGGACCCGGCGACCGGCGTGCTCGGTGTTCTCAAGGCCTATGTGGGCTTGACGAAGCCCCGGATCATCGAGTTACTGCTCGTCACCACGTTTCCCGCGATGTTCCTGGCCGCCGGCGGCTTCCCGCCGCTGGGCCTTGCCGTGGTCACCTTCGTCGGCGGCACGTTGTCAGCGGCGTCCGCCAACGTGTTCAACTCGGTCCTGGACGCCGACATCGACGAACAGATGCGGCGGACGCGGCGGCGTCCGATGGTGCGCCATCAAGTCAGCCGTCGGGCCGCCTACGCGTTCGGCGTGGTGCTGGGCATCCTGTCCACCCTCATGCTCGGCCTCGGCGCCAACTGGCTTTCCGCAGGCCTGGCTCTGGTGGCGATCCTGTACTACGTCTTCGTCTACACGGTGTGGCTCAAGCGCCGCACGCCGCAGAACATCGTCTGGGGCGGCGTCGCGGGGTGCTTCCCGCCCCTGATCGGGTGGACGGCGGTGACGAACTCCATCGACTGGCCACCGCTGGTGCTCTTCGCCATCGTCTTCTTCTGGACGCCGCCGCACACGTGGGCGCCGGGCCTGCGGTACCGCGAGGACTACGCCGGAGTCGACGTGCCGATGCTCCCGGTGGTGCGGGACGCCCGCCACGTGGCCCGCCAGGTGGTGGGGTATTCGGTGCTGACCGTGCTGACCAGCCTGACCCTGTGGCCGCTGGCGGGCACCGGCTGGCTCTACCCGGTCGTGGCCAGCGCGGCGGGCGTCTGGCTGGTTCGCGAGGCAGTCGGGCTGCTGGTCCGGGCGAACGCGGGCCTCCAGGACGCGGCTTTGCGGCCCATGCGCCTGTTCCACTACTCGAACAGCTACCTGGCCCTCGTCTTCATCGCGGCCGCCATCGATCCGCTGATCTTCTGACCGCTCCGCTAGCCGACCTCTTGGAGGCCGGCCAGCTGCTCGGCGATGTCGCCGACGAACAGCTCGATCTCGTCAGCCCCGGTGACCGGGCCGCCCGCGACGAGGCCGTCCGCTCCCAGAAGGATGGCTTCCGGTGACTGCCTCAGGCCGAGCGCCCTGCGGGCCAACCCCTGGTGGTCGTAGAGGACCCGCGTCGTGGAGCCGCCCAGGGGCAGCCGCTCGGCCCTCAGCGTGGAGAGGACCGAAACGTCGACGGCCGGCAGTCGGTCCTGCCAGCCGGCCACGCTCGTCACCGCCCGATCCGAGCTGCCGCAGTGGCAGGTGACACTGACCAGGAGCTGCGCGCGCCGCGCGGCGAGCTCGTGCAGCGTCCGGGGCTCACCGTCGGCGTCCAACACCACCACCGTCGGGATCGGCGTCCGCTCGTAGTCGTCTCCGGCGCCGTCGGCGTCCGGCTCGTTCCCGGCGTCCGGCGGACCCGCAGGGTCGCGCTGGTCCCGAGCCGCGTCCTGCGCGCGCGCTGCGTGCGCCGGCGCTTCCGCGGCGGGCTCGGCGTCCAGCCGGGTCGCCGGTTCGCCCCAAGACGCGACCAGCTCCCGCAGACTGACGTCGCCGACCGTCAGCGGCGCCAGTTCCACGCCGCCGCGCCCCACCAGGAGGCCGGTCGGCGTCCCGGTGCCGTGGAGTGCGAGCACGTTGCCAGCGGGGTCGAGCAGGGCGCCATCGCGCACGGCGGGGGAGCCCCACCCGTCGAGCTGGTCGGCCGAACGGTCGTGGACGACCACGCGGAAGCGGACGCCGGGTGCCCGGCTCCTTAGTTCGTCGAGCTCGGCGATGAGGCGCTCGCAGGGGCCGCAGCCACGCGACACGAGCAGGAGCAAGGTCTTCTCGTCGGGTAGGGCCCAGCTGTGCACTGGCTGGCGGGAGGCGGCGTCGAGCAGCGTGAAGGACGGAACGCGTCCCCCGTGGCCGGCCACCCCAGGGGCCGCGGGGCCGGCGCTGCGGGAAGCTCCGCGCCCGAGCACCAGCACGGCGACCGCGCCGGTCAGCGCTGCCATGGCCGACCAGCCCAGCAGACCGGCGGGATCGGCGAGCAGCGCTGCAGGCAGCGAAACGCCCCCGGCCGCGGCGAGGAGGGCGAGCAAGGCCGTCCCGACCAGGAGGCCGTTGCGGAGCAGGGTGCGCAGCGACACGGAGTCGTCGCCGAGTGCGCCGAAGCAATTGCAGGAGACCTCTTCGTCGAAGCGCAGCGCCCGCGCGATCACCAGCAGGTAAGCGACGAAGAGCCCGGTCGTCGCGACGACGCCGGCGAGCAACAGCGACCCGGCGCTGACCAGCAGGCTGACGCCGAGCGCGAGCTCCGCCCAGGGGAGCACCGCCGGGGCAGGGGACGCCGACAACCACCGCGGCAGGCGCAGGGCGGTGAAGGCGTCGCGGGTCGCCACCGGGTCGCGCACCTTGGCGACGCCGCTAAGCAGCAGCACGGCGGCGCAGAGGAGGATCGGGACGACCAAGAACACAGGCACCCCGCCATTGTGTCAGCCGGCCGCGACGACTCCTGGAGCGGTCCGCCCGGCGGTGCAGCCCGCACTGCTGATCGGGGTGACCCTCAGGATTCGCGCGGTGAGGCGCCAGCCGCGTTGCTGTGCGCCTCCGCGCCCAGGGCGTCCGGACGCGGGGCGTCCCCGTCTCGGCGGGTGAGGAACGCGACGTGCCCGAGCCAGGCTGCGAACAGCGTCGTCCCGACCATGTGGAGCAGGACCAGCAGGATCGGCAGGTGCGCGAAGTACTGCACGTACCCGATGGCCCCCTGGAGCAGTTCGACGGCGAGCAGCCCGAGCCAGAGGCGACGTAGGCGCGGGTCGGCCCAGGCCCACAGCAGCCCCAGCGCGGTCAACGCGACCAGGGCCCACACCGCCCAGGCGTGCGCCTTGGCGGTCCACTCGGGCGACAGGCCGTTGCGCTGCGCAGCGCCGTCGCCTGCGTGCGGGCCGGCACCGGTCACGACCACGCCGAGCGCGATCACCGCCATCCCCAGCCAGAAGACCACGGGCATGAGCGCCGCCAGCCGCCCAGGCTGGGGCACGCGCGGGACGCCGTACGCGAAGTGCACCATCGCCACGCAGACCAAGATCAAGACCACAGAAGCCGCCATGTGCAGCCCGACGATCCACGGGTTCAGCTGGGCGAGCACCGAGAGCCCCCCGATGACCGCCTGAGCGATGATGCCCGCGCCGACGGCGAACGCCAGCCGCGGCAGCCGGGCGGGTGCCTCCCCGCGGCGCCAGGCGCGCCAGGCAGCCAAGAACGTGCCGAGGGCGATGGCCACGAGCACGAAGGTGAGCAGTCGGTTGCCGAACTCGATCAGCCCGTGAATGCCCATCGCCTCGGTGGGGGTATAGGAACCCGGCTCACACTCCGGCCAGGTGGGGCAGCCCAGACCCGATCCGGTCAGCCGCACGAGGGCACCCGTCCAGACAATCGCCATGTTCGCCACCAGCGACGCCGGGGTCCAGACGCGGAGGGATCGGGTGCTCACGAGGTCCATTGAAAGGCCTTTCGTGCCAGGAGCAGTCCGGTCGCCAGCCAGACTGCGAGGGTCAGCAGGGGGAAGGGATCGAAGCCGCCGGACGCCCACGTACGCAGCGTCTCGCCGAGGGCGCCGGGCGCGAGGACGGCGAGCACCGGCTGCGCCCACGCCGGGTAGGCGGCCACCGGCAGCACCAGGGCACCGCCGGCCGCGACGACGAGGTAGATGAGGTTGGCCAGCGCGAGCGTGGCCTCGGCGCGCAGGCGTCCGGCCACGACGAGGGCGAACGAGGCGAAGGTCACCACCGCCAGGGGCGCGGCGACCAGAGCGACGAGGCTCTGCAGGGGGGTCGGTGTGGGGCGCCAGCCGAGCGCCACAGCGGCGAGGGCCAGGACGACCACCTGGGCCACGGCCACGGACGCCGTGGCCAGCGCCTTGCCGGACACGAGGTCGCCGCGGGTCAGGGGTGTGGCCACCAGCCGCTCCAGAACGCCATAGCGGCGCTCGAAGCCCGTCGTGATCGCCAGCGAGGTGAACGAGGTCGACCACAGCGCCAGGGCTAGCACCGACGCGGGCCAGTGCTGCGGGTCGAGGCCGACGCGGGCGCCGAACGCCATCCCCGCCACGAGCAGCGCGAGGGGGACCACGAGCGCGAGCAGCAGCTGCTCCCCGTTGCGCAGCAGCAGCGACGCCTCGGTGGCGGCGTGGCTGCGGATCCTCCTCCAGCGCGGGGCCGAGCCCGGAGCGGGGGAGAGGTCGAGGCCTGCGAGGCGGGGAGGCGGGGCGTCGTTCACCGGCGCTCCCTGGTATGGGCGAGAAACACGTCCTCCAGGGACTCCCGCGCCGTGAGCTCGGCGACCGTCCCGTGCACCGTGACGGCGCCGTCGTCCATGATCCAGACGTGATCGGCCAGCTCGGCCGCCTCGTCCATCGCGTGTGTGGTGAGCAGGACGCCGGCGCCGGCGTCCGCCGCCGCGCGCACCAGGGCCCACGTCCGGCGCCGGGCGTGCGGGTCCATGCCCGCCGTCGGCTCGTCGAGCAGAAGGAACTCGGGGCGTCCGACGAGGGCGCCGGCGAGGTTGACCGCTTGTTGCTGGCCTCCGGAGAGCCGTCGGTACGGCGTCCGGGCGAAGCTGGTCAGCCCGAGTTCGGTGACGAGGGCGTCGACGGGGTGGGGGTGCGCGTACAGGCTGGCGAGGTAGGTGAGCAGCTCCACGGGGCGGATCCCTGACCAGGCGCCGGTCGCCTGGGGCATCAGGCCGAGCCGCGCGAGGGCGTCGGGGTGGCCGGCCGGCAGGCCCAGGACGGTGACGGTGCCAGCGGTCGGGGTGACCAAGCCGGTCAGCGCGCGGATCGCCGTCGTCTTGCCGGCCCCGTTGGGGCCCAGCAGGGCGGTGATGCGCCCGGGGGCCGCCGTGAAGGTGAGGCCGCGCAGGACCCGTCGGCTGCCGAAGGACACGTCCAGTCCCTCGACGATGAGGGCGTCAGCGGCAGGCACCCGGCCAGTCTAATCGGGGACGCCCACCTATCACCCGGCCCGCTCCGGCGTGGGCGTGTCCCACGGATCGCCCTCGGGCGGCAGCGCGGACGCCTCCGCGGCCAGCCCGACTGCGGTCAGCATCGGGGCGTCGATGCGCATTCGGTAGAAGCTGCGCCACATGAAGAAGAGGGCCGCAACCAGGGACACGCCCGCCAGGACGAGGACGACCACGTGGGCGTCCGAGACGCGCATCGACACGCCGAGTTCGACGGCGAGGAGGCCGAACAGGGTCGTGAACTTGATCACCGGGTTGAGCGCCACCGAGCTGGTGTCCTTGTAAGGGTCGCCGACCGTGTCGCCCACCACGGACGCGTCGTGCAGCGGGCTGCCCTTGGCGTCGAGATCGACCTCGACGATCTTCTTGGCGTTGTCCCAGGCGCCACCGGCGTTGGCCATGAAGATGGCCTGGTAGAGCCCGATGATCGCGATCGAGACGAGGTAGCCGATGAAGAAGTAGGGGTCGATGAACGCGAACGCGAGCGTGGCGAAGAACACCCCCAGGAAGATGTTCAGCATGCCGCGCTGGGCGTAGTGGGTGCAGATCTCGACCACGCGGCGGCTGTCGGCGGCGGACGCCTTGGTGACCCCGTCGAGGCGGATGTTGCGCTTGATGAACTCCACGGCGCGGAACGACCCCGTCGTCACCGCCTGGATGGAGGCGCCTGCGAACCAGTGAATCACGGCACCACCTGTGATCAAGCCGAGCAGGAAGGGCGCGTACAGCAGCGACAGCTTGTCGATGTTGGCTGTCATTCCCTCGGTGAGGCCCATCATGATCGAGAAGATCATTGTGGTGGCGCCGACGACCGCGGTGCCGATGAGGACCGGCTTGGCAGTCGCCTTGAACGTGTTACCCGCGCCGTCGTTCTCTTCGAGCAGGCGTTTGGCGTGGTCCCAGTCGATCGCGAACCCGTGCTCGCGGCGCACTTGCTCGGTGACGCCGGGGATGTGCTCGATCGTGGACAGCTCGTAGATCGACTGGGCGTTGTCGGTGACGGGCCCGTAGGAGTCGACCGCGATCGTGACCGGCCCCATCGCCAGGAAGCCGAACGCGACAAGGCCGAAGGCGAACACGCCGGGCGCGACCATGATGGCGTCCAGCCCGGTCATCGAGACGAAGTAGGCGCTCGCCATCAGCACCACGATGGCCAGGCCCAGCCACAGCGCCGAGAAGTTGCCCGCCACCAGCCCGGACAGGATGTTCAGCGAGGCGCCGCCCGAGTGGGAGGATTTGACCACCTCTTCGACGTGCCTGCTCTTGACCGAGGTGAACACCTTCACCAACTCGGGGATGAGCGCGCCCGCCAGGGTGCCGCACGACATGATCGCGGCGAGCTTCCACCACAGGGTGCCATCGCCGAGGTCGGGGATGAGGAGAAGGGAGACGCCGAAGGTGACCGTGATCGAGGTGAGCGAGGTGATCCAGACCAAGTTGGTCAGCGGGGCCTCAAAATCGAGGTGGTCGGCGCCGGCGTAGCGCCGCCGGGTGAGAAGCTTGTTGATCTGGTAGGACGCCAGCGAGGTCAGGATCATGGTGGCGCTGACGAAGAACAGCCAGACCAGCAGCGTCGCCTGGGTAGTGGCCACCGTGTCAGCCGGCATCACCGTCGGGCTCACGGCCAGCATGATGAAGGTGACCAGGGCCACCGAGGTGACGCCATAGGTCTCGAAGCCGTCGGCTGAAGGCCCGACCGAGTCGCCGGCGTTGTCGCCGGTGCAGTCGGCGATGACGCCGGGGTTGCGGGCGTCGTCTTCCTTGATCTTGAAGACGATCTTCATCAGGTCGGAGCCGATGTCGGCGATCTTGGTGAAGATGCCGCCGGCGATGCGCAGCGCCGAGGCGCCCAGGCTCTCGCCGATGGCGAACCCGATGAAGCACGAGCCGGCGATCTCGCCCGGAAGAGCCAGCAGGATCGTGAGGAGCAGGAAGAGCTCCACCGAGATGAGCACGGTCCCGATGCTCATGCCCGCCCGGAGCGGGATCGCATGCACGTCGTACGGACGCCCGCGCAGGGCCGCGAACGCGGTGCGGCCGTTGGCGAAGGTGTTCACCCGGATGCCGAACCAGGCGATGCCGAAGGATCCCGCCATGCCGAGAAGGCTGAACGCCAAGATGACGAGCACCTGACCGATGCCGGTGCCCACCAGGAACGCGAAGTAGACGAAGATGACCACCGCGGTGAACGCCCATAACAGGAGCAGGAACTTGCCCTGCTCCCGTAGGTAGGCGCGGCAGGTGGTGTAGATCAGCTCGCTGACCTCGCGCATGGCCTCGTGGATGGGCAGCTTGCGCAGGCCGAGGTAGCTGACCAGGCCGAAGACGAGGCCGAGCACAGCGATAGCCATGCCGACCAGGAGAAGGGTTCGTCCGTCCACACCGCCGAAGAAGAGGGCGCTGGACAGGTCGGGCAGGTGCAGATTCGCCTCGCCACCCGATGGACGAGCGCCCTGGCCGGGCGCGGGCGCCGAGCAGCCGGCCACAGTCAGGACCGCGAGAGCACCCAGAGCCAGCGGCGGGACGCGTCGGAGTGAAGAGTTACGGCCCCTGGCGTGGCCGATGCGGCCTCCTGATGCGATCACGTGATCCCTGTCCTGCGTCGTCGTTGAGCGCGCAGCCGGGTTCTGTGGCTGCCTACGAACCGCACAATAGGGGGCGGGCGCCCTACGGCCCAAGCGCCCACGCGCTCTCCTGGCCGCTCAGACGGTCTGCTCCTCCTCGACCGGACGCCGCGAGACGTCTGCCGCCCCCAGCATCGGCGCGTCGATCCGCATCTGGTAGAAGCTGCGCCACACGAAGATCGCCGACGCGACGAAGAACACCACGGCGAGGGCGGTCACCACGCGACCCTGGCCGGACTCAGTCAGGGACACGGCCAACTCCACGGCCAGCAGGCCGAACAGGGTCGTGAACTTGATCACCGGGTTGAGCGCCACCGAGCTGGTGTCCTTGTAGGGATCGCCGACCGTGTCGCCCACGATTGAGGCGTCGTGCAACTCGGTGCCCTTGGCGTCCAGGTCGACCTCGACGATCTTCTTGGCGTTGTCCCAGGCGCCGCC
>JBKHWW010000121.1:0-5436 GCA_046566345.1 Actinomycetes bacterium
CGCAGCTGCGGGGCTCCGAGGCGCTGACCGCCTACGCGTTGGCCGCCGTGGCCGTCGAGGCGTGCTTCCAGGGCTGGGGCCGTGCCGAGTCGCTTGCCTGGATGGCGGCGTGGTCGAGCGAAGACCGACCGCCCGAGGCGGACCTCACGGCTGCCTACCTGGCGCGGCTGCGTGGTCGCTGACCTCGGCGCTGAGGCGCTGCAGGAAGCTCAGCGAGAGCTCGGTGATCGTGTAGCGGTCGTAGTCGAGCGTGGCCACGTGGTAGCTGTCGGGCAGGTCCACCTCGGTGATGTCGTCCGACGAGATGAGCCTGAGCACGGTGTCCGAGGAGCTGGCCGGCACGACGTGGTCGATGCGCGAGCGGAAGAGCACCACCGGGCAGGTAACCAGGTCGAGGCACGACTTGACGTCGGCCCACAGCTTGAACAGCTGGTGGACGCCGGCGGTGGGCGTCCGGTCATAGGCGGGTTCGTTGGCACCGGGCATAGCGATGTCGCCGGCAACGCCAGGGGTCGAGGTGATCACGTACTTGAGCGCTCCCGCGAGGGGGGCCAGCCGGTCGACGGCACCGAAGGCGGGGTTGACCAGCATCAGGCCCGCGACGTCGGGGTGGTGTTCGGCCAGACGCAGCGCGAGGGATCCGCCCATGGACATGCCGGCCACGAACACCTGGGGACACGCCTCGCGAAGCGCTTTGTATTCCGACTCCACGCAGTCGTACCAGTCGTGCCAGGCGGTCACCGCGAGCTCCTGCCACGCGGTGCCGTGCCCGGGCAGGCGGGGGAGCGCCACGGTGTAGCCGGCGTCGGCGGTGGCCTCCGCCCAGGGGCGCATCGACGCGGGGCTACCGCTGAACCCATGGCAGAACAGGACGCCGACCGGCCCGCCGTCGCTGTGGAACGGCCGCGCATGCTCCAGGATCGACATGGCGCCATCGTAGGGGCCGCACGCGCGTGGAGCACTAGGCTCACGCCAGGAGGAGGTTGGTCGATGGGTTGGTACGAGTTCTTCAAGGTCCCGTTCGTCCCGTTCGTCCGCTACGGGTACGGCGCTCGCGCTGAGGGAGTCGAGAACATCCCCCCGACCGGGCCCGTGGTCTTGGCCATCAATCACATCAGCGCCGCGGACACGTTCGTCGTCCCGGCACTGGTCCCGCGGCGCGTCACGTTCCCGGCCAAGGCGGAGGCTTTCTCGGGCAAGGGCGGGCCGGGCGCCAAGGCGATCGCCTGGTTCCTGAAGGCGATCGGGCAGGTCCCCCTCGACCGATCCGGGGGACGCGCATCCGCCGACGGGTTGGGCCCCATTCTCGAGGTGCTCGAGCAGGGGGGGGTCGCCGGGATCTTTCCCGAGGGCACGCGGTCGCCCGACGGACGCCTCTACAAGGGCAAGACCGGCCTGGCCCGGTTGGCCCTGACTTCGGGTGCCGTCGTGGTGCCGGTCGGCGTCCTGAACACGCAGTTCACGAGCAGGCGGCTGGGCATCCCCTGGGCGGACCACCCGGTGATCCGGTTCGGCAAGCAGCTGGACTTCTCCGCGTATGCCTGGGGGGAGCGTGACCGCGCCGTGCATCGGTGGGTCACCGACGAGGTGATGGCGGCGATTCAAGACCTCACGGGGCAGACCTACGTCGACGCCTATGGCACCTCGATCAAGTACGGGGGGATGAGCGAGGAGGAGGTTCGGCGGCGCACGCGGCCGCGTCCCGGAGGCGGCCCCGCCCCGACGCCGCCCGAGCCTGCGGCGTCTTGACGCCCGGCGGACGGGCAGCGACGGGCGGGCAGGTCGGGCCGCGTATCATGAGCCGGTGCCTACGACCATCCCGAGCCTGGCTGAGCTTCACGCGCGCGGAGCCGCCCAGCAGCCGATGTACCCGGACGCCGAAGCCGTGGCGGCCGTGGTGAACGAGCTGCGGCACCGGCCGCCGCTGGTCTTCGCCGGCGAGTGCGACGAACTGCGCGGTCGCATTGCCGAGGTCGCCGCCGGGCGGGCATTCATGCTCCAGGCCGGAGACTGCGCCGAGACGTTCGACAACGTGACGGCCGTGAACATTCGCAACGCCCTCCGGGTGCAGCTGTCGATGGCGGTGGTCCTGCAGTACGCGGCGCAGGTCCCGGTGGTCAAGGTGGGCCGCATCGCCGGGCAGTTCGCCAAGCCGCGCAGCAACAACGACGAGACCCGCGACGGCATCACCCTGCCCAGCTACCGCGGAGACGCTGTCAACGGCCTCGAGTTCACGGCTGCATCGCGGGCCCACGATCCCCAGCGGCTCCTCGACGTCTACAACAGCAGCGCAGCGACGCTGAATCTGGTGCGCGCGTTCGTGCACGGTGGGTTCGCCGACCTGCGCACCGTGCACAGCTGGAACACCGACTTCGTGCGCAACAGCAACGTCGAGGTCAAGTACGAGCAGCTCAGCGACGAGATCGAGCGCGCGATGGCCTTCATGATCGCGTGCGGCGTCAGCGACGACGCCCTGCGCACGGTCGACTACTACGCCTCTCACGAGGCCCTCCTGATGGAGTACGAGCACGCACTGACCCGCATCGACTCACGGACCGGCACGCCGTACGGCACCTCGGGCCACCTGCTGTGGATCGGCGAGCGCACCCGTCAGCTCGACGGCGCCCACGTGGAACTGCTCAGCCGCCTGCGCAACCCGATCGGGGTCAAGCTGGGCCCGAGCACCACGCAGTCGGCCGCCCGGGAGCTGGTCGAGCGGCTCGACCCCGAAGCCGAGCCAGGACGCCTCACGCTGATCACCCGGATGGGGGCCAACCGCGTCCGCGACGCGCTGCCGCCGATCATCGAGGCCGTCGAGGCCACGGGCCGCAAGGTCGCGTGGGTCTGCGACCCCATGCACGGCAACACCTACTCCACCGAACGCGGCTACAAGACGCGCGCCTTCCCGGTCATTTGGGACGAAGTCGACGGGTTCTTCGACGTGCACGCCGGCTTGGGCACGTGGCCCGGAGGCGTCCACATCGAGCTGACCGGCAACGACGTCACCGAGTGCGTGGGCGGCGTCCACGAGCTCGCCGAAGCTGACCTGGCCAACCGCTACGAAACCGCCTGCGATCCGCGCCTGAACCGCAACCAGGGCATCGAACTGGCCTTCTACCTGGCCGAGCGCCTTCGCGAGGACATCGTCCGCCGCGGCACCAACCCCGTGCAGGCCTTCGAACTGCACGAACTGTGACCCAGCAGATGATCGACCTGCGGTCGGATACCCTCACCCGCCCGACGGACGCCATGCGCGCGGCCATCGCGGCGGCTGAGGTCGGTGACGACGTGTACGCCGAGGACCCGACCACTCTTGCGCTCGAGGCCCGCGTGGCCGCCCTGCTGGGCCACGAAGCCGGCCTCTTCTGCGCAACCGGCAGCCTCGCCAACGTGCTCGGGGTCGCGCAACACGTCCGGCCGGGCCACGAGGTGCTTTGCGACTCTGGTGCGCACATCGCGCGCGCCGAGATGGGCGCCCACGGCGCCCTCACCGGGGTGACCATGCGCACCTGGGTGACCTCCGACGGTCGCCTCGACCCGGACGCCGTCGCCGCGCTCCTCTCCCCGAACGCCGGGCCGTACCTGGTCTCGACCGCGTGCGTCGCCGTCGAGAACACGCACAACTTCGGCGGCGGCACCGTCCAATCCCCCGACGCCCTGGCCGCGGTCCACCGGCTATGCCGGGACGCTGGCGTTCGGCTACACCTCGACGGCGCCCGCCTCTGGAACGCGCACGTCGCGACGGGCACCCCGCTGGAGACGTTCGGGGGCCTGTTCGACACCGTGAGCGTCTGCTTCAGCAAGGGCCTGGGCGCGCCCGTGGGGTCGGTGCTGGTCGGCTCGGCCGAGGCGATGGCGTCGGCCAGGGTGCTTCGGAAGCGCCTGGGGGGCGGCTGGCGACAGTCAGGCGTCCTCGCGGCGGCATGCCTGTACGCACTCGACCACCACGTCGCACGCCTGGCGGACGACCACGCCGCCGCGGGCGCCTTCGCGGACGCCCTCCGCTCCGGCTGCGACGCAGCGGTCGCCGATCCTGAGACCAACATCGTGGTGGTGTCCACCGGCTCGCTCGCCGCGACGGACGTGGTCGCCAGGGCGGCGGCGCGCGGCGTCCGGCTGTCGGCGGTGGGCGCCCGCGTCGTGCGGGCAGTTACTCACCTGGACGTGACCGTCGAGGAGTGCACCCGGGCGGGCTCGGTCCTCGCGGAAGCTCTGGTCTAGCCTCTGCCCACGTCCCGCCGCCCGACTGACAGCGAAACGGGCAGCACCGCCCCGGCGCCGTGGTATCGAAATCGCGCACCGGGTTTGTCACGTGGCCGTGACATGGGATGATGCCTGGGAGTGCTTCGAAGGGGTGGGGCTCGGGATGAGACGAAGAGTTGTTCTCGCGGTTTTCGCTGTGATGTGCCTGGCCTTGAGTGGATGCGGGCTGCTGACCAGTCTCGACCGCGCTGTCCCGGCTCGATTCATCGAGAAGGCAAGGATCACCGACGCCGCGCTCGCTCTTGTGGGGGAGGCTCGGGCCACTCAGGCAGCCGACGAGGCAACGTCGTTCGCGATGGAGGCGGGTTTCAACCCGAGCTTGCTCGATCCGGCCCAGGAGGCTTTCACGGCTGAAGAGCTGAACTCGCCCTTGGTGCAGGAGGCGCTCGCTCCCGGCACCATCACCCTGTGGAACCAGCTCGTCGAGCAGGCCGTGGCCGGCAATCAGGATGCCGAAGAGGAGATCAGGGGCCTGCAGATGTTCGGGCTTCACCAGCCGACCTGGGTGGTGAATCCGGACGGCCAGATCGTGCACTCCCAGACCATCACCGACCTGGTGGTGGACGTCGTCTCCCCGTCGGGAGACGGGGCAACGGTGGTCCCGTTGGCGGACACGGACGGGGCGCCAATGCTGAAGGTCTCGTTCAACCACGAGGTGCGACTGCGCTTCTCTGAGGACAAGCAACCCTTCGAGGTGACCTTCGCACGCAAGGCCGTGTACCACATGGTGCCTGCGAACTCCGATCAAGCCAACGTGGTGCCCGACCGGATCACCACCGTCACCCACGCACCCCCGGTCCCGCCGCGACCGGGGAGCACAGCAACTCCACGTCCAGGCGCCCCGGGTAGGGCGGCCTCGAAGCCTTCGGTGCCTGGTGCTCCTCAGGATCGTCCCGCCCTCGAAGTGGCCCGGCAGCCGGGGGTGACGCAGCAACCGGCAACCGTCCAGCAGCCCGCGTCCCAGCCGGCTGCGACCACGCAACCTCCTGCGACGCGTCCGACAACGCAGCCTCCAGCTGCGACGCAGCCTCCTGCTACCACGCGTCCGCCGGCTACGACGCGTCCGCCCGCAACGTCCGCGCCGCCGGCTACGTCCGCGCCGCCGGCCACGTCCGCGCCGCCGGCTACGTCCGCGCCGCCGGCCACGTCCGCGCCGCCGGCTACGTCCGCGCC
>JBKHWW010000122.1:0-15942 GCA_046566345.1 Actinomycetes bacterium
CATCCGCGGCTCGCTCGACACCCAGGGTGTGAAGAACCGCAAGCAGGCTCGCAGCCGCTACGGCGCGAAGAAGGAGAAGTAATGCCTCGCAAGGGTCCCGCCCCCAAGCGGCCGATCGTCGTCGACCCGGTCTACGGTTCCCCGCTGGTGTCCCAGCTCGTCAGCAAGATCCTGCTTGACGGCAAGAAGACCACCGCGCAGAGCATCGTCTATGGCGCGCTCGAGGGCACCCGCGCCAAGAGCGGCGTCGACCCCGTCCAGACCCTGAAGAAGGCGCTGGACAACATCCGGCCCGCCGTCGAGGTGAAGTCCCGACGCGTCGGCGGCGCCACGTACCAGGTGCCGGTCGAGGTCAAGCCCGCGCGCTCCACCACGTTGGCGATGCGCTGGCTGGTCAGCTTCTCTCGCCAGCGGCGCGAGAAGACCATGACCGAGCGCCTGATGAACGAACTCCTCGACGCCAGCAATGGCCTCGGAGCGAGCGTGAAGAAGCGCGAGGACACCCATAAGATGGCCGAGGCGAACCGCGCCTTCGCGCACTACCGCTGGTGATGTGATCGAAGCTCTCTCCCGCCTTCGAGCGGGAGGGAGCTTCGCGCCTGTCCCGAGCCGACGAACACAACGCAACAAGAGGGGAAACATCCCGTGGCCATCGACATCAAGACCAACCTGGCCAAGGTCCGCAACATCGGCATCATGGCCCACATCGACGCGGGCAAGACCACCACCACCGAGCGTGTCCTGTTCTACACCGGCATCAACTACAAGATCGGTGAGGTACACGAGGGCGCGGCCACGATGGACTGGATGGAGCAGGAGCAGGAGCGCGGCATCACCATCACCTCAGCCGCGACGACCTGCTTCTGGCACGATCATCAGATCAACATCATCGACACGCCCGGGCACGTCGACTTCACCGTCGAGGTGGAGCGCTCCCTGCGTGTGCTCGACGGAGCCGTCGCGGTCTTCGACGGAGTGGCCGGCGTCGAGCCGCAGAGCCAGACGGTGTGGCGCCAGGCCACCAAGTACCGGGTTCCCCGCATCTGTTACGTCAACAAGCTGGACCGCACGGGCGCGTCCTTCGACTTCGTCGTGAAGACCATCCGCGAGCGCCTCAACGTGACCGCGGCCATCCTGCAGCTGCCGGTCGGGGCCGAGGGCAACTTCCAAGGGGTCGTCGACCTGGTCGGTATGCGCGCGCTGATGTGGCGCGGCGAGACCGCCATCGGTGAGGACTACACGGTCGAAGAGATCCCGGCCGACATGGCCGATCGCGCCGCCGAGGCCCGCGAGGAGCTCATTCAGGTTCTGGCCGACAACGACGACGACTTCGCCGAGACGTGGCTGCTCGCCGAGGACTCCGGCGACGAGATCGACATGCCGACGATCAAGGCGGCGGTCCGTCGTGGCGTGATCGCCAACAAGTTCACCGCGGTGGTCTGCGGCTCGTCGTTCAAGAACAAGGGCGTGCAGCCGATGCTGGACGCCGTCATCGACTACCTACCCTCGCCCCTGGACGTTCCGGCGATCGACGGCTTCAAGCCCGGCGACGAGGCAACCAAGCTGGAGCGGCAGCCGAGCAACGACGAGCCGCTGGCGCTGCTCGCCTTCAAGGTCGCGGCGGACCCGCACCTTGGCCGCCTCACCTACGTCCGCGTCTACTCCGGCGTCTTGCGGGCGGGCACCCAGGTCCTCAACGCGACCAAGGGCAAGAAGGAGCGGATCGGCAAGATCTACCAGATGCACGCGAACAAGCGTGAGGAGATCGACTCGATCGGCGCGGGCATGATCTGCGCCGTGATGGGCCTCAAGGACACCACCACGGGGGAGACCCTGTGCGACCCGCAGCACCCCATCATCCTGGAGTCGATGGAGTTCCCCAACCCCGTCATCGAGCAGGCGATCGAGCCGAAGACGAAGTCCGACCAGGAGAAGCTGTCGACCGCGATCCAGCGCCTGGCCGAAGAGGACCCGACCTTCCGCGTGCACACCGACGAGGAAACCGGCCAGACGATCATCGCCGGCATGGGCGAGCTGCACCTCGACGTGCTGATCGACCGGATGCGCCGCGAGTTCAAGGTCGAGGCCAACATCGGCAAGCCGCAGGTCGCCTACCGCGAGACGCTGCGCCGCCCGGTGGAGAAGGCCGAGTACACCCATAAGAAGCAGTCCGGTGGTTCGGGCCAGTACGGCAAGGTGATCATCGCGCTGGAGCCGCAGCCCGCCGGCGCGGGCTACGAGTTCGTCAACGGGGTCACCGGCGGACGCATCCCCCGCGAGTACATCCCCGCGGTGGATCAAGGCATTCAGGACGCGATGGCCTTCGGGCCGCTGGCCGGGTACCCGGTCGAGGACATCAAGGTGACGCTGCTGGACGGCGCCTACCACGACGTCGACTCCTCGGAACTGGCGTTCAAGATCGCCGGCTCGATGGTCTTCAAGGAGGCCGCACGCAAGGCCGACCCCGCGCTGCTCGAGCCGCTGATGGCCGTCGAGGTCACCACGCCCGACGACTACCTGGGCACGGTGATCGGCGACCTCAACTCCCGCCGCGGCCACGTTCAGGGCATGGAGGAGCAGCACGGCAACCAGGTCGTCCGCGCGCTCGTCCCGCTGTCAGAGATGTTCGGCTACGTCGGGGACCTGCGTTCCAAGACGTCCGGTCAGGCGTCCTACTCCATGGAGTTCCACTCCTACGGTGAGGTGCCGAAGTCGGTCGCCGAGGAAATCATCGAGAAGGGTCGCGGCGGCGAGTGAGCCCGCGCGCGGCTCCGTGAGGAGCCCGCGGCCGCGGGAGCGCCCGGTTTGACTCTCCCGCGGCACTGCACGAAACTTGGGTGGGTCCGCCTGCGCGCGGACCGACCCTGGAAGTCAACAAGCAAGCACGTGCGCCGCGCAACCGCGTGGCGACAAGGAAATGAGGAGCCCAAGTGGCAAAGGCCAAGTTTGAGCGGACCAAGCCGCACTGCAACATCGGCACCATCGGGCACGTCGACCACGGCAAGACCACGCTCACCGCGGCGATTACGAAGGTGCTCCACGATCGTTACCCCGACCTGAACGCTGTCTCGGCCTTCGACCAGATCGACAAGGCCCCCGAGGAGCGCCAGCGCGGTATCACGATCTCCATCGCGCACGTCGAGTACCAGACCGAAAAGCGGCACTACGCGCACGTTGACTGCCCGGGTCACGCTGACTACGTCAAGAACATGATCACCGGCGCCGCTCAGATGGACGGTGCGATCCTCGTGGTGGCCGCCACCGACGGCCCGATGGCCCAGACCCGCGAGCACATCCTGCTGGCCCGCCAGGTCGGCGTCCCCGCGATCGTCGTCGCGCTGAACAAGTGCGACATGGTCGACGACGAGGAGCTCATCGAGCTCGTCGAGATGGAGATGCGCGAGCTGTTGTCCTCCCAGGAGTTCGATGGCGACAACCTGCCGATCGTGCGCGTGGCGGCCTTCCCGGCGCTGAACGGCGACGCCAAGTGGTCCGAGTCGATCATGGAGCTGATGGACGCGGTCGATGAGTACATCCCGCAGCCCGAGCGCGAGACGGACAAGCCGTTCCTGATGCCCGTGGAGGACGTCTTCACGATCACCGGTCGTGGCACGGTCGTCACCGGCCGCATCGAGCGCGGCATCGTCAAGACCGGCGAGACCGTCGACATCATCGGCATCCGCGAGACCAAGCAGTCCAGCACCATCACCGGCGTGGAGATGTTCCGCAAGATCCTGGACGAGGGTCGCGCGGGCGAGAATGTCGGCCTGCTGCTCCGTGGCACCAAGAAGGACGACGTCGAGCGCGGCATGGTCGTCTGCAAGCCCGGCTCGGTCACCCCGCACACCGACTTCGAGGCTCAGGTCTACGTGCTGAACAAGGAAGAGGGCGGCCGCCACAAGCCGTTCTTCTCCAACTACAGCCCGCAGTTCTACTTCCGCACCACCGACGTCACCGGCGTGGTCCAACTGCCCGAGGGCACCGAGATGGTCATGCCCGGCGACAACACCTCCATGACCGTCCACCTCAACAAGCCGATCGCGATGGAGGAGGCCCTCAAGTTCGCGATCCGCGAGGGCGGTCGCACCGTCGGCGCCGGCAACGTGGTCAAGATCCTCAAGTGAGCAACTGAGGACACGCCTCGTGGGGCCCGCACCTGTGAAGGTGCGGGCCCCATTCTTGTGCCCAGGTGGTCGTGCGGTACCGGGGTAGGGTATTCGTTGCGGCAACCAGCTCGACTTCTACAGCGAGTAGTAGTAGATTTTTCACTTGTTCGAGGCTCTGTGGTTTGAGCCCGAGTTCACCCGAGAATTTGCTCGAAGGGAGCAGCCAATGAACCTCAAGCCTCTCAGGACGGCCGGCATCGTGTCGTTCATCATGGGCATCGTGTTCACTCTGACCGGCGCGGTCGTGTGGGGGGTCGTCACCTCGCAGCTCGCCGCCGAGAACATCACGGTCCCCAAGGACGCCATGTTCATGCAGGGCGCCAAGGTTCAGGATCCCCTGTCCGCCTTCGCCCAGGCCGACATCATCAACAAGCACGCGCTCGCAGGTGCCGAGGGGAAGACGTACGCTCAGCTCGGCGCCGAAGCCACGGCCGCCCGCAACGCCGGCGACACGGCCCGGGCCGACGAGCTGACCAAGATGCGCACCACCGCCATGAACGCGTCTTTCCTGCGTTCGTCGCTGTTCACGTCCGTGCTCGCCTACGGCGTGTGCTTGTTCGCCATCGGCGTCGGCGTGACGCTGATCGTGTTCGGCTGGGCCTTCACGCGGGTGGGGGCGCAGGCCGCCACGGTTCGCGCCAGCTGACCACCACGCACGACGGCCGAGGGCGGCACCGGTTTCCCGGTGCCGCCCTCGGCGCGTCCTCGTCGCCTGCGGCTCGTACGCTGGGCCCGTGACCATCCACTCCAGCCACCCCTTCGCGACCCCTCCCGAGCACCGGGACGCCGCCCGCCGGCTGCGCGGGCAGCTGGCCTCCCCCGTCACGCTCTGGCTGGCCGGCGTGGGTGCCGAACGGGCCGGTCTCACCGTCAGTTCGGTGCTGGTCGCACTCGGCGAACCGGCCCGGATCCTGGGGCTCGTCGACCCCGACTCCGATCTGGCCCACGCCCTCGATGCGCGGTTCACCGTCACGGTGCTGGCGGCGTCCGACCGCCCCCTCGCGGACGCCTTCGCCGGTGTGGCTCCGGCGCCGGGAGGACTGTTCCGGTCGACGGACTTCGTCGCGACCCCGTGGGGGCCGACGCTCGGCGTGACCCGGCCGTGGGCCGGCGTCCGGTTGGAGTCTGTGCGCACGCTGGGCTGGTCGCAGGAGGTGGTCGGCGTGATCGAGCATGTGCAGGTCGAGGCCGAGGGTGAGCCGCTGGTGCACCTGCGGGGGCGGTACGCCGGCGTCCGCGCCTGAGCGGCTCAGCTCGGCCGCGCGGCGCCCGCGCGCGGCGGAACGCTAGTGTGGGGACACCATGACTGATGCTTCCCTCACGCCCGCGCGCCTGCGCGTGGCGCCGTCCCCGACCGGCGACCCCCACGTTGGGACGGCCTACATGTCGTTGTTCAACCTCGCGTGGGCGCGCAGGACCGGGGGAGCGTTCGTGCTCCGCATCGAGGACACCGACCGGGTGCGGTACGTGCCGGAGTCGGAGGACCAGATCTATTCGACGCTGCGCTGGCTGGGGCTGGACTGGGACGAGGGGCCGGACGTGGGCGGGCCGTTCGCGCCCTACCGCCAGTCGGAGCGCCTGGACACGTATCGACCGTTCGTCGACCGGCTGCTGGAGGCCGGGCACGCCTATCACTGCTGGTGCAGCCCCGAGCGGCTGGCCCGGATGCGGGCCGACCAGCAGGCCTCGAAGCAGGCCCACACCGGCTACGACCGTCGGTGCCTGGGGCTGACGCGCGAGCAACGCGCCGAGCTGGACGGGTTCACCGAGACGCCCGTGGTGCGGATGCTGATCCCCGACGACGCGGAGCTGACCTTCGACGATCTCGTCCGCGGACCTGTGTCCGCGCCGATGCCCGACGACCAGGTGATCCTCAAGACCGACGGGTTCCCCACCTACCACCTCGCCGTCGTCGTGGACGACCACCTGATGGGCATCACCCACGTGGTGCGCGGCGAAGAATGGATCAGCTCCACGCCCAAGCACGTGCTGCTGTACCGCTGGCTGGGGTGGGACGTCCCGGCGTTCGCGCACATGCCGCTGCTGCGCAACCCGGACAAGTCCAAGATTTCCAAGCGCAAGAACCCCGCCGCCCGGCTGATGTGGTTCCGCGAGCAGGGTTACCTGCCTGAGGCGCTGGTGAACTTCCTGCAGCTGCTCGGGTACCCGCCCGCCGACGACGACTCCGAGGTGTCCACCTTCGAGGAGTTCGTCGCCGGCTTCGACTGGGCCAAGGTAAACACCGTCGGGCCGGTGTTCGACCTCGACAAGCTCGACTGGCTGAACGGGCACTACATCCGGGCGCTCTCAGCCGAGGCGCTGGCCGACCGGATCGTGGAGCACCTGGAGTTCACCGGCGTGTGGCCCGACCCTACGGCCCGCCAGGTGGCGCTGCTCCGGGCGGGGACCCCGCTGGTTCAGGAGCGCCTCACGCTGCTCTCCGACGCCCTCGACAAGCTGGCGTTCCTTTTCGTGCCGGACGCCGACCTGGTCGTCGACGAGAACGCCGCCGCGTCGCTGCCCGCCAACAGCGACGAGGTGCTGGACGCCGCCGTCGAGGCCCTCGAGTCCGTTTCGGAGTGGACGCACCGGTCCATCGAGGCCGCGTTGAGGTCGAGCCTGGTCGACAAGCTGGGGATCAAGCCGAAGTTCGCCTTCGGGCCGGTGCGCGTCGCGGTCACCGGATCGAGGGTTTCGCCGCCCCTGTTCGAGTCGCTGGCGATCCTCGGGCGCGCCTCGGCGCTGTCCCGGCTGCGGTCGCTGCGGACGACGCGGTGAGCCACCCGGGCGTCGTCGTCGTCTTCGGCGGTCGCAGCGAGATCGGCCTGGAGGTGGCACGCCGGCTCGCGCCCGCGGCGTCCGCCGTCGTGCTTGCGGTGCGGCCGGGGTCGGACGCCTCGGCCGCGGCCAGCGCGGCGCGCGCCGCCGGCGCCGTGCGAGTGGAGGTCGTCGACTTCGACGCCGATGACACCGCCGCCCACCGCGCCGTGGTGTCGGGCATCGAGGACCAGCTGGGAGAGATCGGGACCGCGGTCCTCGCCTTCGGCGTCCTGGGCGACCAGGCGCGCGCCGAGCACGACGAGGCCGAGGTGGCGCGCGTGCTGCACACCGACTTCGTCGCCCAGGCGTGCCTGCTGACGGTGCTCGCCGACGTGATGCGTCCTCGCGGGCGTGGAGCGATCGTGGCGTTCTCGTCTGTGGCCGGCGTGCGGGTGCGACGGGCCAACTACGTGTACGGGTCGGCCAAGGCCGGCCTGGACGGGTTCGCGTCGGGGCTGGCCGACGCCCTGCACGGCAGCGGCGTCGACCTGGTCATCGCGCGTCCGGGCTTCGTCGTCGGCAGGATGACGGCGGGCATGCGGCCGGCCGTCTTCTCCTCTACGCCCAGGCAGGTGGCCGACGCGATCGTGGCCCGCCTCGATACGGGCGGAGCCCCGATTCGGTGGATCCCCTGGCAGCTACGCGTCATGTTCTCGGTGGCGCCGTTCGTGCCCCGTGCCCTCTGGCGGCGGATGCCGCGTTGATGACCGCCCCGCCTGGCGTCGGGGCACACCGGTAATGTGGGCCGCATGGCAGTTGCGCGCGAGGTTCCCGGTGGCGAAGTTCGTCCCGGCGGCGGAGTCGCGCAGGAGGCCCCGGTGAGGGAGTGCTCGATCGCTTGGGGCGGCCTTCCGGCCTGGGGCTCGGCAACGCAGGCGTCCTTCTTCGTCGCGCTCGAGCAGTCCGGCCCGTGGGGCCGTGAGGCGCTCACCGAATCCCACCTCGATCCTGGCCTCGGGGCCGCGCTCGCCGACGCCGCCGCCCGGGCGGGCGGACGGGTCCTGCTGATCCGTCGCCCCGGTCGCCACGCCGACATCCACGAAGGGCCACGCCGGGTCTACGTGGCGGGGGGGCTGGCGTCCGCCCCCTGGCTCTTGGGCGGAGCCCTTTCGGAGCCGGCCGATCTGCTGGGCCTACCCTGGGGGACGCTGGGCGGCTCGATGGTTCCCGAGGTTGCCGGCCTCACCCCGACTGGGCCGGTTCTGCTGGTGTGCACCAACGCCAAACGCGATCGGTGTTGCGCCCTGCGCGGTCGACCGATCGCTCTCGCGCTGGCTGAGGCCGGCCGAGCGGTGTGGGAGTGCTCGCACACCGGCGGCCACCGGTTCGCGCCGACGGGGGTGGTGCTGCCGCTGGGGCAGGTGGTCGGACGCCTCACCGTCCCGCTGGGTGCCGCGGTGCTGGACGCCGCGGCGTCCGGACGCCTCGCGCCCCAGGCCCTCGGAGAGACGCACGACCGGGGGATGAGCCACCTTGAGCCCCGGCTCGCGGCCGCCGTGTCGTTCGTGGCGGCCAGTGTGCCCGAGACCGACCCGCACGCCCTGCGCGCCGAGGCTGGTTCGAGCGCCGTGGTCGTCCGCCACCGCGACGGTCGCCAGTGGTCGCTGGCGGTCACGGAGACGAGCGGGGAGCCCCTGCCCGACTCGTGCGGCAAGCCGCCCAAGCCGAGTCGCACGTGGCGGGTCGAGCCGTGCGCGGCTCAGGCGACGCTGTAGCCGGTCGCCGCTCGCGGCGGCGCGGGTCAGGCTTCGGCGGCCGCCTTCAGCTGAGCGAGCCCCTTCTCGAAGTCCTTGCCCAGCATCGCGTCCATGTTGAAGAGCCGGGCGAAGACGGCCGCCAGGCCCTTGTTGTCTCCGGTCATGGTCCAGGCCACGTCGGTGCCCCCGCCGGCGGCGGTGAGGCTCAATGACACGTGGTTGCGGGCCTTCCACGGCTTGGTGAAGGTCAGGGCGACGTCGACGCGCTCCGGCGTGGAGCCGGTGATCTCCATGCTGCCCTCACCTGCCTTGCGGTTCCCGCTCCAGGCGTAGTGGGCGCCGACCCCGGACGCCGCCGCGCTGTAGGTGCGACGCAGCTCGGCGTCCAGCCCCTCCCAGGGCGACCACTGCTGCCAGGCCCTGAAGTCGTTCACGAGTGCGTGGACGCGGGCGGGGGGTGCGTCGATGTGCGTCGAGCGCACGATGGTGAAGGGTGCCACCGGCCAAGCGTGGCACAGCGGGGGGCGCGTCGCCACCGGAGGGCGCGGGCTAGAGTTCTCGCTTGAAGGCTTCAAGGATCTGCTGGGACGCGTCGACGGCGCTGACGTCCCCCCGGCCCACGGCCGCCTCGAGGTCCTTAGCGATCGCTTTCACCGCCGGGCTTCGTCGCAGCGCGCTGGTGAGGTCGTCCATGACGAGGGCCCACATCCAGTCCCGCTGCTGCTCGGCGCGGCGTTCGTCCAGCCTGCCGTCGGCTGCGAGCTGGGCCCGGTGATCCAGAACGGCCTGCCACACTTCGTCCAGCCCCTCGCCCGTGTACGAGGACGAGGTGAGCACCGGCGTCCGGCGCTCGTGGGACTCGGCCTTGATCAGCCGCATCGCGATCTTGAGTTCCCGGGCGGCCACGCGTGCCTCGGTGATGCCGTCGCCGTCGGCCTTGTTCACCGCGATCACGTCGGCCATCTCGAGGATGCCGCGCTTGATGCCCTGCAGTTGGTCGCCGGTGCGCGCGATCATCAGCAGCAGGAAGGTGTCGACCATGCCGGCGACCGCCACCTCGGACTGGCCGACCCCGACGGTCTCCACCCAGATGGTGTCGAAGCCCGCGGCCTCCATGATCAGCATGCCCTCGCGGGTGGCCCGGGCCACGCCGCCGAGGTGGTTTCCGCTGGGGGAGGGGCGAATGAACGCGCGGTCGGACTCGGCGAGGTCGGCCATTCGCGTCCGGTCACCCAGCACCGAGCCACCCGATCGCGACGAGCTGGGGTCGACCGCCAAGACAGCGATTCGGTGACCCCGCTCGATGAGCCGGACGCCCATCGCGTTGATGAACGTCGACTTGCCCGCGCCGGGAACGCCGGAGATGCCCACCCGCACCGCGTTTCCGGTGTGCGGCCGTAGGAGGGTGAGCAGCTCTCGTGCCTTCGCCCGGTGGTCGGTTCGGGAAGACTCGACCAGCGTCAGCGCCCGCGCCACGTGGGCACGAGACCCGGCGACCACGTGCTCTGCCAGGGTCGCCGGGTCCAGGGCCTGCCTCATGCTTCGGCTGCCTCCAGCCGCTTCATGAGGATCTCGAGCAACTCCTGGGCCGAGGCGGGAATCTTGGTGCCCGGCGGGTAGATCGCGTCGGCCCCACTCTCGCGCAACTCGTCGAAGTCTTGGCTGGGGATTACGCCGCCGACGATGATCATCAGGTCATCGCGGCCCAGCTTGTCCAGCTCGGCGCGCAGGGCAGGCACCAGGGTGAGGTGGCCCGCGGCCAGCGAGCTGACCCCCACCACGTGCACGTCGGCCTCGACCGCCTGCCTGGCGACCTCTTCGGGCGTCTGGAACAGCGGGCCGACGTCGACGTCGAAGCCGAGGTCGGCGTACGCGGTCGCGATCACCTTTTGGCCGCGGTCGTGGCCGTCCTGGCCCATCTTGGCCACCAGGATGCGCGGGCGGCGTCCCTCGAGCTCCTCGAAACGCTCGACGAGGGCGCGGGCGGCCTCGGTGTCTTCGGTACTGCCCGTCTCCTTGCTGTACACACCGCTGATGGTACGGATCTGCGCGGTGTAGCGCCCGAACTCCTTCTCGAGCGCGTCGGAGATCTCACCGATGGACGCCCGCGCGCGCGCCGCGTCGATGGCGAGCTTGAGCAGGTTGCGCTCGGGATCGGTCGGGTCGGGGTTGCCGGCCGCCCACGTGAGCTTCTCCAGCGCCGCCTGCGTGGCGGCCTCGTCCCGCTCGGCCCGCAGGCGTTGCAGCTTGGCGATCTGCTCGGTGCGCACCTGTGCGTTGTCGACCTTGAGCACCTCGAGGGGCTCTTCGTCGTCGAGCTGGTACTTGTTGACGCCGATCACTGGCTGGCGACCCGAGTCGATCCGGGCCTGCGTGCGAGCTGCGGCCTCCTCGATGCGCATCTTCGGAATGCCGGCCTCGATCGCCTTCGCCATCCCACCGGCGGCCTCGACCTCTTGGATCAGCGCCCATGCCTTCTTGGCCAGCTCGTTGGTGAGTCGCTCGACGTACGCGGACCCGCCCCACGGGTCGATCGGCCGGACGGTGCCCGACTCCTGCTGGATGAAAAGCTGGGTGTTGCGGGCGATGCGCGCGGAGAAGTCGGTCGGCAGCGCGATCGCCTCGTCGAGGGCGTTCGTGTGCAGCGACTGCGTGTGTCCCTGCGTCGCGGCCATCGCCTCCAGGCAGGTGCGGGCCACGTTGTTGTACACGTCCTGGGCCGTCAGGGACCACCCTGAGGTCTGGGAGTGGGTGCGCAGCGACATGGACTTGGCGTTCTTGGCCCCCGCGTCCTTGACCAGCCGCGCCCACAGCATCCGGGCCGCGCGCATCTTGGCGACCTCCATGAAGAAGTTCATGCCGATCGCCCAGAAGAAGGACAGGCGCGGCGCGAACTTGTCGACGTTGAGGCCCACCGCCTGGCCGGCGCGGATGTACTCCACGCCGTCGGCGAGGGTGTAAGCCATCTCGATGTCCGCGGTCGCCCCCGCCTCCTGCATGTGGTACCCCGAGATGGAGATGGAGTTGAACTTCGGCATGTGCGCGCTGGTGAACGCGAAGATGTCGGAGATGATCCGCATCGACGGGGTGGGCGGGTAGATGTAGGTGTTCCGGACCATGAACTCCTTGAGGATGTCGTTCTGGATGGTCCCGGCCAGTTGCTCGGGCTTGACGCCCTGCTCTTCGGCGGCCACCACGTAGAACGCCAGCACCGGAAGTACGGCGCCGTTCATCGTCATCGACACCGACATCTGGTCCAGCGGAATGCCCTCGAACAGCTGCCGCATGTCCAGGATCGAGTCAACGGCCACGCCGGCCATGCCCACATCACCGGACACCCGCGGGTGGTCGGAGTCGTAGCCTCGGTGAGTGGCCAGGTCGAACGCGATCGAGAGGCCCTTCTGCCCGGCGGCCAGGTTGCGGCGGTAGAACGCGTTCGATTCCGCGGCGGTCGAGAAGCCGGCGTACTGACGGATCGTCCACGGCCGGTTGACGTACATGGTGGCGTAGGGACCCCGGAGGAACGGCGGCAGGCCCGGCCGGGTGTCGAGGAAGTCGAGGCCTTCGAGGTCGGCGTCCCCGAACAGGGGCGCGACCTTGATCTGCTCGGGGGTCTCCCACACGGCGTCGGACGCCCCGGCCGCGGCCAGGGCCGCGGCGTAGGCCTCGGCAGCGTCGTCGGCGGGACGGCCGTCGCCCAGGGGGACGGAGTCGAAACGGGGGATCATCGGGCCACTCCCAGGGTCTCGAAGACGGAATCGAGGAACGAGACGACATTCATGCCCAGGGCAATCGTGCCGTCGATGAGACCGTCGGGGACGTCCCCGGCCTCTTTAAGCTGGCCGGCGAGGTAGACCTTCTCCACCCCGGCGTCCTTGCAGGCCTGCGCCACTGGAACGGCCTGCTCGGCGTACACCTTGGCGGAACTGGCCAGAACCACCACCCTCGACCCCAGCTCGCGCGCCTTGGCGGCGATCTCGTCTGGGGTGCCGCCGTGGCTCTGCGAGGCGTCGATACCGCCGACCAGGAGTACGTTCGACGCGAAGCCTTGGCGACCACCAAAGTCGCGCTGGGTGCCCAGGCATGCCAGCAGGACGTCGGGGGCCGCCCCGGTGGACGCCTCGTGCGCCCACGCCGCGTCGCGAAGCGTTTCGAACACTTCGGCGTCCCGGATCTGCCGCAGGCCACCGTAGGTCGGCGCGGTGGGCCGAGGCTTGGCCTGGAACGGCTTCTCGCCGGCCAGCGGGAACATGCTCACGCCGGTGAGCTCGATCTTGCGGGTGGCAAGCTGGGCCGACCGCTTGGCGTTGGACTCGTCGATGCGACGAGCCACGTCGCCGGACGCCAACGCCGCGGCCATGCCGCCCGCGGCCTCGATCTCGCCGACCAGCGCCCACGCAGCTCGCGCCATGGCGCCGGTCAGTTCTTCGACGTACCAGGAGCCACCAGCGGGGTCGGTTACCCGGCCGGCGTGGCTCTCCTCGGCGGTGATCGCCTGGATGTTGCGGGCGATGCGCCGTGAGAACGGCGACGGCAGGCCGTTGGCGTGGTCGAACGGCAAGGCGGTGACGGCGTCCGCACCGCCCGCGGCCGCGGCGAACGTGGCGATCGTGGTGCGCAGGAGGTTCACGTGCGGGTCGACCTTCGCCATCATGCGCGGGCTGGTGACCGCGTGCGTGCGGGCGCCGCGCGCCGGGGCGGGGACGCCGCACTCTTCGGTGACGCGGGCCCACAGGCGGCGCAGCGCACGGAGCTTGGCGATGGTGGCGAACTGGTCCGCGGTGGCCGCCACCCGGAACTCGAGCTGACCCACGGCGTCCGCGGCCGCAACGCCGGCGTCGTCGAGGTCACGCAGGTACGCGATGCCCGTGGCGATGGCGAAGCCCAACTCCTGGACGTCGCTGGCGCCGGCCCCGTGGTAGGGGAGGACGTCGACGGTCAGCGCGGAGACGCCGGGGAGGGAGGAGCGGCACTCGGCCACCCAGCGTCGGTGGCTGGACAGATCGGGCTCGGTCCCGTGCAGCGCGGCGTGCGCGAGGGCGTCCACGCCGAGGTTGCCCTTGACGGTGCCGGGGTCGGCGGCCCCCTTCAGGACGCCCACGAGCGCCTGGGCCGCCGCGTCGGGATCCGTGCGCGAGAACACGCGGACGGCCGCGAGGTCGAGGTGGACGTCGGCGAGCACCGTCGGCAGGTCGGCCGGGGCCACCGCGTCCGGGTCGAGGCGCAGCCACACAGACGTGGCGCCGCGCTCGAGGTCGTCGAGAACCGCGCGACGCGTCACGTCGGCGTCCGGGTCCTCGTGGAACTGGCGGACGCCCCAGGCGATGGCCTCGCCGGTGCGGGCGACGGCACCGCGGGTGAAGGGCGGCACGCCGGGGTAGCCGAGGGGAGCGTGGTCGGGCGAGGCGACGTAGAGCGGCTCCACCGGGATGTCGTCCAACGTGGTGGTGCGCAGGCGCTTGAGGCCCTGCTCGACGCTGAGCTGCTTGCCTTCGGGGCGGCCTCGATTGAGGACCTTGAGGACCTCGGCCTGCCACGCCTCGTCGCTCGCTGGGGGGAAATCACCGGCCAGGGTGAGCTGTTCAGGGTCAACCGACATGCGGACCTACCTCTTTGTCGCTGTCGCCGGCCCCCGGACGGGTGCCGGACTGGTGCTTACACTAGCCTGTTGACGCCCTCCGATGAGGGCGCGGCGGGCCTTTCCGATCGTCTTTCCTACGATCTGTAGTAGAGTGCTCGACTGGGGGTTTTCGACCTGGCCCCGCCGCGGTTGAGCCGCCGCCGAGCCTCGCGCGTGATTTGCCCGCGCATGGTTCCTCGTGACAGACTGTCCGGGTTGCTTTGACGCTGGTTGCGGCAAGGCCGTCTTGGGGCGTGCTCCGGGCGGGTTCCGCATCAAAGCCTCCCAGGCAGCTCGGGCGGTCTCCGCCGGGCCCTACCAAGATCATCCGATCGATGGTCTTGCGCGGCCCGAGAGGCGCGACACGCCCGACTGCGGGGGTCGAAGTGGCTAGGGGTTTCTCAACCGAGACACCCAAGCGAGGACCGGCGAGATGCTGGTCGGTCCACGACGACGAAGGATATCCATGGCGGGACAGAAGATCCGGATCCGACTCCGGGCCTATGACCACGAGGTCATCGACACGTCGGCGAAGAAGATCGTCGACACGGTCACGCGCACCGGCGCGCAGGTCGCCGGCCCGATTCCCCTGCCGACCGAGAAGAACGTCTACTGCGTGATCCGGTCGCCGCACAAGTACAAGGACAGCCGCGAGCACTTCGAGATGCGCACCCACAAGCGGCTCATCGACATCCTCGACCCCACCCCCAAGACGGTTGACTCGCTGATGCGTCTCGATCTTCCCGCGGGCGTGGACATCGAGATCAAGCTTCCGTGAGGTACGCTGCCATGAAGAACGAACGAACCGTCAAGGGCATCCTCGGTTCCAAGCTGGGCATGACCCAGCTCTGGGACGAGAACAACAAGGTCGTCCCCGTCACCGTGATCCAGGCGGGCCCCTGCGTGGTGACGCAGGTGCGCACGCCGCAGACCGACGGGTACAACGCCGTCCAGCTCGCCTTCGGCGCCATCAAGCCCAAGAGCGTCACCAAGCCGTCCGCCGGCCACTTCGAAGCAGCGGGGGTCACCCCGCGCCGCCACCTGGTCGAGTTGCGGACCGCGGACGCCTCCGAATACACCCTCGGCCAAGAGGTCAACGCCGACGTCTTCGAGGCGGGACAGGTCGTCGACGTCACCGGCGTCACCAAGGGCAAGGGCACCGCGGGCGTCATGAAGCGCCACGGCTTCCACGGCCTGTGGGCCAGCCACGGTGTGCACCGCAAGCACCGCTCGCCCGGCTCGATCGGTCAGTCCTCCACTCCGTCGCGGGTGTTCCCGGGCATGAAGATGGCCGGCCGCATGGGCGTGGAGAAGGTCACCGTCCAGAACCTCACCATCCATGCGGTGGACGCCGAGCGCGGCCTGATCCTGGTGAAGGGCTCCGTGCCCGGACCCAAGGGCGCGCTCGTGGTGCTGCGTACCGCCGCCAAGAAGGGCGATGCCCTGAGCCAGCCGAAGGGAGCCTGAACATGAGCGAGAACCTGAGCGCCGCCATCGTCGGCACCAAGAAGACCGCCGAGCTGCCCGCCGAGCTCTTCGGCGTCCAGACCAATATCCCGCTGATCCACCAGGTCGTGGTGGCCCAGCAGGCCGCCGCCCGACAGGGCACGCACGCCACCAAGACCCGCGGCGAGGTCCG
>JBKHWW010000123.1:0-4319 GCA_046566345.1 Actinomycetes bacterium
GACCTGGGTGAGCGCATCGCGTCCGGCACGGTGACCTCGGTTGAGGTAACCACGACCTTCCTGGCGCAGATCGAGCGCGTCGACGACCAGGTCCGTGCATTCCTGCACGTGGATGCCGAGGGCGCGCTCGCCCAGGCGGCACGCGTCGACGCGCGCATCGCTGCCGGGGAGCGGCTCGGGCCGCTGGCCGGGGTCCCGCTGGCGCTGAAGGACCTGTTCTGCCAGGAGGGCGTCCCCACCACGGCGGGCTCCAGGATTCTCGAGGGCTGGCGGCCCCCGTACAGCGCCACCGTGACCCGCCGGCTGCTCGACCACGGCGTGGTGATCCTCGGCAAGACCAACCTCGACGAGTTCGCGATGGGCTCCTCGACCGAGAACTCCGGCTACTTCACCACGCACAACCCGTGGGACCTGGACCGCATCCCGGGCGGATCGGGCGGCGGTTCGGCCGCCGCGCTGGCGGCGTTCGAGGCCCCTCTCGCCATCGGCACGGACACCGGCGGCTCGATCCGCCAACCCGGGTCGGTGACCGGCACGGTCGGGGTGAAGCCGACCTACGGCGGCACGTCCCGCTACGGCGTGATCGCGATGGCCTCCAGCCTCGACCAGCCAGGCCCCTGCGCCCGAACCGTGCTGGACGCCGCACTGCTCCACGAGGTCATCGGCGGCCACGATCGGCTGGACTCGACGTCGATCGACGCGCCCGTCCCGCCCGTGGTGCAGGCGGCGCGCTCCGGCGACGTGACCGGGCTGCGGATCGGCGTCGTCCGGGAGCTCGGCGGGCAGGGCTACGACCCTGGGGTCGAGATGCGGTTCCGCGAGGCGGTGGCATTGCTGTCGGACGCCGGAGCCGAGGTCGTCGAGGTCTCCTGCCCCCACTTCACGTACGCGCTAGGCGCCTACTACCTGATCATGCCGAGCGAGGTTTCCAGCAACCTCGCCCGCTACGACGCGATGCGCTACGGCCTCCGCATCGGTGACGACGGCACCCGGAGCACGGAGGAGGTGATGCGGCTCTCTCGCGACGCCGGCTTCGGCGAGGAGGTGAAGCGCCGCGTCATCATCGGCACGTACGCCCTCAGCTCGGGGTACTACGACGCCTACTACGGGTCGGCCCAGCGAGTCCGCACGCTGATCAGCCGCGACTTCGACGCCGCGTTCACCACCGTGGACGTCCTGGTGTCGCCGTCGACTCCGACGACCGCGTTCCGCATCGGCGAGCGGGCGGCCGATCCCCTGGCCATGTACGCCTCCGACCTGTGCACGATCCCGTCCAACATGGCCGGTAACACGTCGGGCTCGTTCCCGTGCGGACTCTCCGACGACGGGCTTCCGGTGGGGTTCCAGGTGATGGCGCCGCCGCTTGCGGACGACCGCGTCTACCGGGTCGGTGCGGCGCTCGAGCGAGCGGTCTCCGCGCGGGACGGCGGCGTCCTGACCGACCGCATCGCGCAGCGGTGGGTGCCGGGACTCGTCGAGACGAAGGGGGCCTGAGATGGTCGCGGCGGAGCAAGCGGAGCTGATGGCCTACGACGCGGTGATGGCGTCCTACGATCCGGTCTTGGGGATGGAGGTGCACGTCGAGTTGAACACGGCGTCCAAGATGTGGTGCGGGTGCTCCACCAAGCCGGGCGCCGCGCCGAACACGCAGACGTGTCCGGTGTGCTTGGGGCTCCCGGGGTCGCTGCCGGTCGTCAACGGAAAGGCGGTCGAGTCGGCGATCCGGATCGGGCTGGCGCTGGGGTGCCGCGTGGCGCCGTGGAGCCGATTCGCCCGGAAGAACTACTTTTACCCCGACATGCCCAAGGACTACCAGATCAGCCAGTACGACGAGCCGATCTGTGTCGATGGACACCTGGACGTGGAGCTCGACGGCCAGACGTACCGCATCGAGATCGAGCGGGTGCACATGGAGGAGGACGCCGGAAAGCTGACCCACACCGGTTCGACCGGGCGTATTCACGACTCCGGTCACAGCCTGGTCGACTACAACCGCGCGGGCGTCCCGCTGATGGAGATAGTCACCCGCCCGATTCGCGGGCTGGGCGATCGGGCGCCCGAGGTGGGCCGGGCCTACATGACGGCGCTTCGTGAGCTGATGCTCGCCCTCGGCGTCTCCGACGCGCGCATGGAGGCCGGTCAGATGCGGTGTGACGCGAACATCTCGCTGATGCCCCGGGGATCCGACGCCCTCGGGACGCGCACCGAGACCAAGAACGTCAACTCGCTGAAGTCGGTGGAGGGGGCGCTCCGCTACGAGATCCAGCGTCAGGGGGCGATCCTGGCCGCCGGTGGCCGCGTCCACCAGGAGACGAGACACTGGCACGAGGAGGGATACACCTCGCCTGGGCGCTCCAAGGAGGAGGCCGAGGACTACCGCTACTTCCCCGAGCCCGACCTGGTCCCGATCGCCCCCAGCCGAGAGTGGATCGAACAGCTGGAGAAGACGTTGCCGGAGCCGCCCGCCAGGCGCCGGGCTCGGCTTCAGGCGGAGTGGAGATTCACCGACCTCGAGATGCGCGACATCCACGGGACGCCGTCTTCGCTCGACCTCATCGAGGCGACAGTCGCGCAGGGTGCGAGCCCGGCGTCGGCCCGCAAGTGGTGGCTCGGCGAACTGGCGCGGCGCGCCAACGAGGCCGGCACCGACCTGGCCGAGGTCGGCGTCACGCCGGGGGAGGTGGCCCAGGTGCAGGCACTGGTCGAGGCGGGCACCATCAACGACAAGCTGGCCCGGGCGGTGTTCGACGGACTGCTGGCCGGCGAGGGGACTCCTGCCGAGGTGGTCGTGGGACGTTCTCTCGCGGTCGTGTCCGACGACGGTGCCCTGGGGGCGGCGGTGGACGCCGCAATCGCCGCCAACCCGGCTGTGGCTCAAAAGGTCCGCGACGGGAAGGTGCAGGCGGCGGGCGCCCTGATTGGAGCGATCATGAAGGAGATGTCAGGCAAGGCGGACGCCGCCCGCATCCGTGAGCTGATCCTGGAGCGGCTCGCGTGAGGGGGAGGGGACACCGGCGGACGGGAGTGCACGGGTGATCGGGGAGCACGGGTGATCGGGGAGCACGCGTGATCGGGGAGCCCGCCGAGCCGCGCCGCCGAGCCGCGGCGTGGATCGTCGTGGCGCTCGCGGTGGCGTTCCATCTGTGGGGGCTCTACACCACCTCACCTCCGGACGTGGGTGGACTAGCCTTTCCCGGGATCGACAAGGTCGCCCACGTCGTGCTCTTCGCGCTACCCACCTGGGCGCTGCTCCGGGTGGTTCCGTCGCCGTGGCTGGCGCTGGTGCCCATGGTGATGCACGTGCCGGTCAGCGAGTGGATCCAGCAAGTGGCCCTGCCCGGACGCGGGGGTGAGGTGTGGGACGCCGTCGCCGGCCTCATGGGCATCGCCCTCGGCTGGTGGACGTGGCGCTCAGCTTCGGCGGCTGAGGGGCAACTGGGCGAAACCGACCCGACGAGGAAGGGTGCACCTTAAGCTGGCCGGAGTCCCGCCGTCTGTTCAGCTGAAAGGTTCGGAATGCAACTCCGCGAAGATGCTCAGTGGTCTCTGATCGTCCCGACGTCGATGGGTGTCCGCATCACCCCCGAGAACCGGGCACCGGTGCACACCTCCGACCGGTTCTTCCTGCAGGCGACCAGCGCCGAGACCAACGTGGCCAGCGTCGTCTCGCATCTCGGCCTGCCGACCAAGGTGCTGACCGCCTTTGTGAAGGGGTCGCCGATCTCCGCGCTGATCAAGGCGGACCTGCGCAAGCGCAACATGTCCTACGAGGGCCCTGAGCTCGATCAGGGCGACGCGTGGGGGTACCGGCACCAGTTCAACATCGCCGACTCGGGCTTCGGTGGCCGCGCGCCCCGCGTGTGGAACGACCGCGCCGGTGAGGTCGGCCGCGACCTCAGCGTGGAGCAATTCGACCTCGAGCGGATCTTCGGGACCGAGGGCGTCAAAGTCCTTCACTTGTCCGGCCTCATCGCCGCCCTGAGCCCGTCCACGTCGAAGTTTTGCGTCGAGTTGGCCAAGGCCGCACGCGCCCACGGCACGGTGGTTGCGATGGACCTCAACTACCGGGCCACCTTCTGGAAGGGCCGCGAAGAAGAGCTTTCGGCCGCGTTCCACGAGATCGCCCAGAACTGCGACATCCTCTACGGCAACGAGGAAGATTTCCAGCTTTGCTTGGGCATCGAGGGCCCCGAGGCCGGCGGCGAGTCGATCGACGACAAGATCGAAGACTTCAAGGCCATGATCGGTCGCATCAAGCAGGCCTACCCCGATGCGCACTGGATCGGGACGTCCTTGCGCGAGGTCGAGAGCGCCAACCG
>JBKHWW010000124.1:0-6657 GCA_046566345.1 Actinomycetes bacterium
AACGACTTCTGCGAGGGCGGCTCGCTGGCCGTCGCCGGCGGGGCCGCGACGGCGGCGTCCATCGCCGACCATCTCACAACGCACCGCTACGACCTGGTGGTGGCCACCCGAGACCACCACATCGACCCCGGCGCCCACTTCTCCACGACGCCCGATTTCGTCCACTCCTGGCCGACACATTGCGTGGCCGGAACCACTGGCGCGGCGTTCCATCCCAACCTCGGTACCCCCCATTTTGACGGCGTCTTCGACAAGGGCGAATTCAGCGCCGCCTACTCGGGTTTCGAGGGCCGCGACCAGCGCCTGGGCGTGGGGCTCGGCGACTTCCTCAGCCGCGAGGGCGTCGACACCGTGGAGGTGTGCGGCATCGCCACCGACTACTGCGTGCGCGCCACGGCGCTGGACGCCGCGGCCCTCGGCCTCAACACCACCGTCCTGCTGAACCTGACCGCCGCCGTCGACCCCGCGTCCACCTCGCGGGTTGTCGACGAGTGGGCCCGCGCCGGGGTCGAGGTGCACTGACCGCCAGCGCGGCCCGGGGGGCGCCGACCGGGCAGTCCTGTAGGCGTCCACTTCATGCAAAAACGCATCAGGTGGACGTCGGAGGGACTCACTTCGGCGGCTCGCCCTGTTCTTCGGCGCCCGGCACCGTCGGCCACAGCCGCAGGCCCGGGTCGGGGGGTGCGGCGTCCGGCAGGGTGCGCAGCAGGCGCTCGCGGATGTCGATCATCGTCTTGGCGTGCTCCTGCAGGTCGATGTCTTCGGGCAGCTGGGGGTTCCAGGACTTCACCCTGCGCTTGCGCCCCTCGTCGTCCAGGGCCACGTAGACGAAGGTGCAGTGCGTGGTTTCGCGGAGCTCGCGCGTCTGCGGATCACCCGAACGGACGTGCACCGAGATGTGCATGCTGGAGAAGCCGGTGTAGATCAGCCGGGCCTCGACCTCGACGAGGTCGCCGATGAACATCGGCCGGTAGAAGCGGACGCCGCCGGCGTAGACAGCGACCGCCTGGCCGCCATGCCAGCGGGTGGCGACGACGCTGGCGGCCTGGTCGATCCAGTTCATCACGTAGCCGCCGTGCACCTTGCCGCCCCAGTTCACGTCGGTCGGTGCGGCGAGGAAGCGCAGCGTCTCGCGGCAGGCCTCGGTGTTGTGCGAATAGGTCTGCCGGCTCATGTCGGCCTCGATCTCGCGGCGGGCGGCGTTGAGGCGTCCAGCGCGCTCGTGCTCGGCCGCCTCCCACTCGTCGCGCGGGGTGAAGCTGGGCACCTCGACGGGCTTGCCCTCCCTCATCGCTACGAACTGGAGCATGCACTGGGTGTTCACGACCATGCCCTCGTCACGCGGGTCGCCGCTGGAGACGGTGCACACCACCTGCAGCGACGTGCGGCCGGTGAACACCACCCGGCCCTGCACCTCGACGAGGTCGCCCACGTTGACGGGCCGTGTGAAGTGGATGTTCCCGACGTAGGCGGTGACGCAGTAGGTGCCCGCCCAGGCCACGGCCGCGGCGTAGCCCGCCTTGTCGATCCACTCCAGCACCTTGCCCGCCCCCACCAGGCCGCGCACGTTGGCGTCCGTCGGGGCGGCGAGGAACCGCAGGGTGACCGATCGCTGTCCGGGCACGCTCAGCGCCTCCCGATGGCCTGGACCGAGAACCCGTTCATCACCGCTGCGAGGCGCGCGGCGCTGTCGGAGGAGAAGAGGTCCTCGAGCATGAGCGGTTCGCCGTCCGGGCCTGTCAGCGGGACCCGCCAGTTGGGGTATTCATCGACGGTGCCGGGCTGGTTCTGCGTGCGGCGGTCGCCGACGGCGTCGGTGAGCGCCGCGTTGAGGACGCGCGCAGGCGAGGCGACGATATAGCGGTGCATGGCCAGCACCTTCTCGGCGACGTCGGTCTCTCCCTCGGCCAGGAACCCGCGCTCGACGAGGATGCGCTGCCAGTTCTGGAAGGTCCGATCGGCGAGAGCAAGCTCTTCGTCGAGGTCCTCGGTCAGCATGCCGAGCCCGTGCTGCAGCCGGATGTGGTCCAACGCGAGGTAGCCGGCCGTCGGCGGCATGTCGTGCGTGGTCACCGACGCCATGCAGTATTCGCGGTACGCCTCGGGCGGGAGCGGGTTGCCGTCGCTGCCGTACTCGAACCAGGCCACGGATGTGCCGAGGACGCCGCGCTCCCGCAGGTAGTCGCGGACCCACGGCTCGACGGTGCCCAGGTCTTCGCCGACGACCAGCGCATCGGCCCGATGCGCCTCCAGCAGCAGGATGCCGACCATCGCCTCGTGGTTGTAGCGCACGTAGGCGCCTTTGGTGGGAAGGAGGCCCTCGGGGATCCACCAGAGCCGGAAGAGCCCCATGATGTGGTCCACGCGGATTCCCCCGGAGTGGCGCAAGATCCCCGTCACCATCGCGCGGAACGGCTGGTAGGACAGCTCCTCGAGGCGGTCCGGACGCCAGGGAGCCTGGCCCCAGTCTTGGCCCAGCTGGTTGTAGTGGTCGGGAGGGGCTCCGACGCTGACACCCTGGGCGAACGCGTCACCGAGCACCCAGGCCTCAGCGCTGATCCGGCTGACGCCGACGGCCAGGTCGCTCATCACGCCGATGCGCATTCCGGTGGCCTTCGCCGCCGACTGCGCCTCGCGGAGCTGGTTATCGGCGACCCACTGCAGCCACACGTAGAAGTCGACGTCCCGGGCGTACTGGGCGGCGAACGCGGCCACCTCCGGCGAACTCGGACGACGGTACTCCGGCGGCCACTCCCGCCAGTTCATGCCGAACAACGACACCAGCGCCGACCACGTGGCGAACTGCGCCAACCCCCGGCCCTCGCCCCGCACGAAGTTCTCCTTGGCCATCATTCGCACCTCGGACAAACCCTCGTCGTAGATGATCCGCAGGGCGGCGAGCTTGGCCAGCCAGATCAGGTTCCGCTCGATCCGGTCCGACTTGGCCAGTTCCTTGGCCAGGTCGGCCTTGATCCGCGCGATGCGCTCGCGCTTGTGGGTGGCCAGGCCGGTGTACTCGGGGATCAGCTCGGGGCGGATGTAGAGCGGGTTCACGTAGCGGCGGCTGCTGGGCAGGTACGGGGACGGCTCCAGCGGGGGCATCGGCTGCGCCGCGTGCAGCGGGTTGACCAGCAGGTAATCCGCGAAGTGCTGCGTGCCCGACCACGTGCACAGGTCGGCCAAGTCGGCCAGGTCGCCGATCCCCCACGACCCGGCGGAGCGGACGCTGTACAGCTGCGTCGCGTAGCCCCACACGCGCCTGGACCCCATCGCCTTGGGAAACCCGAGGAATCGGGGCGTGACCACCAGCGTCCCGTCGGAGCGGCCCGCTGCCGACTCCAGATGGATCCGGTGGTAGCCCAGCGGCAGGTCGGCGGGCAGTTCGAAGGTGCCCTCCCCCACCATGGTGCCGTCGATCTCGCGGTCGGGTTCGTTGTTCTCGACGGCCCACCCGTCGCGGCGAGCGCCCTCCTCCAGCCGCACCCACACGGACGCCGACGTCCCGGCGGGCACGTGGATCGTGATCTGGGGGGATGCGCCCTCTTGGACGACCGTGCACGGAGGCACGGCGCGGCGCCACCTGCGCTGGGCGTGGTCGGCGAGAGCGGCCCGCGCGGCGTCGTCGGAGGAGGCGTCCACCCCCATCCCCGCCAAGATGCCCACCACCGTGGTGTCGTCCACCTCGATGTGGCGGCCCTTCCAGTCCCAGAACTCGGTGGAGATCCCGAACGCACCGGCCAGATCGGCGAGCACGCTGTTGGTCAGTGGCATGGGTGAACCCTACCGATCCCCGAGGGGGTGATCGACCAGGCTAGCCGCGACTTCTCAGTCGCCGCTCTCGAACGGGGACACCAGGCGGCGCAGCAGGTCGGCCACCGTGTCCTCCTCGACCGACGTCAGCCCCGCGAGGATCTGCCGCTCGCGATCGAGCAGGTCCGCCAGCGCCCCCTCGACGGCCGCCTTGCCGGGCTCGAGCAGCCGGACGCGCACCCCCCGCCGATCGCGCGGGTCGGGGAGCCGCTGCACCAACCCCCGCCCCACCAGGCGGTCGATACGGTTGGTCATGGTGCCCGAGGTGGACAGCGTCTGTTGGATCAACTGCCCCGGTGAGAGCTCGTAAGGAGGCCCCTCGCGGCGCAGCGCTGCGAGGACGTCGAACTCCCAGCCGTCCAGCCCATGAACGGCGAAGGCGTCCCGGCGCGCGAAGTCGAGGTGGCGTGCCAGCCGCGTCACGCGGGAGAGCACGCGCAGCGGGCGCACGTCAAGCTCCGGCGTCTCCACGCTCCACGCCTGAAGGATCCGATCCACCTCGTCCATCGACAACCCCGTCCTGACAGATAGCTCGATGCCGAGATACTAGACCCCGAGTCAACCTGACCGGAACCTGCTGACCAGGATTGCCGTCACGAGCGGCGCCGGTGGCCCGCGGAGTAGTTCTCAACGAAGCCGATGTTGCGGGCCGCTAGGACGCCCGTGAGGCCCACCACGGCCAGCGCGCTCATCAGCCACCCGAACGTGACGGTGGTGGGGGCCACCGGGTTGAGCGCGGCGAAGATCGTCCCTGCCGCCCCAGCCAGAATCGCATTCCCGGCCGTCTCGCCGACCTGCAGCGAGCTGGTGTTCCGGCCGAGTTCAGCCTCCGTCGACAATTGCATGGTCGCCAGCGACGTGGACGCCGACATCAGCCCCATCCCCAGCCCGGCTACGGTGAAGCCGGCTAACGCGAGCGGCAGGCTCGCCGCCGTCCACCAGGCGGCGGCGGCGACCACGGCCGCACCCAGGGCCACGCAGGCGGCGCCCGCGACGATGATCTGGTCCCGCGACCAGCGCAGCCACGATCGAGCTTGCAGCCAGGAGCCTCCCATCCACCCCACCGAGGACAGGGTGATCACCAGCCCCGCGAGCAACAGGCCCACCCCGCGTGACGTGAGCATGAGCGGAAGAAACGACTGGACGCCGAAGAACGTGCCGGCGGTGACGAAGCGCACCACGACGACGGCCGACAGGCCCCGGCCCGAGGGCCCGAAGCCCCGCGGCATCAGGCGCCGGAACCAGACGCCGAGCAGGATCAGCCCGGCCGCCAGCCACGCCAGCGACATCGGCTCCAACCGCTGCCCCGCGAGCTGGAGCAGCGCCACGCCGACGGCGACGGCGACGGCGGCGTGCGTGGGCACGGGGTCGGCGGGGGCCTTGGCATCCGGTCGTTCGGGGAGGGCGGCGAGGCCGGGGGCCATCACGGCCAGGCCGATGGCGACGAACGGGAGCACCGACCAGAACACCCAGTGCCACGACAGGTTCTCGGTCAGCCAGGCCGCGGCGGCGGGGCCCACGAAGGCAGGCATCATCCAGCACGCCGAATACCAGGTCATGATGCGGGCCCGCTCCGCGGGCGCGAACGCCTGGGCGGTGACCACCATGAGCGACAGGTAGACCGCACCGCCACCCAGCCCCTGGATGAACCGGCCGACCAGGAGCACGAGCATGCTCGGCGCCAGCGCGGCCACCACCACCCCCAGGGCGAAGACGACCAGCCCTCCCAGGAACGGGCGGACCGGGCCGGTCAGGTCGCTGAGGCGTCCGGCCACCGCGATCGCGAACAGCTGGGGGATCATCACGGCGGTGAACGCCCACGCGTACAGGTGCAGGTCGCCGAGGTCGGCCGCGGCGGCGGGCATGGCGGTGACGACGGCCATTCCTTCGAACGCGACCGCCGTTACGCAGAGCAGGAGGCCGACGGTGAGGCCACGACGTGAGGAGGGCACAGTGCCCCATTTGACCATGACCACCGCCTAGGATGAAGCGCATGACGCAGCTCACTCCGGCTCCCGGTTCGCAGACGGTCCTTGACGAGCGCAGCGACCTCCGCCTCGACGAGGGCGACCACGAGCGCTTCAGCCACTACGTGCCCAAGAACAAGCTCACCGAGGCCATGGTGATGGGCACGCCCGTGGTAGCCCTGTGCGGCAAGGTGTGGGTGCCCAGCCGCAACCCTGACAAGTTCCCCGTCTGCCCCGAGTGCAAAGAGATCTGGCAGACGTTCAAGCGCGGCGACGGAAAGGGCGACGGGCAGGAGTGATGGCGCCGTCGCGCACGCTCGTCGTGGTGCGCCACGGCAAGTCGTCCTGGAAGACGAACGAGCCCGACCTCCGGCGTCCGCTGTCGGCGCGTGGCACCCGGGACGCCGTCGTGGTCGGCCAGCAGCTGGCCCCGATCGACTTCGACGTGGTGCTCCTCTCCCCGGCGACCCGCGTGCAGCAGACCTGGCAGTCGCTACAGATGGGCGGGGCCCACGCACGCGAGGTGCGCACGGTGGACGCGCTCTACCACGCGTGGACCTCTGACGTGCTCGACGTGCTGCGGGCCCTGCCGGCCGCCGCCATGCGGGTGCTGCTGATCGGCCACGAACCCACCCTCAGCGACCTCATTCTCACGCTGGCGGTGTCCTCCCCCCAGACCGCGGCCGTCTCCGACAAGTTCCCCACCTCCGCGATCGCGATCCTCACCCACACGGTCGACTGGGACGAGCTGGGCCCCGGGCTGGCCACCCTGGCCGCCTTCGAGGTGCCGCGCGGATGATCTGGGTCGAGGTCATCGGCTACATCGCGGCAGTCTTCACCGTGGCCGCGCTGGCGCTGACGTCCGTGGTCAAACACCGGT
>JBKHWW010000125.1:0-33560 GCA_046566345.1 Actinomycetes bacterium
GCACCCTCAGCTACGCCGGGCAAACGCGTGTCGGCGGCCGCATCGACGCGACGATCATCCTCGACGGTGAGCAGGCGATGGCCGTTGCGAGGGCGGACGCCGTGGTCGCTCAGGGCGGAGGCTACTCCGGCACCGCCAAGCTCTCCTGACGCCGGTCGTCTAGCCGACGGAGGGCCGGCGTGGAGGCCACGCCGTGGACGACCACTGACAGCAGGATCGTCGACGCCACCGTGGACCACAGCCACGACTCCTCGGGGAAGGCGGCCAGGCCGCCGGCGTAGGCAAGGTAGTACAGCGAGCCGACGCCGCGGACGCCGAAGAAGGCCGTGATGGCCCGCTCGGTCGGGAGCAGCCCGCCGGGAAGGTCGGCGTCCCTGGCTGCCACCGCGAGCGAGAGCCAGGCCGCCAGGGGCCGGATGACGAACACGAGCGCCACGGCGACCACGACCCCGCGCCAGTCGACGCCCGCCAGGAGACCGCGCGCGAGGGCCATGCCTAGGAACAGGAGAATGACCAGGGTGAGGAGTCGTTCCAGGTAGCCGATCACCTGGTGCATTGCCCGATGGTGGTCGTGGTGTCGTTCGACGCTGCGCAGCGCGAGCGCGCAGGCGAAGACGCCGAGGAAGCCGTACCCACCGGCGACCTCGGTGGCGCCGTAGGAGAGCACGAGGGCGGCCACGGCCAGCAGGGGCTCGCCGCGCTCGGCGATGCGGAGGCGGTGATCGGCGGCCCGGAAGGCGAGGCGTCCCAGGCCCCAGCCCACCAGCGCGCCCGCGACCACGCCCACCACGATCTTTCCGACCAGCTCCCAGGCCACCCATCCTGCCCACCACTGGCTGACCGGGCCCAGCGTGGCCAGGTACACGGCCGCGTAGACGAACGGGAACGCCAGGCCGTCGTTGAGCCCAGCCTCCGCGGTGAGGGAGAACCGCACCTCGTCCCGCTCGTCGGGCTCGGCCTCGTCCTCAGAGCCAGCGGTGTTCGGGCCCTCCACCTGCACGTCGCCGGCGAGCACGGGATCCGTCGGCGCCAGGCACGCGCCGAGCAGCAGCGCGGCTGGCGCGGCGACGCCGAGCAGTCCCCAGCCCAACAGGAAGACGCCCCCGATGGTGAGCGGCATCGCCACCAGCAGGAGGCGCCACGTCGGCGACCAGTCCCGCCAGGTGCGTCGGTTCAGCGGCCGGTCGAGCGCGAGCCCGACCCCCATGAGCGCCACCAGCACTCCCACTTCGGTGACGTGCTCCACCACGGTGCGCCCGGCGATCGGGTCGAGCGACCAGCCCTCGGGCAGCGGCATGAGACCGATTACCATGCCGAGGACGAGCAGGACCAGGGGGGCCGACAAGGCGATCGACCGGACCAGCAGGGGCGCCACCACCGCCACGAACAGCGCTAGCCCGGCGACCAAGTAGATCGCGTCGGCGCTCATGGGCGCGCTCCTTCCCGCAGTGCCGGCGACCGCCAGCAGACACACCCTAGGGGAGCGGGGCGCACGGACAGGCATGGTCGATGTCGGAAGCCTCTGCCGCTCTGCGCCGCGTCGCAGGCATGAGCCTCCCGCCGTGGGGTATGAGTGGGATCACATCGTCCGACGAGAGGAACGACCATGAGCGAATCCCGCACGAAGGATCCGGTCGGCCACGAGGAGCTGGCCTCGATCCCCGCCCAGCAGCAGGAGTGGCCCGGCACGGAGGCGAAGCTGCAGCCGGACGCCGACCACGGCGAGTCGTGGGTGGGCCGCGAACGGCTTACGGGTAAGCGCGCGCTGATCACTGGCGGCGACTCCGGGATCGGCCGTGCCGTGGCGATGACGTTCGCCGCCGAGGGCGCTGACGTGGCGATCACCCACCTGCCGCAGGAGAAGGCGGACGCCGAGGAGACGCGCCGGCTCGTAGAGGCGAAAGGGCGTGCGTGTCACCTCATCGAGGCCGATCTCCGCACCGCGGACGAGAACCGCCGCGTCGCCCGCGAGGCCGTCGAGCAACTGGGCGGCCTGGACGTGTTGGTCTGCAACGCGGCATACCAGATGACCCACGGCGAGATCGAGGAGTTCCCGGAGGAGCAGGTGGAGCGTACCTTCGCCACCAACGTGTTCTCGCCCTTCTGGCTGGTGCGCAACCTCGCCGGCGACCTGAAGCCCGGCAGTAGCGTGCTGATAACCACGTCGGTTCAGGCGTACTCGCCGTCGGAGCAACTGCTCGACTACGCCGCCACGAAGGCCGCCCTGAACAACCTGGTGGTGAATCTGGCCGGCGACCTCGGCACCCGAGGCATCCGCGTGAACGCGGTTGCTCCGGGTCCGATCTGGACGCCGTTGATCCCGGCCACCATGCCGACCAAGAAGGTCGAGGGCTTCGGCTCCGACACCCCGTTGGGGCGGGCTGGACAACCCGTCGAGGTCGCCGCGGCCTTCGTGTTCCTGGCCAGCGACGAGGCGAGCTACGTCTCGGGGACCGTGCTCGGCGTGACCGGGGGCAAGCCGGTCTTCTGACCTGGCGTGCCGATGCCGTGGCCGGGCTTCGACGGCCCGGCCACGGCAAGCGGAATCAGCCGAGCAGGGCGTTGACCTGCTCGTTGGCGGTGGTCAGGGACGTCACGTCGGCGCTGCCCGAGATCACGGCATCCATGGCGGGGTTCATGATGTTGGTGATCTCGCTGGCGCGATCGGTGATGGGCCACTGGTGGGTGGTGCCCTCCTCGACGTGCACGGTGAACGCCGACACGTCGATGCCCTTGCCCTCCCAGGCCGCGATGGCGGCGTCCGTAGCGCTAGGGATGGCCGGGAGCACGACCGCGTCCTGTCCGACCACGTTCTGGCAGGTCGGCGAGCCGAGGAACTCGACCCACTTCACGGCAGCGGCCTTGTTGTCGGACCCGATCCAGACCGAGTCGCCCAGCCCGTTCAGCATGCTGGCGCGCTCGCCGCCTGGCCCCTTGGGGGTGGGGGCCAGACCCGTCTCCACGCTGGCGTAGCTGAACATCTGGTTGGTCATCCAGGAGCCGTTGGTGAGCATCGCGTACTTGCCGGCGGCGAAGATGTCCGAGGACCCCTGGCCGGTCACGGCCGCGAGCGTCGGCATGTAGCCCTTGTCGATGAGCCCCTTCCACCAGGCGACCGTGGCCTGGAACCGGGGGTCGTCGTAGTTGTAGCGCGAGCCCCACGGGTTTTTGTCGGTGTGGGTCCATCCGGTGGTGCCGCTGTACATGCTCCACTGCGTCTGGCCCGAGGGGCCGCCCGCCCCGCCGTCCATGCCCAGCCCATAGACGGCGACGTTGTTCTTGTCGAACCCGGGCTCATCGCCGCGCACGCCGTTGTTGTCCACGGTGAGTCGCGCGATGATCCGCTCGTAGCTGCCGCCGTCGTCGGGGTTCCACGTCATGTCCCGGAGCTCGGCCTCGGTGACGCCGGCGTCCTGCACCAGCGACTTGTTGTAGAAGATCGCCACCGTGTCGAAGTCCTTGGGCAGGGCGTAGCGCTTGCCGTCCTGGCCGACCCACAGCTCGGCCAGTCCCTCCTGGTAGATGTCGGTGGGAATGTTGTCCTGGGCGAGGGTCTCGTCGAGGGCCAGCAACTGCTCCTGGGCGACGAACTCCGGGTAGCGCGAGACGTGGTTGGTGAAGACGTCGGGCGCCGTGCCGGCGACGAAGCCGTTGGTGAGGTTGGTCCAGTAATCGCCCCAGCCGTACTGGGTGATCTGCACCGTGACATTGGGGTTGGCTTGCTGGAAGGCGTCCGCGCACTTCTGGTAGGCGGGCTGCTGGTTGGAGTCCCACAACCAGTAGCTCACCTCCCCGGACGCCTGACTAGTGTCGATGGTCTCGGGGGCGCCGCCGGTGGGGGCGTCGCCGGAGCAGGCCGAGAGGGCGAGGGTCAAGGCGGCGAGGGACGCCAGGGTGGCGACGAACTTGCGGTTGGGTCGAGCCATGATGTGGTCCTTTCTGGTGGATGAGGCGGGGTACCGGTGGTGCGGGGTCACTTCACGCCCGAGTAGCCGATGGAGTCGATGATCTTGCGGGCGAAGGCCATGAAGAGGAGGAGGACGGGCAGCGCCGCGACGAGCGTGGCGGCCATCAGACCGGCCCAGTCGGGGCCGCCCTGGGGAGTCTGCGAGCGGAAGACGCCGAGCGCCACCGTCAGGACACGGGTGCTGTCGGTGTTCCCGACCAGGAGCGGCCAGAAGTAGTCGTTCCAGGTCTGGATGAAGGTGAGGATCGCCAGGGTCGTGACCGGTGCCGTGCTCATCGGCAGCACGATGCGGAAGAAGGTACGCCAGTGGCCGGCGCCGTCCAGCATCGCGGACTCCTCGATCTCGTGGTTGATGCCCAGGAAGAACTGGCGCAGGAAGAAGATCGCGAACGGAGTCATGAAGAACGAGGGCAGGATCATGCCGGGGAAGGTGTTCAGCAGGCCCAGGTTCTTGATGAGGATGAAGTTGGGCAGGCTGGTGAAGATGGGCGGGACGAGCAGGGCTCCCAGGAAGATGCCGAAGATCACGTTGCGCCCGGGCCAGTGGAGTCGGGCGAAGGCGTAGGCCGCCATCGCGCAGAAGAACACCTGGCCGAGGGTCACTGCGGTGGCGTAGATCAGCGAGTTCCTGAGGTAGAGCCAGAAGTTGACCGAGCCCCCGGATCCGCCCTCGGCGAGCGCCTCCTGCGGGGTGGCCAGGCCGAGCACGCGCTCGAAGGCGCCCCACGTGAAGTCGACCGGCAGCATCGATGAGGGGTCGGACGGCAGCGAGCGCGAGGTCGACAGTGCGGTCCGCACCATCCAGTAGAAGGGGAAGATGGTCAGGATGAGGGCGACGATCATGGCGGCCCAGGCGAGCACCCGCCCCCAGGAGAACCTGCGTCGTCGTGCCCTGGCCTCGGCGTTCACCCGTGCCGCGGCTTCGATGGTGTCGGTGGCCATGGTGGGCTCCCCTTTCATGCGAGATCCGACTCGCCGGCCCGCAGCAGCCGGAGCTGCAGGAAGGCCACGACGGCGAGGATGAGGAACAGGACGACGGATAGGGCGCTGGCGTAGCCGAACTGACCCTCGCCGAACGCCTTTTGGTAGATGTAGAACTGGATGACCCGGGTGGCGTTCACCGGCCCGCCATTCGTGGTGACCGCGACGGTGTCGAACACCTGGAAGGACCCGGTGACGGTCATGACCAGCACCATGGCCAGCACGGGTCGGAGCAGCGGGAGCGTGATCCGCCAGAACGAGCTCCATTCGCCGCTGCCGTCGATGGAGGCTGCCTCGTAGACGTACTTCGGGATGGTTTGCAGTCCTGCGAAGACCAGGAGCGCGGTGTAGCCCAGGTGCCGCCACACGTTCACGAACGCGATGGTGGGGATCGCCGTTCGGGCGTCGCCGAAGAAGGCGATGCGGTCGGCGCCGAGCCAGTCCAGGACGCCGTTGACGAAGCCGATCTGGTAGTCCAGCAACCAGAACCACAGCATGGCGGCGATGACGTTGGAGATGAGCCAGGGCAGGAGCAGGGCGCCCCTGATCACGATGGACTTCGTCAGCCGCTGCATCAGCACCGCGAGGCCGATCGCCAGGATCGTCTGGAAGGCGATGTTGAGGACCACGTAGTAGAGGGTCACCAGCAGCGAGTTCCAGAAGAGCTGGTCCTGGACCAGTCTGGTGAAGTTGCCGAATCCGATGAACCGTGGGCTGCCCAGCAGGTTGTACTGGGTGAGGCTGAAGTAGAAGCCCCGGATCGTCGGGTAGAGGAAGAAGACCGAGAACCCGAGGGCCGCCGGCGCGATGAACGCCAGCGCGATCTTCAGGTCGGATCGGCCCGAGGGGCCGACGGCGCCCGGCTTGCGGCGAGGCCGCCGTTTCGGCTGCTGGGCGACGACGCTCTCTGCTTGGTGTGTGCCCATCGTGCTCCCTTCGTTGGGATAGGGGACCCGCCGGCGGTGGATCGCGGCGATGAAGGAAAGCTACACGAGTAGATGTCGGCCGCGCAAGAGGTTCGGCCGCGTCAGAGCCAAGTTCTCGCGGCCGCTCGCCCCTTGCGCTCAGCGGCGTCTATTGGTGTAGATTCGTGAACGTAGCCAGCCGTGCCACGCACCGACCCCGGGAGGAACCCATGACAACGCCCGTGAATGCCTGCATCCACCTGCGAGCCGAGGGCGCGAGCGTCCTCCTCGACGTCACCCACGGCCAGCTGCCGGCCCTGGTGCACTGGGGAGCCGACCTCGGGGAGGTGCCCCTGGCCGACGCCTTGGGACTGATCGGTGCCGGCGTCCACCCCATCGCGTCCAACCTGGTCGACGAGCCCGTCCGGGTCGCGCTCCTGCCTGAGGCGTGGACGGGCTGGCTCGGCCGCCCTGGCATCACCGGCTCGCGAGGCGGTCGCGACTGGTCGCCGAAGTTCACGACCACGTCCCTGCGTCTCGACGGTCAGGCGGTGACGGACGCCGGCAACGCGGCGTCCCTGGTGGAGGCGGGGTGCTCGCTGGTGGAGGCCGAGGCCGTGGACGAGGCGTCCGGGCTGGGCGTGCTGGTCAGCGTCGAACTCCTCCCCGGCGGTGTGCTTCGCTCCCAGGCCCGGCTGACCAACCTCGGCGCCGAGCCCTACCAATTGGACGACCTCGTGCTCGCCTACCCGGTGCCCCCGGTGGCTCGCGAGCTCCTCGACCTGTCCGGACGCTGGGGCCGGGAGCGCTCGCCACAGCGGCGCGAGCTCACCGTCGGCGTCCACCTGCGCGAGGGACGGCGGGGCCGCACCGGTCCCGACGCCGCCACCGTCCTGCACGCGGGGACGCCGGGATTCGGCTTCGCCGACGGAGAGGTGTGGGCGGTGCACACCGGCTGGAGTGGCAACCACACCCACTACGCCGAGCGGCTCTCGACCGGGGAGCAGGTGGTGGGCGGCGGGGAACTCCTCCTGCCGGGGGAGGTGGTCCTGGCTGAAGGCGACAGCTACACCTCGCCGTGGGTGTATGGGTCCTGCGGAGTGGGCCTGGACGCCGTGGCGCGGCGGTTCCACCGCTACCTCCGCTCGCGCCCCTAGCACCCCTCGCGGCGCCGGCCCGTGACGATCAACGTGTGGGAGGCGGTCTACTTCGACCATGACCTTCCGTCGCTGCTCGAGCTCGCCGAGAAGGCGGCGGCGGTGGGCGTCGAACGCTACGTTCTCGACGACGGCTGGTTCGGCTCGCGGCGTGACGACCACTCAGGTCTGGGGGACTGGTGGGTTTCGCCCGAGGTGTGGCCGAACGGCCTCCACCCGCTCATCGACAGGGTCAAGGAGCTGGGAATGGAGTTCGGGCTCTGGTTCGAGCCCGAGATGGTCAACCTCGACTCGGACACCGCCCGCGCGCACCCCGACTGGGTGATGGCCACCGGTGGGCGTACCCCGGTGCCGTCGCGCCACCAGCAGGTGCTGAACCTGGGGATCCCGGAGTGCTACGACTACATCCGCGACGCGATCTTCGCCATGCTCGCCGAGTACGACATCGCCTACATCAAGTGGGACCACAACCGCGACCTGGTCGACGCGGGTACTCAGCCGCAGGGGCGCCCCGGCGTCCACACCCAGACCGAAGCCTTCTACCGCCTGCTTGACGAGATCAGGGCCGCCCACCCCGGGTTGGAGATCGAGTCGTGCTCGTCGGGCGGTGCGCGCGTCGACCTCGGCGTCCTGCAGCGGACCGACCGCGTGTGGGTGTCGGACTGCATCGACCCACATGAGCGCCAGATGATGCTTCGCTGGACCACGCAGCTGGTCCCCCCGGAGCTGATGGGTTCGCACATCGCGTCGGGCACCTCGCACACGACGGGTCGGACGCACGATCTGAGCTTCCGCGCGGCCACGGCGGTGTTCGGACACCTCGGGATCGAGTGGGACCTGCGCCAAGCCTCCGAGCACGAGCTCGCCGAGCTGTCCGAGTGGGTGGCGTTCTACAAGGAGCATCGCGAGCTCTTGCTGGGCGGCGATGTCGTCCGGATCGACTTCCCCGACGCCTCGCTGACCGCCAGCGCGGTGGTGGCTCCCGATCGCAGCCGTGCGATCTACTCCTTCGCCAGCGTCGACCGCTCCGACGTCGTCCTGCTCGGACGCCTGCGATTCCCCGGCCTCGACCCGGCGCGCCGCTACCGGGTCACGCCGCTTCTGGTGGGCGCTGCGCCCACCGGCCTGCAGCCGCCGCGGTGGTGGGGCGTGCAGCGCGTCGTCGACGACGAGTTGGTCGCCCTCAAGGCGGGGCACGGTCCGACCTTCGCTCCCGTGGACGAGGCGGTGGGAATCGAACTCTCCGGGCGGCTCTTGACCGAGGTGGGGCTCGCCCACGCCCCGGTCAACCCCGACCACGCCGTGCTGTTCGCAGTGGACGCCGTGGACTGAGCAGCGTCCGCCCCCGAGCCACACGATGGCTTGGGGGCGCCGCTCGAAGCGGACAGGCTACCGTGGCAGGCGAGACGACAAGGGAGGAAGCCATGGTCGAGGCTGCCGGCGCCAAGCGGCGCAGCGTCACGCGCGAGGACGTCGCGCGGCTGGCGGGGGTGAGCAGTGCTGTGGTCAGCTACGTGGTGAACAACGGGCCCCGGCCCGTGGCGACCGCCACCCGTGATCGTGTGCTGGAGGCCATCGACAAGCTCGGCTATCAGCCGAACGCGGCGGCGAGGTCGTTGATCACCGGTCGCGCCGAACTGCTCGGGCTGGTCGTGCCCGACATCGCCAACCCCTACTTCGCGGCGATGGCCCAGAAGGTCGAGGCCGCCGCTCGGGAGCAGGGGCTCACCCTCCTGCTGGTCCAGTCGTCCGATCTGGGACTGGAGGACGTGATGTCGGCGCTGGCCGGACGCCTCGTCGTGGGCGTGATTACGGCGACGGTCCCGGGCACGGAGGCCATCCGGCAGCTCCTCCGCCAGCACGTGCCCGTGGTGGGGATCAGCCTGTTCGCCCCCCTGGGAGCGTTCCCCTGTCTGGTGCCCGGCTTCTACGACGGGGCGCGGACGGCCGTCCGTCACCTGGTGGAGCAGCACGGCCACACGCGCATCGGCATGGTCACCGGCTCGGACACGGGCGAGGACCGCGAACGGGGCTGGCGCGACGTGCTGGTCTCCGCCGGCCTGCAACCCGACGTCGTCGTGCGCGTGCCCTGGTCGATGGCGGGTGGGCGAGAAGCGGCGGGCATCCTGGTGAATCAGCACCCCGACCTCACCGCCGTTTTCGTGGCCTCCGACCAGCAGGCGGCAGGGGTGGCCTCCGGCCTGGCGGGCAGAGGGCTGCGAATCCCCGACAGGCTGGCCATGGCGTCCTTCGATGGGTCGCCCGAGTCGGAGTTCGTGGTGCCGCCGCTGACCACCCTGCGCGTCCCCATGGAGGACATGGCCCGCGACGCGGTGGCCATGACCCTGGGCGTCTCGACCGAGGCGCGGGACTACCCGACGTCCCTCATCATCCGTGAGTCGTGCGGGTGCCGGGCGCGGGGGGCTACTGCGGCGTGAACGGGACGCAGGCCGCCGTGGATGATCTGGCAGAATGACACTGTTGTTATTCAGCGCACCACAGAAAGGCCTGGCAGTGCTCCGACTGACCCGAGACCCCAAGACCTCCACCCGCCGAATCACGTTCGCGATTCCGGCCGACGCCGCCAGCGGCAACGTCAGCGTGGTGGGGGACTTCAACGACTGGACCCCGGGCAGGAACGTCCTCCGTCGGCGCAGCAACGGCACCCTGAGCGCCGCGGTCCCGGTTCCCGCCGGCGCGACGCTCCGCTTCCGCTACCTCGGCGAGAACGGCGTGTGGTTCGACGACCCCGAGGCGGATTTCATCGATCCGCACGGCAGTGTGGTGAAGATTCCGGCCTGAGGCCACGATGCCGCCCAGCGCGTCCGACAGACTGGGGGTCATGGAGAGCTCCCACGAAGCCGACCAGGTGTTCGACTCCATCGCCGGGCTTCCCGCAGCGATCGGTGTCAGCGCGTCCGCGTTCCTCCTGTTCGCGCTGCAGTGGACGGCGGTGGGCCTCGGCGTCCTCGCGGTGAGCGTCGCGGTGGCTTGGATGATCAGCCGACCCCTCGGGCAGGACATGCTCCTGGTGGGGGCGGGCCTGGCGATCGTCGCGAGCACATCGGTGAAGGCCGACATCAGCTGGCCCCGCTTCTTCACCATCGGGATCGTGCTCGCGCTCGCCGTGGCCATGCCGTTTGTGATCGACCGGTTCGTGTACCAACGCGACGTGTTGCGCTTCCCTTGGAGAGGCGGGCACGCCTGGACGGCGTGGCAGAAGGGCTACCTGCTGTTGGTGCCGCTGCTGGCGTTTCTAATCCTGCCCTTCTACTTCATCCGTTCGGGGGCGTACGAGAACTGGCCGGTCATCAACGAGCCGAGCGAGTATGCGCGGTTCTTCGTCGCGGTGAACGCGGTCGGCACGTGGGACGAGTTGTTCTTCGTGTGCATCTGCTTCGTCCTGTTCCGAAGGCACTTCCCGATGTGGCTGGCCAACCTGCTGCAGGCCGTCATCTTCGTGTCATTCCTTTGGGAACTGGGCTACCAACGCTGGGGGCCCCTACTCACCTTTCCGTTCGCGCTGCTGCAGGGTTACATCTTCACCAAGACCCGCTCGCTTACCTACGTCGTGATCGTGCACCTGATCTTCGACGCCGTGGTCTTCCTCGCGATCGTGCACGCCCACGACCGCGGCTTCTTCCCCTTCTTCTTGTACTGACGCTCTCCGTGCCCTGCCGGGTCGTGCCTTATCGATTCGTTGAGGGGAGCGGCGGCGCGTGGCCCCCGCCGATCCTCGCGATCGACGGAGGCCTGCAGGGGTGTGACCGGTCACTTCTTGGCGGGGGCCTCCTTCGGTGCCGCCGCGAACCGCTCCCAGACCCGGTGCTTGGCCAAGAGTCCGGCAAGCTCGGACGCCACGGCGTCCGGATCGCCGACCACGACGCCAGCCGCGTCGTCAGGGACACCGGCCGCGTCGAGCACGCTCGCGGCGTCCGGGGTGGAGCCGATCGCCTTGAAGTGCCGGAACATTTCGGCGACCAGTTTCACGACGCGCGGGTCCACCGGCCTTCCGGAGGTCGCATGGCCGGACTTCGCGTCGAAGGTGGGTTCGGCGTCCGGCGCCGGCGAAGGGGCAGCGAGGAGCAGCGCGGCGTCGAACTCGATGGACGCCGTGGTCAGGAACGTCCTGTCGACGATCACCCCGTCCACCTTGCCGCCGGCCGGTGCGGTCACGAACGGCAGCATCCCGGCGGCGGCGACGGCGTCCTTGGCGGCACTGATGGCCGCCCCCGGGGTGTCGGCGTCCACGACGAGGGCGATCTTGCGGCCGGTCACGGGCCAGGTGCCCCCGACCTGCGAGAGGGCCGGGCTCGGCTCTCCGTCGGTGGTCGGCGGGATGGTGGGCTTCGGCGCTGGCAAACCGAGCCCCTGGGCCACCTGCGCGCACAGCTCCGCGTCGACATTGGCCAGGCACTCGAGCTGGCGAAGCCGAATCGCTTCTTCGTAGCACTTGCCCAGCTCGAAGGTGTACGCCCGCGCCAGGTGCTGCCGCTCGACTTCGCTCAGGGATCGGACGAAGAGGGTGACCTGGCTGAAGTGGTCGTCGAAGCTGGCCGACAGCTGCCGGACCTTCTGGCCCGCCACCGCCGTGGGGACGTCGATGAAGGCGCCGTCGGCGTCCGCCGCCTCGGCCGGGTTGCCACCGTCAAGAGAGTTGGGCCGGTAGGGCGCGACGCCGCCGTGCACGGCTTGCTGGTGGAACCCGTCCCGGAACATGTCATTGACGGGGCAGTGCGCGCGGTTGATCGGGATCTGGCTGAAATTCGGCCCACCCAACCGGGTGATCTGCGTGTCGATGTAGGAGAACAGGCGCACCTGGAGCAGCGGGTCGTTGGTGACGTCGATGCCGGGGACCAGGTTCCCGGGGTTGAACATCACCTGTTCGGTCTCGGCGAAGAAGTTCATCGGCCGCTTGTTCAGGGTCATCGTGCCGATGATCTCCACCGGGCACAGCTCCTCGGGCACGAACTTGGTCGGGTCGAGCAGGTCGATGCCCTCGAACGTCTCGTCTTCGGTGTCCGGCATCACCTGGACGCCGAGGTCGTAAACCGGGAACGCGCCCGCGTCTATCGCGTCGTAGAGGTCGCGGCGGTGGAAGTCGGGATCGTTGCCGGCGGTGAGCTGTGTCTCCTCCCACACCTGGGAGTGGACGCCCTGGCGTGGCTTCCAGTGGAACTTGACCAGGCTTGTCTCGCCGGCATCGTTGACCAGCCGGAAGGTGTGGACGCCGAAGCCCTCCATCATCCTGTAGGACAGGGGCACCGCCCGGTCGGACATGCTCCACGCCAAGTGCGCCTGCGCCTCGGTGTGGAGGGACACGAAGTCCCAGAAGGTGTCGTGCGCGCTCTGTGCCTGTGGGATCTCCCGATCGGGCTCGGGCTTGACGGCATGGATGATGTCGGGAAACTTGATGCCCTCCTGGATGAAGAACACCGGAATGTTGTTGCCCACGAGGTCGTAGTTGCCCTCGGAGGTGTAGAACTTCGTGGCGAAGCCGCGCGTGTCACGGACGGTGTCGGAGGAGCCCCGGAACCCTGCGACGGTGGAGAACCGGACAAAGGTGGGAGTCTCGACCCCCTTCTTCAGGAACGCGGCCCGGCAGATCTTGGTCGCGCGGCCGTTGGCCACGAAGACCCCGTGGGCGCCTGTGCCGCGGGCATGCACCACGCGCTCGGGGATCCTCTCGTGGTCGAAATGGGTGATCTTCTCGCGGAGGTGGTGGTCCTGCAGCAGCACCGGGCCGCGCGGCCCGGCCTTGAGCGCGTGGTCGGTGGTCCGAAGCCTGGCCCCCTGAGCCGTGGTCAAGTACTCGCCCTGTTGGGCCATCGCGTCTGGTGGTGCGCCGGTCGGGGCGCCCGTGGGCGTGACGGTGTCCGGCCCCTGCTGGGACGGCTTCGGTGACGGCGGCGGGACCGCGGCGGTGGGCTCGTCGACCGAGGGGGCGGCCACTCCCGGTCCGGGCGGTGGGGTCAGCGGGGCCGGGGCACTCTTCTGGTCAGGCGACATTGCACTGCTCCTCAGTTCGGTCGTTGTCGGTCGTCGTTGTCGGTCGTCGTCGCCGAGCCCGGAGCCGTGCAGGCCCCGGGCCGACGGTGTACCGCGAGTCTAACCACACCCATCCCGGCCCCGACAGGCCGTGACGCGCCTGCGACAAGGGCAGGCGATGAGCGGCCGCCGCCGGTGGCGCGCTTGTTGCGCTGGTTCTCGCACGCGGGGCTCCTCAGCGCGGGGCCTCGGGTCTATTCTCCGACCAGGCGAGCATCGAGTGAGGGTGACATGACACGGCAGAACGAAGCGGTCATCGAGCGTCTGATCGCCTGCATCAACGATCGGCGCGTCGAGGTGATGGACGAACTGTTCCACGACGACGCGACGATGGACTGGCCGCAGTCCCGGGAGCGCGTCCGCGGCGCCGCGAACCGGCGGGCCATCTACGGGGCGTTCCCGCAGCTACCCACGATCACGCCGCGCCGCATGCTCAGCGCCGGCGACCTCGTCGTCCTCGAGGCCACGCTCGACTACGACGGGCCACTCTACGAGACCGTGTTCATCTTCGAGCTGAGCGAGGGCAAGATCCGGAAAGAGACTGCCTATTGGAGCGAACCCTTCGACCCGCCCGAGTGGCGTGCCGAGTGGGTGGAGAGCTTCTAGTCCGAGCGGCGGCTGCTCGTCGGGCGGGGCACTACGCGCCGAACGCGGTGGGTACGCCGGGCGGCGGCGCGTTCCTGAGCGGCTTTCTCAAGCCCGTCGAGCGGACAAGACGTCCCCAGTGCCGGACGCGATGGGGTTGCATGGGGCGGGCCGTTTCTGCCGGACGCGATGGGTTGCTGGGGCGGGCCGTTTCTGCCGGACGCGGTGGGTGCACGAGGTCGTCGACGAGTTTTCCACAGATTCGATTTTGTGTTCGATTGTGCCGGGTGGGGCTGTAGATTGGGCGCATGAGCGACACCCCCGGCTCTGCTGCTTCTCCCGGTCTGAAGGCGACCGAGGAGGTCTTGGCGCTGGTCGGCAGGCTCTTGGACTGCGTCGACCATAGCGGGCGTTCGCGCTTGTCGCCGGACGCCCGGATCGCTCTGGTCGAGGGCGTTGTAACGATCGCACGGCGGGTGGAGGCCTTGCGGGCGGTGCTGGTGGGTGAGGCAGACCGTGCCAAGGCCGCCGAAACCTCACGGGGCACGTCGGTACGGAGCATGCTGACCAGCAGTGGGCAGGTCTCCGCCGGGGAGGCTGCGGGCTGGGTCTACGCCGGGCGAGACATCGGTCGCAACCCCGGCGTCGCCGACGCGGCGCTTGCCGGTGAGGTGTCGGTGGGACAAGCCCGCGCCATCGACGGCGTACTAGGAGAGCTTCCCGCTGCCTTGACCTCAACCCAACGCAGCGAGGCCGAGCGCGTTCTACTCGATAAGGCTCGCCGGATGGATGCCAAGGCCCTTGCCGGGCAGACCCGGGCGGTGTTGGAGACGGTCGCTCCGCAGTTGGACGCTGTGGAACACGAATTGGGCCGGCTGGACTCGCAACGCCGGCAGGCCGTGGCCGCCCGCGCGTTCACGCTGGTCCGCGATGGCCGCGGGTCGATGCTGCTCCGCGGCCAACTGCCGATCCTGGAAGCCGCGGGACTGGAGAAGCTGCTTGCCTGCTACGCCGAGTCAGATCGTCGGGCCAGGGAAAACGCGCTGGATCGTCTTGACCCACTCGCCCAGTCTCGCACCGGCGAGCAGCGCCGCGCCGACGCTCTGATCGCTATCGTCGCCGCCCACACCGACGCGCTCGCATCCCTCGGACTCAGCACAGCCTACGAACCACCCACCGACCGCCGCACGAGCGCGCAGCCAGCGTCCGACGACCAAGCCGGGGAATCGGACCAGTCTCGCCGAGGATCTCCCGCCCCGCACTCAGCGCACGCGTCCGGCACCCCCGGCTCGCTGGGCACGCCGGGCACGCTCGGCAAGCCCAGCACGCCTGGCACGCCCGACACGTCTGGCACGCAGGGCACGCCCGACACGCCCGCGTGCAGCTGCCAGGCAAGCCCTGCCGCACCAATCGCAGGCACCGGGTCTAGCGCCGGCCCGGTGTCAGCTTCCCGGCGCCGGAGCAGGCTGCTCCGACTCGCCGGTGACCGGCCCCGCGTGGTGGTCACCATGGCCGAGGAATCCCTGCGGGCTCGCGCCGAGCAGGCCGGTCTCCTCACCGACGGCCAACCCATCAGCGCCGGCGAGCTGCGCCGCCTGTGCTGCGACGCTGACCTGGTCCCCGCCGTCCTGGGTGGCAACTCAGAACTCCTCGACGTCGGCCGGGCCCAACGACTGGTGACCCCCGAGATCCGACGCGCCCTCACCCTGCGCGACGGCGGCTGCTCCTTCCCCGGATGCGCGGTCCCCGACCCCGCCTGCGAAGCCCACCACATCGTGCCCTGGTGGGCCGGCGGACCCACCTCCTTGAACAACCTCGTCACGGTCTGCCCGCACCACCACGGCACTATCGAGCCGCTCCGATTCTTCGACAAGGGCAGCGCACCCCGCCGCTGGCAGGTAAGAATCGCCGAAGACGGCCACCCCGAGTTCAGTCCACCCAGCCGCAACGGAGCCCCCACCCCACCCCTCCGCCACCAACGCACCCTCCAACGCCTCGCCGCCAGCCAACGACCACCAACACCCACCAACCCGGCCGACGTCAAGGCGAATCACACGCCACACCCCAACCCCGGCAACTCCAGCGAGCCGCCCAACCCCGGCAGCTCCAGCGAGCCGCCCGACCTCGGCAGGTCCAGCGAGCCGCCCGACCTAGGCAGCTCCAGCGAGCCGCCAGACCCCGAGGGCGGCGCGAGCTGATTGCCTGGGTGGCTCCAAAGCGCCGCCATTTCCCCGGCAGCCCCAGCGAGCCGACCGACCCGGCAGCCCCAGCGAGCCGACCGACCCCGAGGGCGCGAGCTGACTGCAGGGGTGGCTCCGACTCGCCGGCCGGGCCACGAGGCTACCTCCAGGTGAAGGAGCCGCCCGTAGCCGTGGATGTCATGGACGACAGCGGAGAGGCCGCTGGGGCAGTCCGACGCACTGGGCGCGCCGCGCACTGGAAGATCCCAGGAGTTGTAAGTGCCCAGGCAACGACGTGTGGGAGGCCGCGGACGTGCTGACAACCCAGGTGTGCGTGCCGACGCCCGCCCAGGTGTACGCGCCGACGCCCCCGGCGTGCGTGCCGGTCGCCCACCCGCCGATGCCCGGCCTGCATGCACCTGCTGACACGGCGCACCTGCCTATGCCCCGCCTGCATGCACCTGCGGACACCCTGCACCTGCCGATGCCTGGCGTGAAGCAGGCTTCGCGAGAGGCGCTACAGCACCCGCGACGGGATGAGGTCACTCCGTTGCGGAATCGGACGCAGCATTCTCTCGGCGGGACAGGAGGGTGAATGGGACCGCACCGGCCACGATCGCCGCCGACGCGAGGTAGGAAGCGGGGTAGCCGGCGAGGTCGGCGACGCGGCCGAGGGCGGGTTGGGCGACGACGCCGCCCGCCGAGCCCATCAGCGAGTCGAAGGACAGCACGGTGGCGCGCTGGGCCGACGGGATCAGGCTGTTCACGAACGCCTGCCGCACCGGCACCGCCATCTCGGTCACCAGGGTCCAGGCGGCGACGAGGACGAGGGCCAGCACGAGGGATCGCGCGAACCCGACCGCCACGAGCAGCGCCACGCTGAGGACCGCGCTCAGGGCGAGCAGGTCCGTGCGGCGGCGGAACAACCTCCGGGCGCGGGCGGCGAGCAGGCCGCCCACCATCTGGGCACCGGCCACCAGCGCGGCGGCCAGGCCGGCGATGCTGTAGGCGTCCGGGTCGCCGTGCAGTTCAAGCAGGAAGGGCTGCAGGGCGTAGAAAACGTAGATGCCCACCCCCGAGGTGAAGAACGAGGCGATCATCAGCCATCGGACCGGCCTGTTGCGCAGGCCTCCCTCGACCGATCCCTTGAGGACCGCACGCACTGCGGCCAGGGGACGCGCTGAGGCATCCGGAGTGAAGCCGCGGTCGTACATCGCCACCCACGCCACACCGAGGGTGATCGCGAGCAGGCCGGCCCGGGCCAGGTAGGGGACGCCGAGGTCCGTGGCCTGGGCGACCACCCCGCCCAGGACGGAGCCGGCCAGCATCGCGGCCCCGGCGACGACGTGAGCTCGGCCGAAGACGGCATCCAGGCCGGCGGTCGTGCCCTCGGCCGCGAGGGCGTCCACCAGCCAGGCCTCCGTGGCGCCGGAGAAGAAGGTGAACCCCAGTCCGATGAGCACCGACGCCAGCAGCCATCCCCACAGCGGCGCCCGCTGCTGCCACATGGCGAAGTACAGCAACGTCGAGACCAGCAGCGTCGCGGTGCCGAGCAGGAACGAGAACCTGCGCCCGCGGGTGTCGGCGAGCACCCCGGTGGGGATCTCGAAAACGGCCATGCCGAGTGTGAAGGCGGCGTTGGCCAGGAAGGCCTCCGTATTGGTGAGGCCGGCGTCCAGCAGGAAAAGGGTGTTCACGCCCCAGATGAAGGACGCCGACAGTGTGGTCAGCAGGATCAGGGTCAGGTAGGTGCGCTGGACCCGCCGGGCGGCGTCCGTCATGGGAGGACGCCTGACCCTGCCAACCGCGAGAGAAGGGCGCTTACGCTGAGGCCGTTGGCCGGACGAAGGTCGCCCGGCTCGTAGGGGAGGCTGCCATGCTCGCCGACTATGCCCCAATTCCGACACTCGCGGTCACCGACTTGGCGAGGGCTCGGGAGTTCTACGAAGGGGTCCTGCATCTCACGCTGCAGCGCGAAATTCCCGACGAGGGTCTCCTGTTCGGGGCCGGGTCGGGATCGATCCTGGTGTACCCGTCCGCGTTCGCGGGGACCAACAAGGCGACCGCGATGGGGTTCGACGTGCCGGCGTCGGCGTTCGACGCCGAGGTCGCTGCTCTGCGCGCGGAGGGCGTTTCGTTCCTGACTTTCGACATGGCGGGGCTCACGTGGGACGACGGCGTGGCCTCGATGGAGGATCAGGGCAAGGCTGTCTGGTTCGAGGACCCGGACGGCAACATCCTCAACATCAGCGTCATGGACTGACCCCCTGGGTGGCATCTCGGGCTCCGTTCACGCCGTCAGCGGTGAGTGCCGGCGACGTCGAGCACCCGGGCGGCGAGCTCCTCGATCACGTGCGTGTAGGTGCGGCCGGTCGCGCGCGTCATCCCCAGTTCGCACGTGCGGTTGCAGGAGAGGTACAGGTCGGCGTCCATCGCGGCGACGGACGCCGCCTCGTCGCGCGTGGCGGTGGCGGTGAGTTCCTCGTGGAGCAGCCCACGGTCGCCCGCGAAGGCGCAGCATCGCCAGCCGTCCGGGACGACGACCTCGTCGGCCAGCAACCCGGACAAGACGGTGAGCGCGTCGTTGATCCCCATCCGCGTGCTGGAGCAGGTCGGGTGGATGATCGCGCGCCTCACCCGGCGCAGGGGTGGTAGGTGCGGCGCCACGTACTCCGCCACCCAACTCGTCGCGTCCAGCACGCGCAGGTGACCCAGCCCCTCGGCGCGCAGTGAGATCTCGATGCCCTCGGTGCACGAGGCGTTGTCGCACACCACTGGCAGCAACCCGTCCTCGGTGGCGGCGCGCAGGCTGCCGGCCAGCCGGTCGCTCATGTAGGTTCGCCCCTCCGTCAACCCCTTCGACTTCCAGACCGTGCCGCAGCACAGGCTGGCGACGTCGTCCGGCACGCGCAGCGCCAGCCCAGCGATCGACGCGAGGGAGTGCACCGCCGACTCCGACCCGTCCCGCGACGGGTGCCCGGACGCGAACATGGTCTGCACGCACGCCGGGAGGAAGACGGCGTCCGGGGACGCCGTCCGCACCGGACGCCGCACCTTGCCCCCGCCCGGGAGTTCGTCGCTGACCTGCCACATCAGGTCGTCCGAGGTGACCTTGCGCACGATCCCCAACGCGCCGCGGACCAGCGGCGTGGGCACCTTGTCAACCACCGACATGCCGACGGCGGCGATGCGGTTGAAGCCGTCCCAATGCTTGGCCGCCGTGCCCCACACCGTGTTGATCAACGCTCCGTTCCGCTCGGTGCGCAGGTCGCGCACGAGGTCGCCGGTGTTGATCTTCACCGGGCAGGCGGTCTGGCACATGCCGTCGACCGCGCAGGTGTCAATGACGGGGTACTGCTCCTCCTTGCGCAACTGCGCGGCGACCTCGGGCTGGCCGGACGCCTCCGCCACGGCGATGGCGCGCTGGATCACGATCCGCTGCCGCGGGGTCGTGGTGAGGTGCTGGCTCGGACACACGGGTTCGCAGTAGCCGCACTCGACGCAACGGTCGATGACTTCGCGGACGACGGGCGTCGTCTTGACGTTCTTCAGGTGGAGCTGGGGGTCCTCGGTGAGCACCGCCCCCGGGTTGAGCGCCAGGGCGGGGTCGCAGGCCCGCTTGATGTCCCACATCGCGGCGTAGAGCTCGTCGCCGTACTGGCGATGGACGAAGGGCGCCATGATCCGTCCGGTGCCATGCTCGGCCTTGAGCGTGCCCTCGGTGGCGAGCACGAGCTCCACCATCTCTTCGGTGAAATCCTCGTAACGCTTCATGGACGCCTGAGTGGCGAAGTCCTCGGTGACCAGGAAGTGGATGTTGCCGTCCTTGGCGTGTCCGAAGATGACGGCGTCGGGGTAATCGTGTTTGTCGAACAGCCCCTGCAGCGCGGAGCACACCCCGCCCAACCGCTCCATCGGGACCGCGACGTCCTCCAGGAGCGCGGCCGTGCCGGCGGGTCTGTTCGCGGCGACCTTCGTGTAGGTGCCCTTCCGGAGCACCCACAGGAGCGCGCGGCGTCCGGGGTCGCGGCTGAGCTCGGGGTCGCGAGCCAGGTCGAGGCTGTCGAAGACGGCGTGCGCGCGGGCGACCAGCTCATCGAGTTCCTCGTCGAGTTCGGCCTGGTACTCCACGAGCAGGGCCGCCTCGGTGGTCGGGACCAGCCCCGGTAGGACCTTCTCGGTGTCGTCGGCGGTCGCACGCAGCGCCGCGGCGTCCAACAGTTCGACCACCGGCGCCCCGCTGGCCACCAGGGACGGGAGGGCGCGGGTGGCGGCGTCCAGGTTCGGGAACAGCAGGAGCCCGGTGGCGGCCTTCGGCAGCACCGGGACGGTCCGGAACGTCGCCTCGGCGACGAACCCGAGCGTCCCCTCCGAGCCGACCATCAGGTGCTCCAGCATCTTGGCGGGGGTGTCGAAGTCGACCAGTGAATTGAGACCGTAGCCCATCGTGTTCTTGATCCGGTAGCGGCGGTGGATGTCGGCCAGCAAGTCGGGCCGCTTGAACTGCTCGTGCAACCGGGTCAGCACCTCGACCAGCGTCGGCTCCGCCTGCCGGAGGAGCGCGTCGGCGTCCGGGCTCGCGGTGTCCACGACGGTGCCCGACGGCAGCACGATCGTCATGGACTCGACGGTGCGGTACGTGTTGGCGACCGTGCCGCAGGTCATCCCCGAGGAGTTGTTGGCGACCATCCCGCCGATCGTGCAGGCGATCTCGCTGACCGGGTCGGGGCCGAGCTTGCGGTGGTGCCGGGCCAGCCGCGTGTTCACCTCGCGGATGGTCGCTCCGGGCTGCACGGTGACCCGCTTGCCGTGGTCGTGGATGTCGATCCGCCGGAAGTGCCGCCGGACGTCGACCGCGACGCCGTCGGTCAGCGCCTGACCCGACAGGCTGCTTCCGCCCGAGCGCAGCGTGAGGGGGACGCCCGCAGTTCGGGCCGCGGCCATCGCTCCGGCGACATCACGCGCCGACCTTGCGCGCACGACTGCCTGGGGCGTCATCAGGTAGTGCGAGGCATCGACCGCCAGGGCGACCCGCTCGAGGGCGTCCGTGCTCACGTCCTCGGGGTTCATCACCGCCTGGCGGAGCAAGGTGGTCAGCCGGGCTTCCGGCTGGGGGAGCGCGACGCGGGACGACTTCACTGTCATGCACCACAGGTTAGGCGTGGTCAGGGCGCCTGGCGAGGGAGAAGCAGGAAAAGGTCAGACCAAAACCCAGACTCCGCGGGACGCTACACCCGTCGGACGTGAGTCTGAGGCGTCTTGCCCTCCCCGGTCGCCCGGGCCTTGACCTGGTAGTGCGGGTGGGCGTCCATGAGGTCCTTCAGCTTGCGGAACCCCCACGTGCGCGGGTCGAAGTCGGACGCCAGCCGCGACAAGTTGCTGCCCACGGTGCCCAGCTGCGCCCAGCCGTCGTCACCAGCGGCCGCCTCGGTGGCTTCGGCAAGAAGCCGGTCCAGCGTGCGGTCGCGCTTCAGAAGCGGCTTGGTGGCCGTGGGCTCCGGGGCGGGCTCCTCGCTCAGGTTCTCGACGTAGACGAACGTGTCGCACGCCGCCACGAACGGCTGTGGCGTCTTGCGCTCGCCGAACCCGTAGACGAGCAGCCCCTGCTCGCGGATCCGCGCCGCCAGCCGGGTGAAGTCGCTGTCACTGGACACGATGCAGAACCCGTCGAGGTTGCCGCCGTAGAGCAGGTCCATCGCGTCGATGATCATGGCCGAGTCGGTCGCGTTCTTGCCGGTGGTGTAGCTGAACTGCTGCATTGGCTGGATCGAGTGCCGCAACAGCTCCGGCTTCCACGATCCCAGTTGCGTGGACGTCCAATCCCCGTACGCGCGCCGCACGCTCGCGCGTCCGTACTTGGCGATCTCGATGATCAGTTGCTCCAGGTAGTGCGCGCGCGCGTTGTCAGCGTCGATGAGCACCGCCAGCCGCGCCTCGCGCGCCTCGTCGTCGGCCACGAATCCTCCTCCGGTCCCGTCGAAACCTATCGCGCGACGGTGCGGACGCCGTGCGCCGGTCAGACCAGCGGCCACACGATCAGGGTCTGAGTCGACTCGGGGTGTTCGTCGTCCGGTTCGGTGAGGTAGCTCTCCCACATCAGCGGGCCGGGCGTGAGGCCCTCTTCGCCGAGCCACGCCATCAGGCGCGCGTAGGTCTGCTCCATCGTGTCGTAGCTGCCCTCGTGCACCACCTGGGCGGCGAGTCCGCCGGGCAGCGTGTCGGGCGTCACGGCGTCGCCCGCCTCGATCGGGCGGTCGGTGGGGAAGCCCGCGCCGACGTCGACGGTGTCGGAGGGCATCGCGTAGTAGACCCCCACGGGAGGGCCGGAGAAGGAAGCGCCTTGGGCCTGCACGGCCTCGGCGACCGCGTGGAAGGCGCGGTCGAAGAAGTCGGTCAGCGCGTTGAGGGGCACCGTCTCGCGCAGCAGTGCGACCGGCTGCGGCGACAGCGTGACGATGCGGGGAGTGTGTTCGGGCATGTTGGCCTCCTTGCCAGGCCCCCAGTCTGCTCTTCGCGGGCGGCCCAGGGCAACGCCCCGGGCCGTGCAGATCAACGCACGGTCACGGCGCTGTCGAACCAGGTGAGCACCCGCTCCTGGCCGAACGGCCAGACCGCGGCCACCAGAGCGGACGCCGCAGCCTCGACAGGGTCCTTGCCGAAGGTGGGCATGCCCGGCAGCATGAACTCGGGGGTGGCGCCGCGCACCGGCGCGTCGTCGGGCAATGAAGCCAGGCGCCTGGCCGCGGCGAGGGCGGTGTGCAGGTCACCGAGTTCGTCGACGAGGCCGCGCTCGTGCGCGTCCGCCCCGCTCCAGATGCGGCCCCTGCCGAGTTCGTCCACCCGCTCGGTCGAGAGCTGGCGCCCGGCGGCGACGCGCGCCACGAAACGCCCGTACACCTCGTCCATCATCTTCTCGGCCCAGGCGCGCTCGGCCTCGGAGAAGGGCCGGTTCGCGGAGCCGAAGAGGGCCGGCTCCCGGCCGACCGCCTCCGGGTTGCGACCAATCCGGGCGTTCAACTCGGTGAGCACCGGCTTGCCCACCACGACACCGATGCTGCCGGTGATCGTGAAGGGGCTGGCCACCACGTGGTCCGCCCGGGCCAGCACGTAGTAGCCGCCGGACGCCGCCACCTCGCCCATCACCGCGACCACCGGCTTGCCGCAGCGCGCGACGGCGCGGTCGATGACGTCGGAGGCAAGCGCCGAGCCGCCGCCGGAGTCGACCGCGAGCACGATGGCCTTGACGTGCTCGTCCCGCTCAGCCCGGCGCAACGCCGCAACCACGGTCTCCGAGCCGGCGGTGGGGCCGAGCAGCCCGGGCGTCGCCCGGCCGCGGCCCGACACGATGGCGCCCACCACCGGGACGAGGGCCACGCCGTCCTCCTTCTTGGCGCGGCGGCGTTGCGCGAACTGGGCGCGCACGGCTTCCAGCGAACGGGCCCAGTCGTGGTCGACCGGGACCGCGATCTCGTCGTCCCAGGCGATCCGCGTGATCAGCCCGCGCTCGAGCAACTGTCCAGCGTTGGTGAGGCTCTCGTCCCAGATGTCGGCCCGGACGCGGGCGTCACTGCCGGACACGGACGCCAGCCACGTCCGCTCGGCCGAGTCGAGATAACCGGTGAGCTGCTCGCGTTCGTAGTCGTCCATCCGGTCGTCGGTGAAGCGCGTCAGCGCTGTCTTGTACTCGCGGATGCGGAGGTTCTCGAAGCGGACGCCGCGGCGCTGGAGGAACTCGCCGTAGAACACGCGTTCCGCAGCGAAACCCGGGAGCATCACCTCCGCCGATTCGGGCGCCGCCACCTCGGTCGCCCCGGCGGCCACCAGCAGGGTATGCATGGTGACCTGGGGAAGGTAGACCACGACACGCTTGCGCTGCGCCAGGCGGCCCACCGCCGCCCCGATGGCAGCACTGGTCGCCAGGCCGGTGCGCAGGCCAACCACGCGGACGAGCACGCCAGTCACCGAATCCGTCATGGCGAGGTGTTCGAGCCGTTCGGTGAACGAGCGGAGCGACTCCGAGCGTTGGAGGAGCGATTCCACGGCGTCATGGGCCCGGGGGCCGGGGTAGTTGCCCTCGAGATCGAGGATCGCCCAGTGGGCGGCGTCCTCGCCCGGAGCGTGCCCGAGGGCGCCGCGCAGCAGGCTGGTGAGGTCGGTCAGGGAAGCGATCGGCATGGGGCAACGGTACGCGAGGCGCCCGAGACCCTGCTGCTGGAGGAGGCCGCCCGCGGCTTCAAGGCGATGGACGGTCGCGCCGCCATCAAGGTCCTCGTGAAGCCGTGAGAGGCTCGCCTCGAGTCGGCCAGGGTGATTTCGTGGGGCATTCGCGGCGAGACTAGGCTGCCAGCCTGAACGAGGAGGTCGGATGCCACGGCGTGACGTTGCGTTGGCGCTGCTGGTCATCCTCATCTGGGGGGTCAACTTCGTGGCCGCGAACATCGGCATGGAGGTCTTCCCCCCGCTCCTTCTGGCGGCGTTGCGGTTCACGCTGGTGGCGATCCCGGCCGTGTTCATCGTGAAACCGCCCGGAAACGGGTGGCGCACCGTGGTCGCGGTCGGCGTGACGATGGGGGTACTCCAGTTCGGCCTCCTCTACACGGCGATGCTGCTGGGCATGCCGGCGGGGCTGGCCTCCCTCGTGCTCCAGGTGCAGACCGTCTTCACCGTTGTGTTCGCCTCGGTAGTGCTGGGGGAGAGGCCACGGCGGATGCAGATGGCGGGCATCGCCATCGGTGTGCTGGGCATGGCGATCGTGGCCTGGCAGTACGTCGTGGTCGCACCGGCCCTGCCCTTCCTGCTGACCATCGCGGCGGCGGCTTCGTGGGCGTCGGGGAACGTGCTGACGCGGCGGAGGCCACCGCGGTCGGGCTTCTCGCTCGTCGTCTGGTCCGCCCTAGTGGCGCCGCTGCCGCTGCTCGGCCTGTCGCTCCTTCTGGAAGGGCCCGACCGCGTCGCGGAGGCCCTCGCGAACCCGACCTGGCCGGCGGTGGTGGGCCTGGGGTTCGTCGCCTACGGAGCCTCCATGGTGGGCTACGGGATCTGGAACCTGCTGCTGAGCCGACACGCGGCGGGCACGGTCGCCCCCTGGTCGATGCTCGTCCCCGTCGTCGGCGCGATGGCGGCCTGGCTCTACAACGGTGAGCTGCCGACGCCGGCGGGGATCGTCGGCGGGGCCATCACCGTCGTCGGCGTCCTTCTCGCGCTGGGCGTGGGCGTCCAGTGGCTCCGCCGCGGCCGGGCGGCTGACGATACCCCCGACAGGGAGCACCCGGCCAGCGAGCCGCCCGGCCTGTAGCGCGTCCGGCCGGGTCACTACGACAACCCGTAGGACGACCTTTCGCGGGCCCGCCACCGGCGGCGTTCGCTCGGCGTACGATCGAAACAGGCCCTCAGGGCGAGGGCCCACCACGTACCCAGTGCACGGGGGCCCAACGCCGGGTTGCCCCTCCTCGACCCGCCGAACCCGAAGTCGCCAGGGCGCGTGGGCGGCACGACAGGGGTTGACCCATGGCTGACATTGTTGTCCTGGGTGCCGGGATTGCGGGGCACACGGCCGCCCTGCACCTCCGACGCCTGGTGGGCGCTGAACACACCGTCACCGTCGTCACGCCGAACTCCCACTGGAACTGGATCCCTTCCAACATCTGGGTCGGAGTGGGCGTGATGAAGAAGTCGGACGTCGTCTTCCCGCTGGCTTCGGTCTACCGGCGCAAGGGGATCACGTACATCCAGGCCAAGGCCACCGCGATCAGGCCCTACGGGGACGACGCCAGCGAGCGCCCGGCGGTCGACATCGAGTACACCGGTACCGGCCCGATGGGGCGGACGGATCGGCTGCGGTACGACTACCTGGTCAACGCCACCGGCCCGCGGCTCAAGTTCGAGGCCACCCCCGGACTGGGCCCCGAGAAGGGGTACACCGCCTCGGTGTGCACGGCCGACCACGCCCTCGATGCCGAGGCACGTCTGCGCGGGTGTATCGAGAGGATGAAGGCGGGGGAGCAGCTGACGTTCGTCGTCGGCACCGGGCACGGTACGGCGACCTGCCAGGGGGCGGCCTTCGAGTACTGCTTCAACGTCGACCACGAGCTCCGCGAGGCGGGCGTGCGGGATCGGGCCCGGCTGTACTACCTCACCAACGAGGCGTCGCTGGGCGACTTCGGCGTGGACGGAATGACGTTCGTCGACCGCGGGTTCGAGATGACCAGCGAGATGTGGACCGGGTCGCTGTTCCGGGAACGGGGCGTCGACGGCATCGTCGGGGCGCACGTGCACGCGATCGAGCCCGGACTGATCCACTACGAGACCCTCGATGGCACCCGCCACGACCTGCCGTTCGACTTCGCGATGCTCATCCCGCCCTTCGGCGGTCAGCCACTCAAGGCGTACGACCGCGAGGGCAGCGACGTCACCGAGCGCTTCTTCGCGCCCAGCGGCTTTATGAAGGTCGACGCCGACTACGCGCCCAAGCCGTATGAGGAGTGGCGCGCCGACGACTGGCCGAAGACGTACCAGGTGCCCGGGCTCGACAACGTGTTCGCGGCAGGGATCGCGTTCGCGCCGCCGCACCAGATTTCCAAGCCGCGCAAGAGCGCCGCGGGCACGGTGATCGCACCGGCGCCGCCGCGCACCGGGATGCCGTCGGGAATCATGGGCAAGACGGTGGCGATGACGATCGCCGACCGGTTGAAGGACCCCGTCGCGCCGGCCCACACCGCGCCGATGTCCAAGATGGGCGCCGCCTGCGTGGCCTCGGCCGGCGCCGGGCTGCTGGCGGGCAGCGCGGCCGCGATGACGATGATGCCGGTGGTCCCCGACTACACGCTGTACCCGACCGGCCGCGACACCCGTGCCACCAAGGGCGAGATCGGGCTGTTCGGTCACTGGGTGAAGTTGTTCCTGCACTACCTGTTCCTCTACAAGGCCAAGGCCCTCCCGGGCTGGCAGCTGATTCCGGAGTGAGGTCCCATGACCAGTTACACCTTCCGCACGGTCGAGGGGGGCGACCAGCCGATCCTCGACCTGAGCAGGGCGATCAATCCGACACCGCAGACCCTCGCGCGGTGCAGGAACCCGCTGCTCCAGCTCGTGCGCTTCGCGGACTTCATGCTGCGCATGGTGGTGATGGTCGCCAAGGGTCACCGCTGAGCACGGCCGCGCCCGACGCTACTGTGAGCGGCATGCCCACCGGGGACCTTCTCCCACACCCGATCACCGGCGCCCCGTTCCCGTCTCCGGTACCGCCGGGAACGGGCTGGCCCGGAGACCCGGCATCCGCCCGCACCCCCGTTGCGACGAGCGCCGACGACGTGCGTCGCCTGGCAGCGGACGCCGACGCGCACGCGCTCGACGCCCGCTCCTCGGTGTGCCGGGCGTGCCCGCGGCTGGTGGGCTGGCGCGAGCACGTGGCCACGCAAGCCCGACGGGCCGCGTTCGCCGACCAGCCCTACTGGGGGCGCCCCGCCCCTGGCTTCGGGCCAGCGGGCGGCCCGGTCCTCATCGTGGGCCTCGCTCCGGCGGCCAACGGCGCCAATCGCACCGGGCGCAACTTCACGGGCGACCGATCGGGTGACTGGATCTACGCCGCGCTGCACCGCGCGGGCTACGCCACGCAGCCGGCCAGCCGCCACGCCGGGGACGGGCTGGAGCTGCGAGGCGTCCGGATCGTGGCGACCGTCAGATGCGCCCCGCCCGACAACAAGCCCACCCCGCAGGAGCGCGAGGCGTGCCGCCCGTGGCTCGCGCGCGAGTTCGAACTGGCCGAGCCGAATCTGCGCTCGGTGCTCGCGCTCGGCTCGATCGCCTGGGACGCCACGCTGGCCACGGCCCGGGCGCTCGGCTGGACCGCGCCCCGGCCGAAGCCCCGATTCGGTCACGGCGCGGAGGCGGCCCTGACCACGCCTTCCGGCCGCCGCGTGCTGCTCCTGGGCAGCTACCACGTCAGCCAGCAGAACACGTTCACCGGCCGGCTCACCGAGACGATGCTGGACGCCGTCCTCGCCCGCTTGTGAGGCGGGCGCCGCCGTCGTCGGACCTCAGGGTCGGTCGGCGGGCATGGCGTGGCGGTAGGTCCACGAGGTCAGCGCCGTGCCCAGCATGACGGTGAGAACTCCGAAGAAGACGTGCGCCGACGTGCTTCCTGCGGCGCCGAGGGTGTACTGCACGCTCACCGCGACCACGAGCGCGATCGCCAGCACGACGTTCACCACCCCCGCCGACCGCCGCAGGATCACGAAGGCCAACGCCGTCAGCACACTGACGGCCAGCGTTATCCAGGCCCCCACCTGGTGGTGCAACCGAAAGCCGCCCTGACCGCCGATGAACGCGGCGGCCCAACCGGCCTGCCCGATGAGGCAGCTCAGCGCCACCGTGACGAAGCTGCGCAGGATGATCAGGTGCGGGTGGGGGAGGGAAGGGAGCGCCATGGACCCACTGTGCCACCACCCTTGCGCGCGCGTCGCCACAGCACGCCGTGGACGACCGCGCCGACGAATCCTGCCCCCAGCAGCGGGATCGCCACGGGGTAGCCGGGCGGGGAGAAGTCGAGCCGCAGCTCGGCGTCCGCCAGGCCACCGGGCAGGACCAACTCGATCAGGCCCTGCGCGTTCTCCCGCACCTCGAGGCTCCGGCCCTCGACCGAGGCCGTGTAGCAGGGCCAGGCCAGCCGGGCGAACTGCACGGCGCCGCCGGCGGCAGGGGTAGACAGGCGGAGCCGTTCGGCGGTGGCGCTGCCTCGCGCCGAGGCGACCTGGACGCCGTCGGTCACCGCGGCCAGCCGTGAGTCCGGCCACGGTGGCTCCCCCACGCGCCGGAAGACGGTGACCCGTTCGGACGCCTCCGACAGCTGCCACCCTTCGGGTACCTCGAGGGTGGACACCTCCAGCACGAGCGCGTTCTGCACGACGATCGAGCGCGCCTTCACGGCGTCCGCCAGGTGGGGGACGCGGACGTCCGTGCCGGCGGGGGCCCACGCCGCGGCGAGAGCCGGGGCGCAGGTAGCGCCGGAGAAGGTGAGGCACAGGGCGCGCGAGAACGCGTCGAAGCCAATCCCGGTGTAGCTGGTGGTGCTCTCCACCCGCGCGAGAGTGGGAGCGGAGCCGAAGAGCAGGTCGCCCCAGGCGGCCGGACGGTCCTCCGCGGGGACCAGCCGGTCAGAGGCGACCTGAATGAGCGGTCCCTCGTGCCGGTCGGCGTACGCCTGGAAATCGCTCACCCGGGTGGGGAAATACCAGGGGTTGACGTCCATGTTCCGCGGTGTCCAGACCAGCTGGCAGGCCAGGACCGCGGCCGTCCCGCCCGCGAGCACCGCCGGGAGCGTGGCCGGACGCCGCGCAGCCCAGCCCAGCGCGCCAGCCAACGCGAGCACCAGACCGGTGGCCAGGAGGTGACGCCCGGCGAGGTCGGGACGCGCCGCAAGGGCCAGCCACCCTCCCGCCACGACGATGCACCAGGAGAAGCCGAGCCGGACGCGCCAGCCGTCTGTCTGCAGACCCCCGGACGCCAGCACGGCGACGAGGACGCTCGCCGGCAGGAAGATGTAGGGGAGAAGGCGGATCGGCCACCGGAACAGCCACAGCTCGCTCGGACCCAGCGCGACCACCAGGAACGCCGTGGCCGTGACCACGAGGGCGGCCAGTTCGCGTGCGTGCAGCCGCGCGAGACGCCAGGGCAGCCAGGGGAGGATCGGCGCGAGGAACCAGGCCGTGTAGGCGATGGGGACCGTGCTGCCGTCCTGGCCCCACATGTCGACGCGCGGCAGCAGGCTGGGGCTGCTGGTGGCCGCGAGCATCGACAGATCGGGGGCCAGCTCGCCCGTGCTGCCGAAGGACGCGCCGTCCCCGCGCCAGCCGACGCCGGCCGTGACGGCCATCGGCAAGTAGGCGACGCCCGCGGCCGTCCCCATGCAGGCGCCGACCGCGACGAGACGGAGCACCCCCGCCACGTTGCCGGTGAGCAGTCCTTCGACCGCCAATCCGGCGAGGACGACCACCGCGGCGATCGCCCCGTAGGGATTCCCGTTGGTGAGGACGAGGTAGCCGACCGCGTACGTCACGAGGGGATTCGCCGTGCCGCGAGCGCACCGCCGAGCCGCCCACCAGAACCACGGCGTCCAGGCGAACGCGATCAGGCCGGACACCCACGTGGCCGCATCGAAGAACAGGGTGAAGCCGGCGAACGGTAGGGCGGCGGCGACGCCGGCGGAGACCCACGCCGTCGCCCCGTACTCCCGCATCAACGCATAGCCGCCGAGGGCGAGAAGCTCGATGACCGCCAGCTTAACGAGCGTGACCGCCGCGGCGACGTGGGGGACCAGGGCGACCAGCACGCAGCCGGCCAGGTTGACGGGATTCCAGAGGCCGAACTGCGCCTCCGCCGCCCAGTTGCCGCCCATCCACAGGTCGGGGCGCAGGGTCGGCCAGGTTCCCGAGAGCAGGTCCAGGCCGATGGCTCGCCACGTGGGGGCGAACGCTGCGGCGCTGTCGTCCCAGTAGTAGAACGCGCGCTCGGCGACCAGGGGCAGGCAGGCCAGCACCCCGACGACCAGCGCCAAGGACAGGGTCGGCAGCCAGGCCCCCCGAGGGCCCGGCCCACGCCACGGCCACCCCTGACGGGTGCGGGCAGAGGGGGGCACGGAGGTCACGCTAGCGGGTGCGCCGCAGCACGGGGGTGTACGGACGCCGCGTGTGGGGCTAGCGTCGCAGCACCAATGACGGTGACGGCAGAACAGCAGGAGCGATCATGGCACACGGTGACATCACCCACGTCGACATTCCGGTCTCGGACATGGAGCGCGCGAAGAGCTTTTACGGCGCCCTGTTCGGCTGGAGATTCAACGAGCTGCCCGGGTTCGAGGGGTACCCCATGTGGCAAGCGCCTAACCAGATCAGCGGGGGCGGCCTGGCCCCCCGCGGCGAGGGCTTCACGCAGCCGCGGTCCTACGTCGAGGTCGACTCGATCGACGACGTGCTCGCTAAGGCGCGAGCCAACGGCGGCACGGTCGTGATGGAGAAGCAGGTGATCGATGCGACGAGTTGGTGGGCCATCCTGACCGACCCCGACGGCAACACGGTGGGGCTCTTTGAGGGCCAGACCGGTGCCGCCGACGAGTCCGACAGCGAGTCCTGACGCCCGCCGGCGGGCGGCGGTTTAGCGGACCACCGGGAGCCCTGCCGCCTGCCACGCCGCGATGCCGCCGCCGAGGTGGTCGGCGCGGCTGAAACCGGACGCCCGCATCGTGGCCAGGGCGGCTGCGGACCGGCTCCCGGAGCGGCAGTACACCGCGTAGACCGCGGCGGGGTCCAACTCAGCGACCCTGTCGCTGAAATCGGCGGCCTGGACGTCGACGTTCACCGCGTCCTCGAGGTGCCCCGACGCGTATTCGGCCGGGGTCCGCACGTCGAGCACGACGGTGCCAGGTCGTGCCACCAATTCGGCGAACGCCGCTGCGTCCAGCGTGCGGAAGGACCCCGACGCCGGAGCCGCGGAGGCCGGCGCACCCGGCGCAGGCGCCGGCGACCCTGGGGCGGTGCAGGCGCCGAGAGTCAGCGCGGCGGCCAGGACGGCCGCTGCCAGGACTGGGTGGGTCGTCATTCGTTCACCGTACCTCATACCTGGCGGGGTATAGGTGGGTGCCTGTGGACTCCGCGGCCGCCCTGCCCTATCTGTCCCCCGGAGGCGCGTCACCGGCCCTCCGACGTGAGGTCGGCGTACTCGGCCAGGCGTGCCATCCCGGCCACCACGTGGGCCTGGAACCTGTCCATGGCCGCCCTCACCTCGGGATCGTCGGCGCGTTCGGGCGTGATCCGCGCGGGATTGAGGGTGGTGCCGTTGGCCCAGGCCTTGATGTCCGGCTCGGCGGACAACGCGCGGGCGGCGCGGTTGCCGAGCGCCTGCATCCGCGACCACGAGACGGGGGTGTCGGACAGGCACGACGGCTGGCAGACACGGTTCTTCTCGTCGTCGCTATCGCGGGTCGCCTCGACGTAGCCGATGGCGGCGGCGCCGAAGCACGGGAACCCCGGTCGGACGGGTTGAAGGACGATGCCGCCGTCACCCCAGATGGGGACGACGGGCGGGTACTTGAGTCCGGAGGCAGCGCAGTGGACGACGACGGCGTCGGTGGAGACCCGGACGTCGCCGCCGGTCAGCGTGATCCGGCCGGTTTCGACGCCCCGGACGCGCCCGCGCCGCACGACGTTCTCGATCGAGCGCAGACGGTCGATCTCCCAGGAGGCGATAGTTGGGGTCTTGGCCATGGTGGGCAGCAGGCCCCGATCGATGCGCAGCACCACGCCGGCCTCCTCGAGCCGGAGGAACATGTCGTCGGGTGAGGCCGATGCGATCGCCGCCTCCATGGTGTCCGCTGCCATCCCGAGCACTCGCACCGGATCGGGCTGCAACACGGCACGGTTGATCATCCAGGGTTCCCGAGGCCGGATCCAGCGGATCGCGTCCGGATCGACGCCACGGTCGAGGAGCCAGACGCAGGCGTCCGTGGCGGTCTTACCCGAGCCGACGACGACGAACTCGCGTGGGGCGTCCGCGACCCGCGCCAACTCGTTCACCGTGATGACCCGGGCACCGTCGGCGACCGCGAACGGCGGCGGCGTGCGGGCCGGGATGTCCGGGGAGAGGTAACGGGCATCCACGATCCGCGGCGACCCGGTGACCTCGTAGCGCTTCCCGGACAGCACCGACACGAACCCCGCGCCGCCTCGGTACTCGCAGTTCGAGAAGAAGAGCACCTGACCAGACGCCGTCAGCCGCTCGAGCACCCCCGCGTAGTACGCCACGACCTGGGGCGCAGTCGCGCGCTCGTAGAGCCCGATCTCGGGCCCCGTGGACTGAGTCCGTCCCTGACCCAGCTGCGTCGACGCGACCCCGTAGAACGCAGACGCCTGATGCAGCCGGACGAACGGGTAGGCGTCCAGCCAATGTCCGGCGACACCGTGCCGGCCGTCCACCAGCGCAACCCGGACGTCGGCGTGATCCAGCAGCGCGTCGGCGAAGGCCATTCCGGCCGCGCCCGCCCCCACGATCAGATAGTCGGCGGCGACCATGCGCACCAGACAAGCAGAGCACAGCCGGGACCCGATGTCATCACCGCAGACGTGCCAGCCGTTGCCGGCCCGGGCCGGTGCGAGCGTCGCCTACGCAGTATCACGTAGAGACCGCCCGGCCTCCTCCGACTTAGGCTGAGCCGGCGCGCGCGGGGCCGCGCCGGGGGACGGGGGCACACACATGCTGGAGCGACGCAGGGCGCGTGCGACCGCGCTGACCGGGCTGTTCCTGCTGGGCCTGGTCGGCCCCCTGGTAGCCGGCCAACAGCCCGCCCGGGCCGCCACGTTCACGGTCACCACATTCGCCGACGTGGTCAATCCCGTCGACGGAGTCACCTCGCTGCGCGAGGCGTTCGCCTCGGCCGGCGCGAACGGAACCGACGACACCATCGTGCTGGCGGCGGGCACCTACCACCTGAGCGTCTGCAGCGGCCCGTTGTCGCACACCGAGGGCATGGCGTTGACCGTCCAGGGCAACGCGGCGGCCATCGTGCAGACCTGCGCCGACACCGGGGTGATCGAGAGCACCGACGACGCCAGTTCCCTGACCCTGACCGACCTGGACGTCACCGGCGGCCCCAACTCCGGTGCGCCGGTGTTCGGACCCGGCGTGTACGCCGAGGGCGCGCTGCACCTGGACACGGTCACCGTCACCGGCGTGGACGGCGGCCCGCCCG
>JBKHWW010000126.1:0-8662 GCA_046566345.1 Actinomycetes bacterium
CGTGGACGACGCGGGCTGTCCGGTACTGGTCCACCAGCCTGGAGAGGAACAGCAGCGGGTCGTCGGCGCCGAGCGCGACCTCCGCGCCGGCGTCCAGGAGCACGGTCAGCGGGACGTCGGCGAGTTCGTGGTACACGCCCAGGTGCACGTTGGAGGCCGGGCACACCTCGAAGGCGATGCCCGCGTCCACGATCCGCGACAGCAGGTCGGGGTCCTCGGTCGCCCGGACGCCGTGCCCGATTCTCGTGGGGCGCAGGTGCTCGACGACTTCGGCGAGGTGCTCAGGCCCGCGCAGTTCGCCGCCGTGCGGGACGCCGGGCAGCCCGGCCCGGCGCGCGATCCGGAAGGCGCCGTCCCACTCGCGGGTGTCCCCGTCCCACTCGTTGTTGTTCAGCCCGAACGCGCAGACCTGACCCGGCCCCTGACCGGCGTGCCGCGCCGCCAGCCTGGCCAGCGTGCGGGCGTCGAAGGGGTGTCTGATCCGGGACGCCGCCACGACGATCCCCACCTGCACGCCGGAGGCAGCCGAGGCTACCCGCGCCTCGTCGCAGATGATCTCGAGGGCAGGTTGCAGGCCGCCGACCGAGCCGGCGTACGACGTGGGGTCGACTTGCAGCTCGAGGCGGCGCGACCCCTCGGCGGCGTCCTCGGCCGCGGCCTGGCGGACCACCGTCCGCAGAGCGTCCTCGCCCTTCACGACGGCCCGGGCGGTGTCGTAGAAGCGCTGGAAGCGGAACCAGCCGCGCTTGTCGGCGGGCACATCGAGGGCGACCGAGTCGATGAGCGAAGCGGGTAGCTCGACGCGGCGGGCGTCGGCGAGGTGCACCAGGGTGGGCACGCTCATCGACCCGGTGAAGTGGAGGTGGAGGTGCGCCTTGGGCAGGGCGTGGAGGTCGCGCTGCGCCGGCATAGACCGAGCCTAGCCACCCGCTCGGCCGGGACCCTGCGCGCCCGTCGCCGCGTGAGTAGCTTCAGCCGGCCGGCAGGTAGCCGTGGACGCCGCGCCCCCGGGTCAGCGGCACCACGGTGTGCGTCACCGTGTCGGGGTAGACCTCAACGACGGCGAACCCCTGGTTGGCGTCTTGGCCGCGCAGGTCGAGGCCCAGGGTGACGTCTTGGGTGTAGACCAGCGAGGGCGCGACGCAGACGCCCGCCCGGGCGAAGACACCGAAAGCGGAGTGGTGGAAGTGGCCCGAGAGGATGGCGCGCACGTCGGAGCCGCGCAGCACCGACGCCACCGCCTCGGGATTGGTCAACGGCCACCGCCACGCGGCGTCCTGCAGCGGGGGCATCGGGGGGTGGTGCATCACGAGGACCGTGCCGCTGGGCGCCGGCGTCGCGAGCCTCTCGGCGAGCCAGTCGAGGGCTTCTGCCGACACCCTTCCGGCAGGGGTGTCGGGGAGGTTCGTGTCCAGCACGAGCACGCGCAGGCCGTCGAGGTCGTGCTCGGCGAGGAACGGGCCGGTTTCGGCGGGCAACCCGAGAACGCCGGCGCGGAACGCCGCGTTGTCGTCGTGGTTGCCTGTCGCCCACACCACCGGCGTGCCGACGGACGCCGCGGCGTCCGCCACCTCGGCGCGCAGGGCCGCGTACGAGGAGAGGGAGCCGTCGTCGGAGAGGTCCCCGGACAGGACCCAGGCGTCACAGCGGACGTTCCAGGTAGTCAGGACGTCGAGCGCTGTACGCAGCTGCGCGCGGGCGTCCACCACCCCACCCACCAGGGAACCGTCACCGGTCAGGTGGGTGTCGCTGAGGTGGGCGAGGACGTGGCGGGGGCGGGGGCGGCTGGCTCCAGGCACCGGCTCAGGCTAGCGCCCCCGCCCGACAGGTCAGTGAGCCGCCGTGCCCTCGGCTTCGGCGTCCTCGTCGTGCAGCCCCCCGATGGTGTCCTTGGCGTCGCCACCGGGCGGCGGGGTGAACTCGTTGGCGTGCGACGTGCCACGGGCGCGGTCCCATGACGCGCGGATCTCGTTCTCGGCGTCGGCGCGTCCGGTCCAGACCGCGCCCTCCACCGACTTGCCCGGCTCCAGGTCCTTGTAGACGCTGAAGAAGTGCTCGATCTCGAGCAGGGTCAGGTCGGGGATGTCGGTCAGGTTGCGCAGGCTCTCCTGGCGCAGGTCGGCCACCGGGACGCACAGCACCTTGTCGTCGCCGCCCATCTCGTCCTGCATGCGGAACATGCCGATCGCCCGGCACTCGATGAGGCAGCCCGGGAACGTCGCCTCGGGCAGCAGCACCATCGCGTCCAGCGGGTCGCCGTCCTGGCCGAGGGTGCCCTCGATGAACCCGTAGTCGTTGGGGTAGGCGGTGGCGGTAAACAGGGTCCGGTCCAGGCGGATCCGACCGTTGTGGTGATCCATCTCGTACTTGTTCTTGTTCCCCTTGGGGATCTCCACCGTCACGTCGAAGTGGAGCGGGGGCTTGACCTTGGGTCGTTCGAAGGAGGCGCGCATGATGGTCCTTTGTCGTGTTCGGGGGGCCAGTGGGCCACGCCGACAGGGTAGCGGGTGCGCGATGATGGGCACACGCCCCACGACAGGGCGCGAAGAGGAGGTGCGGCTGTGGCGCACGCCCGAACGCCCGATCCGCGGCGGCGCCGACGGGTGGCTGGGGTGGCCCTCTGGGCGGCTGCGCTCCTCACCGTGTTGGCCACCCTCGCGCTCCAATTCGTGGTCCGGCCGCAGTTGGCCGACGACCCGCGGGTCGGGTCCGGGCGCCTCGAGCGCCCCGAGGTGGCCGAGCCGCCCCAGCCGGTCCTGCCGATGCTGGCCGCACCCACGCGGCAGGCGGACGCCGCGGTCCTCTCCGCGACCATCGAGTCCCTTTCCCGCGAAGGCGTGGGTGATGTGGTCGGCCTCGTGGTGGACGCCGCCAGCGGCGCCGAGCTTTACCGGACCGGATCCGGGGCCCGGGCGCCGGCGTCCAGCCTGAAGGTGCTCACCGTCCTGGTCGCCCTGGATTCTCTCGGCCCCGACCGCCGGTTCGAGACCGCGACGTTGCTGGCACCCGACGGCCGGCTCGTCCTGCGCGGCGGAGGCGACCCGCTGCTCGCCTCGGTGCGCCAGGACGCCTACCCCCAGGCGGCGTCGCTGGAAGAGCTGGCCGACGCGACGGCGTCCGCCCTGCGGCAGCGGGGGACCGCCGCTGTCTCCTTGGGCTACGACGCCTCGCTGTTCTCGGGGCCGGGCTGGAACCCCGAGTGGCCGCCCATCTTCGCGCGCTCCGTGGCTCCCATTACCGCCCTGACCGTCGACCACGCGCGGCTCAGCCTGGCGCCGGACGCCTTCGAGCGGCACCCCGATCCGGCCCTGTTCGCCGCCGAGCGCTTCGCCGAGCAGCTGCGTGCCCGCGGGATTGAGGTCCGCGGCACCGCCGCGTCCAGCACCCCAGCCGAGGCCTCGGAGGTGGCCCGCATCGATTCGCTCCCGGTAGGCGTCATCGCCGAGCGCACCCTCGCCGACTCCGACAACGACGCCGCCGAGACCCTGCTGTGGCACGTGGCCCTGGAGCAGGGCCGGCCGGCGTCGCCCGAGAGCGGCGCGGCCGTGTTCGCCGAGCGGCTGCAGGCGCTCGGCCTGTGGAGCGAGGGCATGGCGGTCCGCGACGGGGCGGGTATCGCCGTCACCAACCAGGTCACCCCCGACGCGCTCGTCGGCGCCGTCCGCAGGGGGTTCACCGAACCCCGACTGCGTCCGGTGGCCACCGGGCTGCCGGTCGCAGGGGTGAGCGGCACCCTGTTCGAGCGCTTCGACCGGCCGGACGCGGTCGCCGGGCGAGGGGTCGTGCGCGCGAAGACGGGCACGATCCGCGGTGTGAACACCCTGACCGGTTACACGGTCACAGCCGACGGGCAGCCGCTGGTGTTCGCCTTCATGGTCTCCGGGGGCGCGGGGCAAACCTCGGCGCGGGCCTGGCTCGACCGGGTCGCCGCCGCCGTGGCGTCCTGCGGCTGCAGCTGACGAGGCTGGCGGGGCGGGCCCGTAGGCTGGCGGCATGCCTGCGCTGCCGTTCATTGACGCCACCGTCGCCGCGACGGTGGGCGCGAGGCTGGTTCCGCCCGGGCCCGCACTCACCCCGGGCGAAGCCGCCGAGGTCGTCGCCGGCCTCCGCACCGCCGCGCTGGCGTCCGTCGCGCCGGTGGCCGAGGTGACCCGGCTGGAAGCGCCGGCCGGCGGCGCGATGCTGGTGATCGATCGGGCGAGTTGGGTGCGCACCAACGTAGAGATGACGATGACGATGCTCGCCGAGGCGGCGGGGCGCCCGTGCCGGTGCCTGAGCGGGCAGTCGACAGGGCGGTCGCCCGCGCCAACGGCGCGCAGCTCGGCGGTGTCTTGGCGCTGCTAGGCACCCGGATCCTGGGCCAGTTCCTCCCCTTCTCGGCGCAGCCGTCCCTGGTGTTGGTGGCGCCCAACGTGGCGCGGATCGAGCGGCACATGGCGGTCGACCACGCAGACTTCCGCCTGTGGGTCTGTCTCCACGAGCAGACTCACCGGCTGCAGTTCGCCCGCGCGCCCTGGCTGAGAGCGCACTTCCTGGGCGAGGTCGGCCGGCTGCTGGCCGACACCGGTGACGAGCCGCGCCGCGGGCGTCCGCGGAGCCTGATCGAGGCCGTCACCACTCCCGCCCAGCAACGGGTGTTCGAGCGGGTGGGCGCGGTGATGAGCCTCCTGGAGGGCTACGCCGACGACATGATGGACCGGGTCGGCCCCGACGTGGTGCCCAGCGTGGCCACGATCCGACGCCGGTTCGAGAAGCGCCGCAACCGCGGGGGGTGGACGAAGGTGCTCAACTCCGCCCTGGGGATGGATCTCAAGTTGGCCCAGTACCGCGACGGTGCCCGCTTCTGCAGGGCGGTCATCGGCCGGGTTGGGGTGGATGGCCTGAACAGGGTCTACGAGGGGCCGGCGAACCTGCCCACCCCCGACGAGATCGCCCACCCCGCCCAGTGGGTGCGCCGGGTCCACGGCTGATGGCCCGCCGCGCCCTCGGCGCCGACACCCTGGCCGTGGTCCAGGCGGTGGCCGCCCTCCCTCCCGGGCCGTGGGTAGTGGCCTGCTCCGGCGGGGCCGACTCTCTGGCGTTGGCGTGGGCCGCCGGGCACGCCGCCCGAGCCCGCGGCACCCGCGTGCGCGGGGTCGTGATCGACCACGGCCTCCAAACAGGTTCGGACGCCCGCGCCGCCGCGGTGGTCAGCGCGCTGGCCGGCTTCGGGATGGTCGCGGACGCCGTGCGCGTCGACGTCGCCTCGGCCGGATCAGGATTGGAGGCCGCCGCCCGTGAGGCGCGCTACGCCGCACTGGCCGCCGCGGCTCAACCCGGGGAACTGGTGCTGCTCGGCCACACGCTCGACGACCAGGCAGAAACGGTGCTGCTCGGGCTGGCCCGCGGGTCAGGCGTCCGCTCACTGGGGGGAATGCCCGCCGCACGCGGGCCGTTCAGGCGGCCGATGCTCGGGATCGGCCGTGAGGTAACCCGCGGCGCGTGTGGGGAGCTGTCCCTTGATCCGTGGGAAGACCCGATGAACGCGGACCGCCGGTTCGCCCGGGTGCGCGTCCGGGAGGTCGTCCTGCCCGTGATGGAGGCCCAACTGGGCCCGGGCATCCGCGAGGCGCTGGCCCGCACCGCGCGGCTCAGCGCCGAGGCGTCCGCCGTGCTGGACGCCGCCGCCGCGGCCGAGGCGCCGGCGACGGCGGGGGACTGTGCGGCCCTGCGGGGGCTCGCCCCTGCCCTGCGGCGCTCGCTGGTGACGGGCTGGCTGAGGCGAGAGGGGGCACGCGACGTCTCCGCGGCACACGTGGACGCCGTGGAGCGTCTGGTGACGCACTGGCACGGGCAGCGAGGCGTGGACGTGCCCGGTGGGCGGGTTCGCCGGGCGGACGGAATGCTGCACTTCGAGTCGCGCTAGGGTACGCCCGTGGACGCATCGCACATCAGCAGCGAACTGACCAAGGTCCTACACACCAACGACGAGGTGCAGGCGCGGCTGGCAGAGATCGCGGCCGCGGTGGACGCCGAGTACGTCGACAAAGACTTGTTGCTGGTGGGCGTGCTCAACGGTGCGGTGATGGTGATGGCCGATTTGTCGCGGCACCTGCGCATCCACGTGCAGATGGACTGGATGGCGATTTCTTCTTACGGGTCTGGCACCCAGAGTTCGGGCGTGGTCCGCATCCTTAAGGACCTGAACACCGACATCGAGGGCCGCCATGTCCTGGTGGTCGAGGACATCATCGACACCGGCCTCACGCTGGCCTACCTGATCCAGAACCTGAACTCCCGCAGGCCGGCGAGCCTCGAGATCATGACGATGTTCCGCAAACCGGAGGCACTCAAGAGCCCCGTCGAGGTGAAGTACGTCGGGTTCGATCTGCCCAACGAGTTCGTCGTGGGGTACGGCCTCGACTACGCGGGCCGCTATCGCAACCTGACCGATGTCGGCACCCTGGCCCCTCACGTCTACAGCTGACGGTCGCTGCCGACAGGGTGACGCACGAGGGCCCGGGCGAGTGAGCCCGGGCCCTCGTGGTCGAGGGGGTTACGGCAGCGCCAGCGTGTTCGACCAGCCCGACTGGGTGGTGTTGCTGAAGGCATGGACCCGGTAGACGTAGGCCACGCCCGACGTGACGGTCTGGGTGAACGTGGTGACGTTCGGGCCGACCGTGGCGTTCACGACGTTGGTGCCGTCGCTGTTGGTGCGCTGGATCAGGAACCCGGTCTCGTTGGCCGAATTGTCCGTCCAGGTGAGGTTCACCGTGGAGGTGTTCTTGTTCTTCACGGTGAGGGTGCCGGCCAGGCTTGTCGGAGCCGCGACGGGGTCGCCGACCGCCTGCGGGGAGGTACGGCTGTCGACGGTGATCGTCGGGAAGCCGCCGCCCGGCGAGATGTTGTTGAACGCCGGGTTGGCGTAGTCCCACGTGTCGCCGACGGTGTTGATCGCGTACACCTGGTACACGAAGTCCCGGTTCGGGTTGCCGATCCGGTCGACGTACTGGGCCGGTCCGGTGGCCGCACCGGTGCCGGTCTGGCCGGTCGGGTTAGCCGTCATGTTGACCCGGGCCTCGGTCTGGACCATCGCGATCCGTTCCCAGGCGCCCGTGGAGCCCGCCGGTCGCCGCTCGACGACGAACGCGGTCTCATTCTTGGAGTTGTCGGTCCACCGGACCGTGTAGATCCGGTTGTTGCCGTTGCCCGACTTGGTGGCGCTGACGCCCGTGGGCGCGGCGGGGTTCACGGCCACGGCCTGGGTGCGCATCATGTCCATCTCCTCGTGGCTGAGGATGTGGCAGTGGAGCACGTACTCCCAGCCGAAGTTGACGTAGTGGTTCACCACGTCGATCGGTTCGCCGTCGGGATTGAAGCCGAAGATGGGCAGCCCGGCGGCCTCTTGTTGCGTCGTGTTCTCCAGGAACGTGCCGGCGGCCATGGACGGGTCGAGCAACCTGACGCTGTTGGGCAGGCCGTTCCACCCGCTCGGGATCGGCGGGATGATCGGCCGCAGGGCCACGATCGTGTCCTCGAGCGGGCTGATGCGAACGGTGTCCTTCCAGCCCAGCTCGGTCGGATCCGGCTTACGGACGATGCCGTCCCAGCCGACCCGGTTCAGGAGTTGAACGTCGTAGAGGTGGAAGTGGATGGGATGCGTGTCCACCCCGTTGTGAGTGAACTTCCAGATCTGCGTTCCGTCATCGGCCGACGCGATCGGCGTCGCCTCCATGCCGGGTGGCAGCTCGAGGCCGTCGATGATCTCGGTGGGTGGCATCGCGAACCCGTACAGGATCATGTTCTGCAGACCCGCCTGGGCGTTCGGTGTTTCCACCCCCAGGAAGCCGCTCATCCGGCCGTATTCCCGCTCGAATGCTTCGCCCATCTCGTCCTGAATCATCTTCGGCTTCAGGTTGACGGTGAGCCGTTCGGCAGCCGTCGACGTGGTGAACGGAGCGCCGGGCGCGGTGGCAGCGTCGGCGTCCACGAGCCGGTCGAAGGTGACCGAGGTGTCGTAGATCTGCACCGTGCCGTTGAGCGGGCCGTTGGTCTGGAACGCCGTGCCGTAGGCGGAGTTGTACTCGCCCTGGCCAACGATCGTAGGCTTTTGGCCCTTCTCGAACACGCCGGTGCCGTCCGCCTTGTGCGCGAACGCCGCCTTGAGCGCGTCCTTGTCGAAGGCCGCCGACGGCGACCCAGCCACCTTGATCTGCATCATCGTGCGCGTGTTCGGCCCGTAGCCGGGCAGGGTGGACGCCGCGCCGCCGGAGTCGCGGTAGTCGCCGTTGCCGGTGTAGTAGTCGTAGCGCGGGTCGCGGGCCGGGAAAGCCGCCGGTGCGTCGTTGTAGACGATCAACGTCTGGCCCGCGTACTGCGACAGGTCGACGACCACGTCGAAGCGCTCGGCGGGAGCCACCAGCAACGAGTGCTGGTCGACGTTGCCGGCGTTGAACACCGTCGGGTCGTTCACCCAGGTGGTCGGGTGCGCCGGCACCTCGACCGGTGCGGGCAGGAAGCCGCCCTCGGTGCCGACCACGATCCAGTTGGGTCCCTCGGTGCCGGCCACCGGAGTGGGATGGACCGTCGGGTCGTCGAGGGATCTGTCGACATTTCGTCGAACCGATGGCAGCCCGAGGGCCGGTTGGGGGGGTGCAGTAGGCTCGGCGGAGCACGATCAACC
>JBKHWW010000127.1:0-4064 GCA_046566345.1 Actinomycetes bacterium
AGACCGCGGTGGGCGAGGCGACGGCGATCGGTACCGTGCGCGCCTGCGTCAGGCTCCACACCGCACCCAACAGCCCGACGAGCCCCACCACGCCGACCACGGCCAGGTGCGCTCGGCCGAATTCCCACGTGCGGGCGAGCGCCTTCGCCATCGTCGACTGCTCGGCAGGCACCGGCTCCCCGGCAGGCACCGGCTCGTCGACCGACGGCGGTTCGTCGACCGGCTCGGCGTCGGGGCCGGGGCCCGCCGCCCCCGCGAGCCGATGGGGGCGATCCAGCGGGCGACGCGGGGCGATCTCGGCGACGAGGGCGTCGAGCCGAGCACGGACGACGTCGCCCATCACCGGGTCTGGCCTCAGCCTCTGCATGTCGCCACCTTGGGCAGTGCGCGCCACTCCCGATCACCCGATAGCGGACTCTGTGGACAACCCCCACCGCGGACACGTTGTCCACAAGGGCCGCCGCTTGACGGGGATGGAAAGCTGTGGCCGTGTCGCACGTCGGAGGGCTGTTGTTCCTCGCCCTGGCCTGGGGAGGCGTCCTGGGGGGCGGTCTCTTCGTGCTGCTCTACCTCGTTCCCGAGATCCAGTCGCTGACGTCCGAGGTCGCCGCGATCTCAGCCCTCATCCCCTACGGCATGATCCTGTGGCTGGTCGCGACCGTCGGATTCCTCGCTGGCGCACGCGGCCCCGGCAAGTTGCTGGCCGCCGGGACCATCGCCGCGTTCGTCCTCCAGGTCAGCTGGACGCGTCCCTACTGGCCGCACACGCCGCCGACCGTCGACGCTCCAACGCTGCGGGTGATGGCCGCCAACGTCCACGGCGGCCGGGCCGGTCCCGAAGCTGTGGCGGCGGCGATCCGCGAGTCGGACGCCGACGTGCTGGTCCTGCTCGAGGCGACGGAGGCGTTCGTGGGCTCACCGACGATCGCCGCGGCGCTGGCGCACTACCCGCACCGACTCGGCCGAGAAGGGGACTCCGCCGCGCGCGAGGGAGCCGCACCGACCCTGGTCCTGGCCCGATTCCCGATGGAGGCGCTGGCACAGGTGGACAGCCGGTTCGACCAGTATGTGATCCGCGTCAGCGCCGACCCCGTCCCCCTCACCCTCGTGGCCGCCCACCCGCTCAACATGCTCCCGGGGGGACACGTGTGGGAGCACGAAGGGAACATCTTGCGCCGCGCCATCACCCCGCACCTGTCCGAACCTGTGGCCGTCGTCGGCGACCTGAACGCCACGCCCGAGCACCTGACGCTGCGCCGCCTGACCGACGGCCTCGGCCTGGAACTCGGCGCGCAAGAGGCCGGCGCGGGATGGCAGCCCACCTACAACGCCGGCATCGATTGGTTGCCCCCGATGGTGGCCATCGACCACGTGCTGACCAACGACCGGGTCACCGCCACGTCGTTCCGTACCGTCCCGCTGCCGGGGAGCGACCATCACGCGATCGTGGCCGACCTCGCGATCGACTGACGTCCGCCCTTTTCCGGCGGCGTCACGCCGGGACGATGCTCACCATCTTGGGCAGGCGCACGATCACCTTGGCCACGCCGCGGCCGTCGAGGGCTCGCTGAACGCCCTCGTCGGCCATGGCCGCGACCGTGGCGTCCGCCTCGGACACCGTGGCCGGGAGTTCCAGCCTTGCCCGGACCTTGCCCTGGACCTGGACCACCACGGTGACCGTGTCCTGCACGAGCAACTCCGGGTCGGCCTCCGGCCACGCGGACCGGGCCACGGAGGGTTCCTGGCCCAGCAGCTCCCACATCTCCTCGCCCAGGTAGGGGGCGACCAGGCTCAGTGACTGGGCGACGAATTCAGCGGCCTCGCGGACGGCCGGGTCGCCGCCCCCGGGGCCGCTGTCGATGGCCTTGCGGGTGGCGTTGACCAACTCCATGATCCGGGCGACGGCAACGTTGAAGCGGTGCGACTCGACCGCCTCGGTGACGTCCGCGATCGACCGATGCGTCGACCGCCGGACGCCGAGGTCACCGCTCCCAGGATCCGCTCCCGGGGCCGACGTCACGTCACCGGCGAGGCGGTGCGCACGCTGGAGGAACTTGCTGGTCGACGACGGCGACATCGCCTGCCAGTCGATGTCGTCCTCGGGGGGGCCAGCGAAGACGATCGCCGTGCGGATGGCGTCCACGCCGTGCAGGTCGATCTGTTCGCCCAGGTCCACGCCGTTGCCCAGCGACTTGCTCATCGCCTTGCCGCCGTTGGTGACCTGGCCCTGGTTGAGCAGCCGCGTAAAGGGCTCGCCGAAGTCGATGAGGCCGGCGTCGTTGAGCACCTTGGTGAAGAACCGGCTGTACAGGAGGTGCAGGATCGCGTGCTCGACCCCGCCGACGTACTGGTCGATCGGAGCCCAGCGGCGCACCGCCTCCACGTCGAACGGGGCGTGTGCCTCGTTCGGCGAGCAGTAGCGGAAGTAGTACCAGGACGAGTCGACGAACGTGTCCATGGTGTCAGCGTCGCGCTCGGCCGCGCCGCCGCACCGGGGGCAACCGACGGTGCGCCAGGCCGAGGCCGCCGGCCCCGCCAATGGCGAGACACCCTTCGGCGAGAGGTCGGCGCCGCGCAGGTCGGGAAGGAGCACGGGCAACTGCTCGGAAGGCACCGGTACCTCGCCGCAGTCGGAGCAGTGGACGATCGGAATCGGGCAGCCCCAGAACCGCTGACGGCTGAGCAACCAGTCACGCAAGCGGTAGGTGACGGCCGCCTTTCCGGTTCCGTCGGACTCCAGCTTGGCGTTGATCGCCGCGACACCGGACGCCTTGTCGGGCAGGCCGTCCAACACGGCGCTGTTGATGTAGGTCCCGTCACCGGACGTGGCCACCCCCGACTCATTGGGATCGGGCTCGCCTGTGTCGATGACCACGCGCACCTCGATGCCGAAGGTTCGGGCGAAGTCCAGGTCGCGTTGGTCGTGGGCGGGAACGGCCATGATCGCGCCGGTGCCGTACTCGGCCAGCACGTAGTCGGCCGCCCAGATCGGCAGCTTCTCGCCGTTGACGGGGTTGATCGCGTACCGACCCGTGAACACGCCCTTCTTGGGCCGGTCGGTCGACTGGCGCTCGATCTCTGAGGACGCCTTGGTCTTGTCGAGGTACGCCTCGAATGCCGGCCGCTGGGCGTCGGTGACCAGTTCGTCGGCCAGCGGCGCGTCGGGGGCGACCACGAAGAAGGTAGCGCCGTAGAGGGTGTCCGGGCGCGTGGTGAAGACGCTGAGCGGTTCGTCGCGACCCTCGACCGTGAAGTCGACGTAGGCCCCCTCCGAGCGGCCGATCCAGTTGCGCTGCATCGCCAGGACGCGGTCGGGCCATCTGCCTTCGAGTGCTGCCATATCGTCCAGCAGCCGCTGGGCGTAGTCGGTGATCTTGAAGTACCACTGGGTGAGTCGACGCTTGGTCACGGCCGCCCCGCAGCGCTCGCACTCGCCCTGCACAACCTGCTCGTTGGCCAGCACCGTTTGGTCGTTCGGGCACCAGTTGACGAAGGAGGCCTTGCGGTAGGCCAGCCCCCGCTCGTAGAACTGCAGGAACAGCCACTGCGTCCAGCGGAAGTAGTCGGGGTCGGACGTGTGGAGGCGTCGCGTCCAGTCGAAGCTCAGGCCGTACCGCTTGAACGACGCCGCCTGCGTCTCGATGTTGGCGTACGTCCATTCGGCCGGGTGGGCGTTTCGTTGGATCGCAGCGTTCTCGGCGGGCAGGCCGAAGGAGTCCCAGCCGATGGGGTGCATGACGTCGAAGCCGCGCATCAGCCAGTAGCGCGCGGCGACGTCGCCCATCACGAACGCCTCTGCGTGGCCCATGTGGAGGTCGCCGGAGGGGTAGGGGAACATGTCGAGCACGTAGCGCCGCTCCGCCGAGTCGTCATCACGCGCGGCGAACGTCTGGTGCTCTTCCCAATACGCGGCCCAGCGCTCCTGGGCCGCCCGCGCGTCGTAGCCAGAAACGGGGGACGATCCCCCGTCAACCCCTCGCGCGCTTCGCGCAGAACCGGTCCGTTCCAACTGCTCGGTCATGATCGTCGTCTCCTTGCCTCTGCGTTCCTCGCCTGTGCCCTGG